>NZ_CP114767.1:1913750-2232708 GCF_027359925.1 Hymenobacter canadensis | reverse complement strand
CAATCCGGATTTCCAGATTCTGGAAGATGCGGCTATCCGCGGCGACGTTGTGACGATTTTGTCCAATAAGAACCCCGGCGACCCGCAGGGCAACTACACGGTATTCGCGCCCACCAATGAAGGCTTCGGCCGGCTGGGCCTCAACTCGGCCTCCGACCTGCTGACGTTGCAGCAGCCGTTCCTGCGCAGCACCCTGCTCTACCACGTCACGGGCGGCACGCTCAGCGCCGCCAACCTGCAGGCTGGCCTGGTTTCGCCTTCCGCGCTGGGGCCGAACCGCCGCATCATCAGCCGCGGCGGCAGTCTCTACGTCAACGGTTCCCGGATTGTCGCTACCGACGTGCGGGCCTCCAACGGCACCGTTCACGCCGTGGATAAGGTGCTGCTGGCCACCGGTGTCGACATCGTACAGTCGGCCGTAGCGCTGAAGGATGCGCAGGTGTTTACCCAGCCCGAGCTGAGCTTTCTGGTAGAGGCCGTGCTGTACTGCAACCTGGCTGGCGCCCTGTCGGGCACGCCCGGCAGCGCACCGCTCACCGTATTTGCCCCCACCGACCAGGCCTTCAAAGATCTGGGCGTAGCGCTGAACGTGCCTCTGAACGTGCCGGCTGACATCCGCAAGCTCCCGCAGGCCACCGTTACGGCTGTATTGCTCAACCACGTAGTACCCGGCGGCCAGTTCACGCCCGAACTGCCCGAAAACAGCAGCGTAGCCACGGCCGGCGGCGGCCGCCTGGCCCTGGGCGCCTTCAGCAACGGCACGCTTTCGGTGAAAGGGGCCAACAATGCCACGCCGGCCGCCATGGTCATCCCGGACGTGCAGTGCACGAACGGCGTGGTGCACGTCATCGACCGGGTTTTGCTGCCGTAGGGCCAGTGCGTTAGCCGAGCAGAACAGTTGGTTGAACGGCTGTTGGGGGCGGCCGGGCCAATAGTGGCTTCCGGTTGGGCGGTCCCTCCCGAAATTGCGGCCGCTACGCGCCGACAAGCCGGCAACTGGTGCTTCGCTTATTTCTTGTTAGTATGAAAAAGTTGGTTTTCGGCTCAACGTGGGTCGGAGTGGTGCTGCTCTTGTTTTTGCTGTTGCTGATTGGCGCCCAGGTGCGGGCTCAGGCCCCGGCTCCCGGCCGCTACTCGCTGGAAGGCCAGTGGAAAGGTGCCCTGGCCGTGCCCGGCGGCAGTTTGCCTTTGGCCATTACCGTCACGGAGCTGGCCGATGGCAACCGGTTTGCTGTGCTTGATGTGCCCATGCAGCGCGTCAACCGGGAGCCGATGACCGTCACGCCGCGCGGCGACACCCTCATGTTTGAGGCCGAGCAGGCCGGCTGCCGTTTTGTGGGCCGCCGCAGCCCCGATGGCCTGCAGCTGCTGGGCGTATGGCAGCAGCCCGGCTACTCCACGCCGCTCACGCTGCTGTTTGTGCCGCCGGCCGTGCCGCTGGCGCCCAAAACCTTCAAGTTTCCGCCGCCCTACCGCGTGGAGGAAGTGACGGTGCCCAACGCCACCGACCACCTGCAGCTGGCCGGTACGCTCACGGTGCCCGCCGGCGAGGGCCCGTTCCCGGCCGTGGTGCTGCTCTCCGACCAGGACAGCCAGAACCGCGACGCGCAATACGGCGACTTCGCTCTGTTCGGCAACCTGGCCGACTACCTCACCCGCCGCGGCGTGGCCGTACTGCGCCTTGATGACCGGGGCATCGGCAAATCGGGCGGCGACTCTGCTACCGCTACCGTGGCGGCCCGCCTGCGCGACGCCCAGGCGGCCCTGAGCTTTCTGCGCACCCGGCCGATGATTGATGTGGCCCACCTCGGGCTGATCGGGCACGGGCAGGGCGGCAACGTGGCCCTGCTGGCGGCGGCGCAAACATTGCCGCCCAACTTCACGGTGGCCCTGGCCGCTGCCGGCCTGCCCGGCACCGACCTGCTCTCGGAGCAGCGCCCGTCGTTGCTGCTGCGGGCCGGCGCCGCCGATACGGCCCTGCTGAGTCTGGCCCGCCGCCAGGATGTGGCCCGCCAGCAGGCCCAGACGCAGGCCAACAAGCTCCGGGCTTCGGGTTCCAATTCGGCGCAGGTGGCCACGTTTCTGGAGCAGCAGCGCCTGCGCCAGAAAGTAGAGGACAAGAAGCGAATGGAGGTTCAGCGCAAACGCCGCCGCACCATGCTCGACATCATCGCCAACAGCCCCGACGCCGCTCAGGCGCAGGCCATCGTGGCGAATATGGTGCGGCAGGATGCGCCCGGCCTGCCACCGGAAGCAGTGCAGGCTGCCGTAGCCCGCCTCACCTCGCCCTGGTACCGCGACTACGTGCAGCTGGACCCGCGCCCGGAGCTTGGCCAAGCCCGGGGTGCGGTACTGCTGCTGCACGGCACCGCCGACGATATGGCCGAGGCCCAGACCAACCTGGAGCTGCTCGGCAAGGGCCTGAAAGGCAACGCCCGCGTGACCACCCAGAAAATCGAGGGGGCCAACCACCTGTTTCAGGCGCCCACCACCGAGTGGCCGCTGCTCAACGGCCAGCCCCGCCCGGTAGTGTCCACATCCACCCTCGAAACCCTGCACGCCTGGATTGTGGCGCGTACAAAGGAGTAGCCAGAGTTTATATTCAAAAAGAAAAGCAGCTCAGATATCCCCGTAATGGAGGTTTCTGGGCTGCTTTTTTGATGGGTGAAAATGGGGGTTGGCTACTGCACCCGGTCGCGCAGGTATTGGTATACTTCGGGGTTGGAAAGCAGGGTGCCGTGGTGCAGCTTCGGGAACACGCGGGTGCTGATCTGCTGCTCGGGCGGCAGGGCCGGGTCGCCGAAGACGCGGCCGAGGGCGCTGCCGGCCCCTACGAGGCCGTCGCCGAAGTAGTCGTGCAAAGCGGAATTGGCCGATTTCAGCAGCGAGCCCACCAGCACATGGTAGCGCACGCCGGGCAGCGGCGGCACCAGCGTGCGGGGCGGAAACAGGTCGTCGGCGTGCGGGTCCTGCCAGTCGTCATCCACCAGAATGGCGTGGCGCAGATCCTTGATGCCGTTGCTGCGCTTGTCAATCAGGCCGCTGATGAAGCGGGTGGGGCGCAGGTTGATTTTGCGTAGCACCACCGAGGTAAAGTGGCTGTTCTGCTCCAGAAACGAGCCGTCGTTGGGCACGCCCAGTAGAAACACATCCTGCAGGTGCGTGAGCCACGAAACGCCGGTTTCCGGCGGCGGCGCCTGGGCCGCATAATACCCCGCCGACCGGATAACCAGCCCACCCATGCTGTGCCCCACCAGCGAGAGCCGGCCGATGGCATCGGGGTAGGCCGCGAGCAGCTCCGTGAGCAGGGCGTGGAGCAGCTGGCCGTTCTGGGAGATGTGCAAACCGGTGTTGTAGCGCAGGTAGAGGCACACGGCGCCGGTGTCCTGCTGCAGGCGCGGGCCGTAGCGCAGGCCGCCCTCGCCCGAGCCAGCCTGCCAGATTACCTCGTCGCCCATGAGGCCGTGCAGGAACACCACCACCTTGCGCGGGCCTTTGGTGCCCGGCGTGAGGCGCAGCGCCGACACCGGCACGTCGGCGGCGTGGCGGCGGAAACTCATCAGAATAGCCCGGCGGTCCTGGCGCTCGGCAAGCTGGTCGCCGAAGGCTCCGTTGAGCACTGGTAGGGTAAAATGGATGTTTTCCTGCCCCGTGCGGTACAGAAAGCCGGCCGTGTTGAAGGGCACCGTAGCCGCCCGGCCTACTGCCCGGATGGCCCGCTTCCAGCGCGAAGGCGCCGCCGCCGGCATCTCCTCTGGTAAAGCGTCGTCGTCCGGGGCTGATGGGGCGGTGGGGTCCGGCGAACTGGCCGCAATGGGGGCGGCCCCGTCGGGCGCCGGGGAGTCCGAGGTAGGAGTAAGGGAAACTGACGGATCAGGGAGGGGCGGTTTTTTGGTCACGGAATCAGAAGTTTGCGCAGCAGCGGGCCATCGGGCGGGCTGAGGTGCAAAAGATACACACCCGCCGGCATCCCGCGTAAATCTACGCGGCGGCCGCTGGCTTCGTTGAGCGGCGCGGCCGGCTGCTGCCGGACCAGCTGGCCCTGGGCATTGAAAATCTGGTAGGCCGCCGTAGCTACGGCGGGTTGCGGGAGCGAAGCCAGGACAAATTCGCCTGACACGCTGGGATTGGGGTAGATGCTCAGGGCGGCCTGCGTGGCGGCCGGGGCCGAGGTGGCCGCTACCGCGCCGGCCAGGCCAATATCATCTATCCACAACGACGAACTGGCCGCCACGCCGCCGGTGCCACACAGAAAAAACAGCCGCAAAGAGTCGGGCGCTACGCCCACGGCGTAGGTAATCGGCAGCGAAAACTGGCCGTAGCCGGCCCGCGCCGGCAAAATGGCCGCCCCGGCCCCAACCAGCTGAGCAGTTGGGCCACCACCCCGGGTCAGGGCCACATACACGCCGGCGGAGTCGTTGGAAGCCAGCGTGAGTTTGTACCAGAACTGCAGCGAAGCGGGTCGGCTCGTGAACGGAATGCCGCCAATCCCGAAGGTGTTGGAGTTGACAAAGCGCGAGCCCAGAATCAGAAATGAGGGAAACTGCACCCCGAATACGGCCTTGCTTTCCAGCTTGGCCGCGAAGCTGCCGGAGTTGCGGTCGGTGCTCTTCGTGACGGTGCCCAGCGTCAGGGGCAGGCCCTGCCCGGCATAAACGGCGTCGGTGGTGAGCCAGCTGGCCGGGTATTCGGCGGCTCCCTGCGTGGTCCAGTTTTCCAGGCCGCCGTTGGGTACACTCTGGGCCGAAACCGGTTGGAGGGAAGTGAAAAAGGAAAGCCAAAAGGTAACAAAGAGTAGCGTTTTCATAGCCGGGCAGTGGTAAGGAGCGAACAGGCCCGCAGTCCTTCTGCTGACCTATCCTAAAGATACCACGTGTGCAGCTGCCAGTGAATCACATAAAAAGGTGATGATTAGCGGGTTGATGTTGTTGTGTGCGGCTGCGCCGGAAATAAAAAAACTCCCTCCGCCGGCCGTAGCCGACGAAAGGAGTATAAGCAAACGGGGTGCGCGTACGACGAGCGTTTACCGGATAAGCTTGCGCGTAACGGGGCCGTCGGGGGTATTGAGTTGGAGCAGATACACGCCCGCAGGCAGGCCGCGCAGCTCTACTGGCCGGCCGCCGGCTATGCTCAGTGGGGCTGCCGTAGCGGTGCGCACTATTCGGCCAGCGGCGTCGGAGATGGTATAAGGAGCAGTAGCCACTGCCGGGTTTGCCACCGAAGACAGCCGGAATTCGCCGTTGGGGCTGGGGTTGGGGTATACCGTGAGGGCCGCGTCGAGAGCCGGATTTCGGGCCGCCTGCACGGTGCCGGTCATGCTTACATCGTCAATAAACAGGGCGGTGCCAGTCGTTATGTTTTCGGCCAGGCCGGAAGCAAAAGTAATCTGCAGCGTATCCGGCGTATCGGCGCGGCGGTAGGTGAGGGGTAGGGTTACCAGGGTATAGCCAGCCTGAGGCGCCAGAATCTGAAAGGCGTCAGCTACAACTTCGGGATTGCCGTTCACGGTTTTGAAGAGCGCCACCTGCACCCCCGCGGAGTCAGAGGCCGGGCCGGTCATCTTGTAGTAGAACTGCAGGTTGGCTGGCCGGCCGGTGTATGGAATGCCCCCACCAAGCGTATTACTGTTGCCAATGCGAGTTCCCAGCACCAGAAATCCAGGGAAGTTATCCTGAAAATTTTGGGTTTCCAGCTTGGCCGCAAAAGAGCCGCTGCGCCTATCCGTAGACTTGACTGTGGTATTAGTGGAGAAGGGCAACGGCCCCAGGATTTCCGCAATGACGTCGTCCAGAGTCAGCCAGGACTGTGGCGATTCAGAGAGGCCCCGTTGCGCCCAGGTTTCGAGGGTGCCATTCGGAATGGCCTGTTGCGCCATTGCGCCGCTAGTGCTAAAAAGGGCCAGTACGCCGGCCGCCAAGGGTAATAGAGTCTTCATAGAAATTGGGAAGAGAGGAAAAAAGTAAGAAAGGATATCAGCAAACTGCACATGTTGCTTTAGTAGCCGACGCGCTAAAACTATGCCGTGTTGCATGCGCCAAAAAAAAAGTTCCTAAAATATAAAAAATAATTTTCGGCCACGGCGCATGTGTCCACTAGCTGCAAATTGGAGAGTAGCATTAAGCAGGTGGCGTTGCATGGGTCAGGTGAAACGCTTGAGCTACGCCTTATTGAGGACGTATTCGGCGCCGCAGCGTGCCCAACAGCCCGGCTACCAGCCCCGTGGCCAGTCCGCCTATATGGGCCGCATTGTCGGTGCCGGCGGGGCCCGAGAGGCCGCCCACCAGGCTACTGAGCGCGAAGTAGAGCAGCAGCCCCAACAGCCCGGCGCGCTCCTGGCGGCTCAGGGCCGCGCCGCGCCCCAGCAGCAACGCCAGCACCAGCCCATACAGCCCAAAAATAGCCCCCGATGCTCCCACAGAGTTGACGCCCTGGCTGTGCCACCACAAGCTGGCTAGGCTGCCGCCCACGCCGCTCAGCAGATACACCAGCAGCCAGCGCCCACTTCCGGCTTTGGCCTCCGCCATCAAACCCAGCAGGAGCAGGGCGCTCAGGTTGAGGAAAAGGTGGGCTGGCCCGCCGTGCAGAAACGTGCCGCTGAGCAGCCGCCAAGGCTCGGCCACCACCAGCCCCGAGAAATTGGAGCCCCAGGCAATGAGGTCGGAGCCGGCAGGCGCCAGCAGGTTTACGCCTCCCAGAACGCCCATAGCGCCATATAGCAGCAGGTTGGCCAGCAGCAGCAGCGGCGTGGTGAAGTAGCCGCGCTGGGGCCGGAATATGGCCCGCAACAGCCGGCCGGCTTGCCGCAGGGTGCTGCCTTGTGGCTCAGTAGCGGCGGCCGTGGGCGGTGGCCCGGTAGTAGCTCCGGGCAGCTCCGCCGGAATCAGGCCGCGGCGCTGCAGCTCCTGCACGGCCGCCGCGCCCACGGCCGGGTAGCAGCCAGCCTGCCGGGCCAGATGCAGCAGCTCGGCGTCGGTTTTGTGCGCGAAAGGAGGTTCAGGAACCGGGGTTTCCATAAGGCAGAGCTCAGAAGCTCAGCGCTATCAAGAACCAGCCCACGCCCGCAGCCGGGAACGCACTCTGCCAGAACCGGCCAGCAGCACCCAGCGGCCACCCACGGGCAGCGTATGCAGTCTGCCAAGCTGCCCGTGGGTGGTAGTAGCTGAATAGTAACTATTTCTATAAAATGTTATCTTTTTGATGAATCCCAAGGGAATGAATTTACTATATTTATGCTTTTACGACCTGCTGCTCCGCCTTCCCACCACGCCTTTTTGTCATCTATTTTAATGTATGTTACCGCATTTCTGCGAGCCCAGGCGCAACAGCGTCTGGCAAAACAATTATACCACAATGCCAGCTCCCGGGCCCTATTTACGCAAGCCGGCCTGGTCCTAAAGGAAAGCCGCGTGAGCTTCCGGCAGTTTTTCTCGTGGTCGAGCCCGGTGTCGTCAGGGCTGCGGAGCCTGAAGTATGTGCTGGTGGGGCTGCTGCGGCTGCCGCTGGGGCGCAGTATGCGGCTGAGCTACGGCTACACCGGCGAAGACCGCCTCCTCGAGTCGTTGCTCAAGCCGCTGGTCACCTACAATGGCTTCTATGTGGAAGTGGGCTGCAACGAGCCGCGTTTCATTTCCAATACGTTCCTGCTGTATCGGCGCGGCTGGCGCGGTATCTGCATTGATGCCAACGAGCAGCTGATTGGCAAGTTCAGCCGTATCCGGCCCCGCGACCAGGCCGTGTGCGCCTTTGTTTCGCACGAGTCGCAGCCGCTGGCGTATCTGGAGTTCGGCAACAACGTCCTGTCCACGGCTGACCCGCAGTACGTGCCGCAGTACCTGGCGCAGGGCGAAGAAATTGAGCGCACGCGGCAGGTGCAGCCCCGCACGCTCACGGCCATCCTGAACGAGTGCCACGCGCCGGCCCGCTTCGACTTGCTCACGATAGACGCCGAAGAATTTGACCTTCCGGTGCTGGAATCCCTGGATTTCGGCGTGTATCGGCCCCGGCTGGTGATGGTGGAAGCCGAGGATTTCGACCCGCTGTATCCGCTGGACCACCCAATCAGTACGTTTCTGCTGGCCCGCAACTACACCTTTAAAGGCAGCATACTCAAGAATCTGTACTTCCTCGATGAGGCTGCTTAAGCCAGGATGGTCGTCTGGTTTACAGCGTGCCGCGCCGCAGGCGGGCGGTCCACTTGTCGCGGCTGAGCAGGGCTTCCCGCATCACGGTGGCCGAATCCTGCAGCCTGACGAGCTGGGGCGTGTAGATGGGCAGCCCATTGCCGTAGCGGCCGCTCAGGTTCTGCAGCAGATCCATGCGCAGGTAAGCGGCGCGGCGCATCAGTTCCACCCGCTCGGAGAGTACGGGTGTGAGCTTGTGGTCGTAGGCCAGGGCTTTGTTGAGGCGGTGCCACTCTTCCAGCACGGTGCTGGCTTGGCCAGGCAGGGTGGCGTCGGGCTGGGTTTGGCGCAGCTGCTTTAGCAGGAAGGTGCTCTGGTTTTCAGCTTTCCAGTAGCGCTCGGCCAGCAGCCGGTATTTGCGGGTTGCCACGGTGTCGCGGGTGCGCTCGGCGGCCGGCAGCTGGCGCAGCTCCTGCGCAATTTGGGTCCGAGTGAGCGAATCGAAGGCCGGAATCAGGCGGGTTTGCACGGTTTCCAGCACGGGCGGGCCGGCTTCTTTGCGGGCCTGCTCGGCAACCTGGCGGCGGGCGGCCTGCTGGTTTTGCCAGTAGATCAGCCCGCCAAGCAGCAGGGCCACCAGCACCCCTATCCACAGGGCCGGGCGCTGCCACAGGGCTGGCGCCGGCTCGTCGTCGGCATACACCGGCAGGTGGCTGCCCATCGGCTGCGACTCCGTGGTCGGGTCGGGGCTGATGCCGCGCCGGCGCAGCTCCCGGCGGGCCGTGTTTACCAGGTCGGTATGGTACAGCTCCGGGTTGCGGGCCAGATACAGCAGCTCGGCGTCGGTTTTTTGCTGGATAAATTCGGAATCGGAAGGAGCAGACATGTCGGGATAAAAGCAGCCAGAAGGAATAATCGGCTTCCAAGTTGGCAAAAAGCTGCCGGACTACCATGCCGGCCGCCAACGCCGGCGGCAGCCGGCGCGTATAACCGGGCAGCGTGGCCATCCAGCTGCGACGCTGCTTCATCCTCTTACTTCCCTTCCCATGAGCGCCGACCAAACTCCAAATTCCGACCAGAACGCCCAAACCACACCCAACGCCGCCTCCGAGCAGGAAGGCCGCCAGTTGAGCACCGGCGGTGATATCCCAGCCCAGCACGATGCCGACGCCCAGGCCAGCGGCAACCCCGAAGCCACCAGCACCCAGCAGAACATGGGCGACGGCAGCGGCATTCGCGGCGACTACGGCAACGCCAGCCAGACCAATGGTGCCGAAGGCACCGACGAAGCCAACGACGAGGGCGCGCCAAAAAAGAAAAACGACCAGTGGGCTGAATAGCCCGTTGGTAGCGCGAAAGAGCCTTTCACGCTACTGCCTTGCAGCCCTCATGCGGCGGAAGACTTTATCTTTCGCCGCATGAGGGCTTTTGTTTTTTCGCTGACTGCCGCCGCCGCGCTGCTGGCGCCGGCCGGGCCGGCAGCCGCCCAGCGCGGCCGCAACCCGCTCACCGAGCTGCTGCAGGCCGATACGGCCCGTTTCGGCCGCATCCTGCGCGACCCGGCCGCCTACCGCGTGCAGATCCTGTACACCCAGATCAACCGCGACGGGCGCGGGCGGCCGCACTTCCGCACGTTCCGCTACGGGGCGCCGGCCACCCAGTATTTCTATCCAGCCAGCACCGTGAAGCTGCCGGCCGCCGCGCTGGCCCTGCAGAAGCTGCGCACCCTGCGTGCCCAGGTGCCGGAGTTGAGCGCCGCCTCACCGCTGCGCATCGACACCTCCTTTGCCGGCCAGACTGCCGTGCTGCGCGACACCTCGGCCCGGAGTGGGCGCGCCAGCATCGGGCAATATATCCGCAAGGTGCTGCTGGTGAGTGATAATGACGCTTTCAACCGGCTCTACGAGTTTGTGGGGCAGCAGGAGATTAATGAGCAGCTGCGCCGCCGCGGCCTGCCCGAAACCCGCCTGATCCACCGGCTTTCCGTGGGCGACCAGGAGCCGGGCTCTCGCCACACCAACCCGCTGGCGTTCTACGCCGATACCACCCTGAGCCGGCCGCTCTACGTGCAGCCCGCCGCCTATAACATCGGGCCGCTGCCCGCCACCGATTTCCGGATCGGGCGCGGCTACATGCAGGGCGGGCGCGCCGTGGACGGGCAGGAAAACACGGTGCTGGTGCCCGAGCCGCTGGATCTGGGCAGCAAGAACTATTTCCCGCTGCAGGAGCAGCAGCAGGTGCTGCGGGCGCTGCTGTTTCCGGAGGCCGTGCCCGCCCGCCAGCGGTTTGCGCTGGCCGAGGCCGACTACCGCTTCCTGCACCGCTACCTCTCCATGCTGCCCCGCGAAAGCCAGGCCCCACGCTACGACGTGGCGCACTTCCCCGACACCTACGCCAAGTTTCTGCTGGGCGGCGGCGGTATCGCGCCGTTGCCGTCGGGCGTGCGGGTGTTCAACAAAATCGGGCAGGCGTATGGCTTCCTGATTGACAACGCCTACGTCGTGGACCTGGAGCGCAACGTGGAGTTTCTGCTGTCGGCCGTCATATATACCAACTCCGACGGCATCCTCAACGACGACAAGTACGACTACGACACCATCGGTTTCCCGTTTCTGCGCGACCTGGGCCAGGCCGTGCTGCGCTACGAGCAGCAGCGCCCCCGCCGCCACGCCCCCGACCTCCGCCGCTTCCGCCTCGACTACCGCGCCACTCCCACTGACGACGCCCCATGACGGAGCACCTGAATGAGCCGACTCCCGCCGGCCCGCGCGTGCTGAGCGCTGCCGAGTACCGCCAGCTGGTGCAGCGCCACCCCGACCACGCTTTGGTGAACCTGGCGGAGGTGGTGCCGGGCCTGCGCCTGGATATCCGCTACGCCACGCCCCACAACCTGTTGGGCGCGCCGCTCTATGCCCGCGCCGCCGCGCTGCTGGCCCGGCCCGCCGCCCTGGATCTGGTGCGGGTGCAGGCCGCCCTGGCCCGGCACGGCGCCGGCCTGCTTGTGTACGATGCCTACCGGCCCTACCGCGCCACGGTGCGCCTCTGGGAAAAAGTGCAGGACGAGCAGTACGCCGCCCCGCCCTGGCGCGGCTCCCGCCACAACCGCGGCGCCAGCCTCGACGTGGGCCTCGTGGATCTGGCCACCGGCCACCCGCTGCCCATGCCCACCGAGTTCGATGACCTGACGCCCGCCGCCCACACCGCCTACGAGCCTGTTTCGGCCCCGGCCCGCCGCCACCGAGGCTGGCTGCTGGCCGCCATGAGCGCGCACGGCTTCGTCAATTACCCGGGCGAATGGTGGCACTTCGACCATCACCGCTGGGCGGAGTTCGACCTGCTGGACGTGCCGCTGTAGGGGCGCATTGCACGCGCCCGCCGGCCCTGCCGGTCCGGCGCTGGAAAAACTGCCGGTCCTGCCGGTCCGACGGCGGTAGCGGTCCGACCGGTTGCCGCGTGCTGATGTTGCTTCGTTGGTGTTAGGGTGGCATCGTCAAGGCGAAGCGGACGGCAACCGGTCGGACGCCTGCGACGTCGGACCGGCGGAAAACCAGCGCCTATTCCAATCCGGCCGCTTATGTGCGTAATTTGCAGGCTGATTCCCTGTTTTCGTGCTGATGTTCCGATTGTTTGCCGCTGGCCGCCTCGCTCTTTTCCTGCTCCTGACTTCCGGCCTGCTGGCCGCCTCCTGCCGCCCCGCCACTGCCGCCGATACGCCGCCCAAGCGCGAACTGCGCGGCGTCTGGATTGCGACGGTGGAGAACATCGACTGGCCCAGCGCCCGCACCCTCTCGCCGGAGCAGCAGCGCCGCGAGTACATCCGGCTGCTTGATGCCCAGCAGCGCAACGGCATCAACGCTGTGTTTGTGCAGGTGCGGCCCGCGTCGGATGCCTTCTACCAGAGCAGCCTGGAGCCCTGGAGCAAGTGGCTGACCGGTACCCAGGGCAAAGCCCCCAACCCCGCCTACGACCCGCTGCCCTTCCTGATTGAGGAAGCCCACGCCCGCGGCATGGAGTTTCACGCCTGGTTCAACCCCTACCGGGCCACCATGGACACCGTGACGCGCCGGCTGGCCGCCAACCACCCGTACCGCCAGCACCCGGAGTGGTTTATCCGCTTTTCGGGCAAGCTGCTCTATAACCCCGGCCTGCCGGAAGTGCGCCAGTACATCAACCGCGTGATTCTGGATGTGGTCAGCCGCTACGACATCGACGGCGTGCACTTCGACGACTATTTCTATCCGTACCCGGAGGCCAACCAGACCATCCACGACGAGGACGCCTTCGCCCGCTTCAACCCCGACAACCTGAAGCTGGCCGACTGGCGCCGCCAGAACGTGAACCTACTCATCCGCGACCTGCACGGCTCCATCCAGGGCACCAAGCGCTGGGTGAAGTTCGGCATCTCGCCCTTCGGCGTGTGGCGCAACCAAGCCACCGACCCCAACGGCTCGGCCACTAAGGCCTTCCAGGGCTACGACGGCCTCTACGCCGACGCGCTGGAGTGGGTGCGCCAAGGCTGGGTCGACTACCTGCTGCCGCAGCTGTATTGGAGCTCCAATTTCAAGGTGGCGCAGTATCCGGTGCTGGTGGAGTGGTGGGCGCGCAACGCCAACGGCCGCCACCTCTACATCGGGCACGGGGCCTACCGCATGCTGGAAAGCACCAAGGCCGACACCACCTGGCGCAACCCGCGCGAGCTGCCTCGCCAGATTCGCTTCAACCGCACATTCCCGGCCGAAGTGGGCGGCAGCGTGTTCTTCAGCGCGAAGTCGTTGCTGGCCAATGCGCTGCACACCACCGACTCGCTGCGGCAGAACCTGTTCCGGTACCCGGCGCTGGTGCCCACCATGCCGTGGCTGGATGCCGTACCGCCCCGCCCGGCCCAGGGCCTGACGCTCACGGCCGCGCTGCCGAGCAACATCCTCACCTGGCAGCCCGCCCCGGCCGCCGCCGATGGCGACCTGGCTGCGTACTATGTCATCTACCGCTTCGAGGACGGCGAAACGCCGACCCCCAACGATCCGCGCCGCATCCTGACCGTGGTGCGCCCCCGCACCGGCGGCCTGCTGGCCTACACCGATACCGCGGCCCGTATTGGCCACGCCTACGCCTACTACCTCACGGCCGTGGATAGGCTGCACAACGAAAGCCGCCCCGTGAGCGTGCGCAGCACCGGCCGTCCCGGCGAAATCATCCTAGCCCAGGCCCCCACCGAAACGCCCGCGCCACCCGCCCCGGTAGCCACCGCCCCAACCCCGGCTGCCCCCGCCGTAGTGGTGCCCACGCCGCGCCCGGCCGCCTCGCGCCCCGCCGCTTCGGCCGGCCCCGTCACGAAGGTGAAGACCAAAGTCAAACCCAAGAAAAAGCGCGGCTTTTTCAGCCGGATATTTGGCGGCCGGTAGTAGGTGTTTGCTGCTGAACGATGTAGAGACGCAATATTTTGCGTCTCGTCGTTGCTGACGTTGGGTGTAAAAGCAGGCGCAATTGATTGGAACGTCATGCTGAGCTTGCCGAAGCATCTCTACCGCTTCGTTGCAAGGCCGTTGGTTAGTTGGAGGTAGAGATGCTTCGGCAAGCTCAGCATGACGATTAACGTAACAACGTCAGCAACGACGAGACGCGAAGTGTCGCGTCTCTACATCGTTTTCACGGCCCCGTTACTTTTTCGCCGGGAGCCGCACGTATTCCAGCTGCTCGAAAATCTGTAGCTCGGGCTGCCAGATGGGCGTCTGGAGCAGCAGCTTGCGGCGCGTGAGTTCCAGCAGTAGCTGCCCGTTGAACAGCGGGTCGTCGGTGGTTTGGGAGCTGCGGGTGTAGAGCTGGTTGCGGCGCACGGAGTAGGTTCCCTGCTCGGTGAGGACCAGGCGGCCGCCACGGGTGGTGGTGTAGGTATAGGTGCTGTCGGGGCGAAACTCCACTACCAGCGTCAGCTCGCCGTTGCTGATGCCGATGTTGGTTTCGGCGGCCGGGCTGTGGAAGAGCTTTTCCTGCAGTGAGTCCGGCAGGGTGGCGGGGGCCTCAAAGGCAATCTGGCGCAAACTCCACCGGCCCGTGAGCGGCGCCTGAGCCTGGGCTGTGCCGGCCGCAGTCAGCAGCAACAGCAGTGTCGTCAGACATCCAAACAGTACCGGGACGCGCCGCGTGGAAAGCCAGGGAATCAGCATAGAACAGTAATGCAGGCTAGGCAACGGGACGGCACTGGCTGCACACGCCCGACATAAGGTAGTCGCTGCGCTCGGCCTGAAACCGGCCCGGCAGCACCACTGGCGGGATGGAAACCTGATTGAGGCAATACGTGTGCTGGCAGGTGGTGCACTTGAAATGCACGTGGTTGTCGTAGTGCGCGTGCTCGGTGCAGCCAGTGGCGCAGGCCGCATAGCGGATGATGTCGGTGGCGTCGATGACGCGGTGAATCACGCCCTGCTGCTCGAAGGTGCGCAGGGTGCGGTAGAGCGTAATCCGGTCGATGCCCGCCTCGCCCAGCGCCTGCTCGATGTCGTTGCTGGATAGCGCGTAGGGCCGGCTCAGCAGCACCTGCAGCACCTGCCGCCGGATGGGAGTAGCGCGCAATGCGTGACGGGCCAGGGTTTCGTTGATGCGGGCGGTAAAAGGCATAAGCAAAATTACGGATTCACCCAGACTTGGGCCGCTTGCCTGGCGAGGCTTACGGCCGTAATAGCTTCCGGTACGCTCGGAATTGGCGTCATGATAACGCAAACAGCCCGCCGGAAGTACCAGCGGGCTGTTCAGGGAGAGGTAAGTGCTAGTCAGCGCTAGAACGCGCGATACTCGAACACGACACGCGCCGTGGAGCCGGCCGTGCTGGGTTTCACGCCCACTATGCGAAGCAGCATGGGTTCGGCCCCGCGCACGCGCACGGCGAACAGGTCGCCGGCAGCCACGGCGCCGGGCAGGGCAGTAATGCCGGTCAGCGAAGCCGCATTCTGGTAGAGCAGCGTGCCTACGGCATTGGCCGAAGCCGTGGTGTAGTAGCCGGTGGCAGCCGTGGCTACCGGAATGCGGTAGTACACGGTGGTATTAGCCGAAGAAAGGTTGACCGTGGTGCCGAATACGCCGCTGGCAAACAGGTCTTTGGTAGTGGCCGGTGCGCTGGCCGCCACGTTGGCTCCCAGACGCAGGTCGAAGGCTACGGAATCCTGCGGGGCGCTGGGGCCCGCCGTTACGCGGCCGGTGCGTACCCGGCTCAGGGCCGTGGGGGCTACCACGTTGAGCGCCGCTGTAGTGACTACTGCCGAATCGGGCCCGGAAAAGGCTTTGAATACGAACGTCACGGCCTGGCCCTGTGCGCCGCGGGGCACCGTTACGTCCACGGTGCGGGCGTTGGCCGCGCCGGTGCTGGGGTTGAGGATAGTGCTGGTCCGCACCCGCCGGCCCGTGCCGATGCGGTAATAAGTGGTCAGGCTATCCACGTTCTTAAACAGCGTGGCCGTGGAAGGCGGAGTCGGTACGGTGGCAATGCCGCCTTCATTCAGCACCAGATTGTACCCAATGATGTCGTTTTCAGCTTGTGCCGTGGCCGCCAGGTTGTTGCGGAAGGTGGTGATGGTAGTCGGTGAGGCCGTGGTGCCGAAACGCAGGGTAGGGCGGGCCGCCACGTTGTAGGTGAAGCGCTGGCGACGGGTAGCCCCGTTCTCAAACGTCGTCGTCACATCCACCCGCACGGCCGTCTGGTTGGGCAGGTTAGGCACGGTGTAGGCAATCGGCTGGGACGTAATGCCCGCCCGCGAGTCGAAAACAGGGTTGGTGGGAGGCAGCGTTCTTACTATGGCGGAGTCCGTCCGGCCAATAACCTGGAACACGGTAAAGTCCCGGACTTTGTCAGCAGCATTGAAGCCAACCAGCAGGTTCACCACCTCGCCAGGGGCATACTTGGTGCGCAGGCCTGCCGGCGCGGCCCCAATCGTAGAGAAACCACCGTCGCCGGTAAGCGCGTAGGGCGGCTCAAAGTCGTCGTCGCAGGCGGTGGCGGCCAGGCCGGCCAGGGCCAGCAACAGGGGCCACGGGCGCTGCGCCAGGGCTCGAAGGTTAGAAAGTAACTGCATAGAGAGAGCACATCAGAAGGAGAGAAAATACACCGGCGCAGCGCTACCGCTGGTCCCACCACACGGGGCGGGTAGCGTAGTCCGGGTCGAGGCCCCCAATGGCCTGCACGTTCTGCGGGTTGTACTGGGTTTCGGTGAGAGCCGGCAGCAGGCGGCGTGGGAATTTGCGTTGCGTGGGGTCGGCAGGAACCGGGTTGAAGATGGGATTCACACCCGTCGGGTAGGCCAGATTTACATAGATATCGGAGCGGAAATCGTAGCGCCGCATATCCGACCACGCCTCCGGATTCAGGAACAGCGCAATGTATTTCTGCTCCATGATGCGCTTCAGATCCAGCTGGGCCTCGGTCTGGGCCACGGCCGCACTGCTGAGGTAGCCATCAATCTGTTGCTGGGTCAGGATCGGGAACGTGACGGTGAGGCCCTGCGAAGCAAACGTGCCGCCTACGCCAATCTTGCGGATGTGCGCCTCAATACCCTGCCGGTAGGCGCGCAGGGCACGGTTCCGGTCGCCGGCCAGGAAGGCCGCTTCGGCCTCAATGAACTTCAGCTCGTGGTAGGTGATGATTTCGTGGTAGCCCAGGTCGCGGGCATACCAGCCGGAGTAGAAGTCGGAGGCGCCGCCGGTCTGGGCGATGGGCGTGCCGCCCGATACGCCGGGGTTGGTGCCCACGCTCACGTTGGTGGCCATTACGGGCAGGCGCGGGTCCGTCACGCCTGGGTAGGTGGCGTTGGCGGAGCTGCCGTTGAGGTAACGCAGCAGATTCACCGAGAACGTGGCCCCAGCGAAGTTGGCCCGCGCCGTCCCGAAAATGCTGGTGCTGCCCGTCACGGGCGGTATAGGCACTTCCATCTGCAGCTGCGCATCATCGGCCGAGGAGGTGAAGCCCTTGTCCAGGGCGGCCAGCACGCCCTGGGCGTTGTAGGTGCTTTTCCTGGTGAGGTGCTGCAACTGGCGGGCCCGCAATGAGTAGGCTAGCTTGATCCACTTGGTGGCGTCGCCGCGGTACAGAATGTCGCCGCTGGGGCTGGGCACGGTGGTGTAGAGCGGGCGCACGTTGGCCGAGGCCGGCTTCAACATTTCCTGCTCGCCCTCATCCAGCAGCCGAAAAATGGTGGCGTAAATCTGCTCCTGCGGGTCGTACGTGGGCGAGAAGTTGCCACCGCCCTGGAAAGCCTCCGTGAACGGCACGTCGCCCATCATGTCGGTGAGGTGAGCCAGGGACATGGCCTGCGTGATTTTGGCCGCCCCCACATAATAGGGCGAGCCTTCCGCTTCGGCGGCCGTGATGGTGGCGCGCAGGTTGCCCGACGCGTAGAAGTAGAAGTAGTTGAAGGTGTTGTTGCCGTTGCCGGTGGCAAAGTAGTACTGGTCGGTGCTGGAGGCCGGTGCCCGCCGCACAATGTGCTGCGTGATGTAAGCCGTCACCAGCGACGTGAACATCTGCTGCTGGAAAGCCTGGGAAATGCCGCCGGGCAGCAGGAAGTTAGGCGTCGAGCTGATGGGGTTATTAGGGTCGGTGTTGACGTCGAGGAAACTCTCGCACGAGCTCAGGGCCCCGCCACCTGCCAGCAAACCCAGAAGGAGAAGATATTTTTTCATGTTATGTATGGCTTAATTGCTTAATTAGCAAATGATTATTTGTTCTGGATGCTCGCTGAACGTTCAGTCATTTAGCCATTAGGCAATGCAACAATTCAATTAAAAATTCACGCGCAGGGCCATGTCCACGCCGCGGGTAGCGGGCGTGCTGCCGTAGTCGAAGCCGCCGGAGCCGCCGCCGCGCACGCCGGCACCAGCCGCGGCCGTTTCGGGGTCAGCGCCAGAGTAATTGGTAAACAGCACCAGGTTGCGGCCCGTCACGCTCAGCTCAGCGCCTTTCACGAAGCTCTTGCCCAGCCACGCGGCCGGCAGCCGGTAGGCCAGCGTAGCGTACCGCAGGCGCGTCCAGGAGCCATCTTCCACGAAAGCCCAGCCGGTGCCGGCTATCTGGTTGATGAAGTAGCCCTGCGTCAGCTCCACGGGGCGCGTGTTTGGCGAATACGAGCCGTCGGAAGCGCGCACCACGCCCTCGATAACGGCGGTTTTGTTGCGGTCCAGGGTCTTGTTGCTCAGGCCCGAGCGCACAGTCACCCACTCGTTGCCGTTCACCACGTCGCCGCCCTTGCGGAAGTCCATCATGAAGGCCAGCGACAGGCCTTTGTAGGCCAGTGTGTTAGTAATCTGGGTGGTGAACTGCGGGGCCCGGTCGCCGGCGTACACGTAGGTGCCCGCTACCACCGACGGATAGCCGGTGGTGGGGCTGATAATCACCTGCCCGAAATACGGCGACGAAGTATCCGTCACGCGGGCGTAGTCCTGCACGCCGATGGACGTGATGGGCCGGTTGGGGAATGCGCTGCCCCGGGCCACATCAATTACAAAGGCATCCGACTGGTTGACTTCGGTCAGGAAGCTGGGTAACTTTTTGGCGCGGTTCTGATTGTGGAAGAAGTTGGCCAGCACGTCCCAGGTAAAGCCCGAAGCCGTCTGCACAGGCCGGCCGTTCAGGGCAATTTCCACACCCTTGTTGGTAACGGTACCGCCGTTGATGTACTGCAGAATGTAGCCCGAGGCTTGGCTGACGCGGGGCGCAATCAGCTGGTCGCGGGTTTCCGAGTAGTACACGCCGGCATCCAGGCCCAGGCGGCCTTTCAGGAACTGGAAGTCCAGGCCAGCCTCATAGGAACGGGTGCGCTCCGGCTTGAGCAGCGCGTTCGAGCCGAAGAAGCCCGGCCGGAAGCCGGCTCCGATGTAGGTGCTCTGGGCCAGCGGCGACTCCACGCGGTAGGGGGCGGTATCCTTGCCCACTTCGGCCACGGCCAGCCGTAGCTTGCCGTAGTTCATAATGGAACTGTTGTCGAGGCCCAGCGTGCGCGAAAATTCGTAGCCCAGCGTAGCCGAGCCATAGACGAAGGGCTTGCCGTAATTCTTGTTTAGGTTGGGCCGCGGCAACGTCGAGGATTGGTCGAGGCGCACACTTGCCTCCACCGTCACCTGCTTGAACAAATCCAGGTTGACGCGGGCGAAGTTGGCCACCAGTCGCCGCAACGAGTTGGTCGTCAGCGCGCCGCGGTTCACGGTGTTGTTGATGGAGTTGAAGTTGGGCGAGCGAAACACCAGCCCGATGATGTCGGTGGTTTCGCGCAGGCCCTGCTCCACGGTGTTGCCCAGCAGCAGCGTGGCGCCCACGTTTTCCGAAAATGAGTGCGATAGAATAGCCGTCAGGTTGGAGTTGAGCAGTCGGTTCTGGGTGGTAGTTTCCGAAATGCCGCCGTCCTGGTTGCCGGGCTGCGAGGTGCCCACCGCCCGGACGGAGCGCAGCCGCTCAGTATACAAGTCAGTGCCCAAGTTGTAGCTAATGGTCAGCCACTTGAAGGGGTCGTACGTCAGCTGGGCGTTGCCGATGAGGCGGTTGGTGCGGTCCGTAATCGGGTTGCGCTCTACCGTGAAGTAGGGGTTGTCGGCGTCGGAGCTGCCGATGCCGCCAATCAGGCGGCGGCGGGTGCCATCGGGGTTGAGGTAGTTGCGGGTGTCATCGTTACGGGGCCAGGTCAGCAAGCTTACCATAAAGCCGCCCGAACCGCCAAACAGGCCGGGGCCCTGCAGCGGCCGGCGGCCCCCCGAGTTCAGGTACTGCGCCGAGCCCTGCGCCCGGATCTTCGGCGATACCTGCAGCGTGCCCGACAGCCGCACGGTGCTCTTGTCGAACTCCGAGCTGCGGGCCACGCCGGTCTGGTCGAGGTGCGAGGCCGAGAGCAGGAACGAGCCTTTCTCGGTGCCACCCGTCACGGTCAGGTAGTTCTGGAAGTTGTAGGCAGTTTTGTAAAAGTCGCCCAGGTTGTCGTACACCGTTTCGCCGGGCGCAAACTGCGGCCCCCACGAAATACGCGTGGTCGGATCGAAGACGCCTAGCGCACCCTGCTTGTATACGCCCTGTAGCTTGGGCAGGCGGTTTACCTCGTCCACAGACACCTGCGTGCGGTAGTCCACGGTCACGACGCCGGCTTTGCCTTTCTTGGTGGTGATGATAACGGCGCCGCTGGCCGCCCGCGAGCCGTAGAGGGCCGCCGCGGCCGCGCCTTTCAGCACGGTCATGGTTTCCACGTCCTCGGGATTGATGTCGGCGGCGCGGTTCTGCGACGACACCGAGCGGCCCAGCAACCCGTTGAAGGCCGAGCCGCCCCCCGGCGCCGTCGACTCCGAAAAAGAAGTGTTGTCCATGATAATGCCGTCAATCACGAACAGCGGCTGGTTGTCGCCATCGAGCGAGTTGCCGCCCCGGATAACGATGGAAGCTCCTTCGCCGGCCCCGCCACCCGAACTGGTTACCTGCACACCCGCCACCTTGCCCTGCAGGGCATTTACAATGTTAGGCTGGCGCGACTCGATGATGTCCTTGCTGGTGACTTCCTGCGCCCCGTAGTTCACCTGGCGGCGCTCCTGCTTGATGCCGAAGGCTGTTACGATGACGTCGTTCAGGGCCGTGGTATTCTCCTTCAGGCTGATATCCACAGCCCCGTCGGGTCCGACGGCGCGCTCCTGGCTGGTGTAGCCGATGAAGCTGAAGCTGAGCGTGCTGCCGGGGGCTGCCTGCAGCGAGTAGCGCCCGTCGGTGCCGGTGCTGGCGCCGTTGGTGGTGCCTTTCACGAGCACCGTCACGCCGGGCAGCGGCGTATTGGTGGCATCCGTCACGATGCCCGTGACCGTGCGCAGGTTCTGCTGGGCGTAGCCGGGGAGGGCCGCCGCCACGCTCAGGACCGGCGCTAGCAAGTAGAGTCTGTTCATAGAGAGGAAGGGGGGAAGGTGTGGGGTGAGTGAGAGATAAGCGAAAAAGAAACGGCCGAAACCGGGCTGCTAGTCGCAGTCTGGTTTCGGCCGGCCCTGGAACAGGCACGCGGACAGCAAACAACAGAGTAATGCGTTGGCCATAAAAAAGGGCGTATAGCAGGCTTTTTAGCGGTTTTTCCGGGGTGAATGAATCGGAATAACCGGTGGGTAGAAAAAAAAGTCGGGATTAAAGCTAGAAAGCTGCACAATAGCAGCCAACTATATATGGTATTTTATTTAGTAGAAATTTGACTTTGAATGCTGCCGTCAAAGCTCCATTTTTCCGCGCTTTCCGTGTCCATCTTCCACCTGTTCCGTTTGCTATGTCTGCTGCCAGCCCTGCCGCCTCGCGCGTGCCCGTCCGCATCTTCCCCGATTCTGAGCAGGCCTCCGTGCAGGTGGCCCGCGAGCTGGCCGCCTTTATCCGGCAGCGCGCCCAGGAGGGCCGCCCGGCCGTGCTGGGCCTGGCCACGGGCTCGTCGCCGACGCGGGTGTACGAGGAGCTGGTGCGGCTGCATCGGGAAGAGGGGCTGAGCTTCCAGAACGTTGTCAGCTTCAACCTCGACGAGTATTTTCCGATGGCGCCCGACTCGCTGCAGAGCTACGTGCGGTTCATGCGCGAGTACCTGTTCGACCACATCGACATCCGGCCCGAAAACGTGCACATCCCCGACGGCACCGTGCCCGCCGAGCAGGTAGGCGAGTTCTGCCGCCGCTACGAAGAGCAGATCCGGGAGGCCGGCGGCATAGACTGGCAGTTGCTGGGCATCGGGCGCACCGGCCACATCGGCTTCAACGAGCCCGGCTCCGGCGCCGCCTCGCGCACCCGCCTCATCACCCTCGACCACATCACGCGCACCGATGCCGCCTCCGACTTCTACGGCGAGGAAAACGTGCCGCGCCGCGCCATTACGATGGGCGTGGGCACCATCCTGGAAGCCCGCCACATTGTGCTGCTGGCCTGGGGCGAGGGCAAAGCCGCCGTGATAAAGCGCATGGTGGAAGGCGAGCCCACCGACACCGTGCCGGCCACCTACCTGCAGCACCACCCCGCCGTGCAGGCCGTGCTCGATGAGGCCGCCGCCGCCGAGCTCAGCTCGCGCAAAACGCCCTGGCTGGCCGGCCAGGCCAGCGACTGGCAAGACGCCGCCCAGGTGCGCAAGGCCGTGACGTGGCTGGCCCGGCTGGTGGAAAAGCCCATCCTCAAGCTCACCGACGAAGACTACAACGAAAACGGCCTTTCCGACCTGCTGGCTGAAGCCGAAGGGCAGGCGTACAGCCTCAATATCCGGGTGTTCAACGAGCTGCAGCACACCATCACGGGCTGGCCCGGCGGCAAGCCCACCGCCGACGACACCCACCGCCCCGAGCGGGCCGCGCCTTTCCCCAAACGGGCCCTCATCTTCTCGCCCCATCCCGACGACGACGTTATTTCCATGGGCGGCACGCTGATTCGGCTGGTGGACCAGGGCCATGAAGTGCACGTGGCGTACCAGACTTCCGGCAACATTGCCGTGTTCGATGACGAGGCCATCCGCTTTGCCGACTTCGTGGCCGACTACGACGAGGCCTTCCGCTTCGACGAGCAGCCGGCCGAAACGCTTTACCAGCGCGTGGCCGATTTCCTGAAAAACAAGCAGCCCGGCCAGGTGGATTCCGACGAGGTGCAGCAGATCAAGGGCCTGATCCGGCGCGGCGAGGCCAAAAGCGCCCTGCGCTACGCCGGCCTCGACCCCGACACCCGCGCCCACTTCCAGGACCTGCCGTTCTACGAAACCGGCCGGGTGCGCAAAAAGCCGCTCGGCGAAGAAGACATCCAGTTCACCATCGACCTGCTCAACCGCCTGCAGCCCCACCAGATCTACGCCGCCGGCGACCTGAGCGACCCGCATGGCACGCACCGCGTGTGTCTGGCGGCCATCTTCGAGGCGGTGCGGCGGCTGAAGGCGGCGGGCACGCCTTGGCTCTCAGACTGCTGGGTGTGGCTGTACCGCGGCGCCTGGCAGGAGTGGGACGTGGCCCAGATTGAAATGGCCGTGCCCCTGAGCCCGCAGGAGCTCACGCGCAAGCGCCGCGCCATCTTCAAGCACCAGAGCCAGAAAGACCGGCCGCTGTTCCCGGGTGCCGACCAGCGCGAGTTTTGGCAGCGCGCCGAGGAGCGCAACCGCACCACCGCCCGCCTCTACGATCAGCTGGGCCTGCCCGAATACGAAGGCATCGAAGCCTTCGTGCGTTGGCATTTCTAAAAGGGGGGGGGAAGCCTGTGGCAACGGTCATGCTGAGCTTGCCGAAGCATCTCTACCGAGTAGTAATCAGATTACTTTGGCAACGAAGCGGTAGAGATGCTTTGGCAGGCTCAGCATGACCGTGTACATAGACTCAAACAGCCTTTAAGCAAAATTCCGGGCGGCTGACCTGCGCCAATTATCTGTGCCAAACCAGGCGCTGCAGGCATGTAAGCGAGGGTCGAGTACCAGAAAACGACAGGATTTTTGCTGGTATTATTTACAGGAATAATAGTATATATTTCCTGAGCATTACGCTTCACTTCCCACTCTTTTTTCCTTCTCACCTATGCAAAACTCCTACTCTTTTGCCCGGCTGGCCCGTTCGCTGGGCGGGCCGCTGCTGAGCGTGCTGGTAGCCGTGCCAGCGCTGGCCCAGGATGGCACGCGGCAGCCCTATACGCTGCAGGGCCGCGTCACCGATGAGCGGGGGCAGGGCCTGCCCGGCACCACCGTGCTGCTCGGGGGCACTACGCTCGGCACCGCCACCAACACCGACGGCAACTACACGCTGCCCGTGCAGGTGGCGCCCGGCACTTACACCCTCACGTTTTCCACCATCGGCTACCGCACCCAGAACCGCACCGTCACGGTGGGCAGCAGCGCCAGCGTCACCACCGACGTGTCGTTGGCCGAAGCCAGCCAGAACCTCGACGACGTAGTGGTTATCGGCTCCACCATCAGCGTGAACAAGCGCGAGCTTGGCAACGCCATCAGCACCGTAACGGCCCGCGACCTGGTGCAGAGCGGCACCGGCGGCGCCCTCAACGCTTTGCAGGGCAAGCTGCCCGGCGCCCAGATCGTGCAGAACTCCGGCGACCCTTCCGGCTCCATGTCGGTGCGGCTGCGCGGGATTCACTCGCTGCGGGGCTCCTCCGACCCGCTGTATGTGATTGACGGCGTGATTGTGAGCAACAACAGCACCAACGTGTCGCAGCTGGCGGCGGGGCCGGATATCGGGTCGGCCAACGCCGGGCAGAACCGCCTGGCCGACCTCAACCCCAACGACATTGCCAGCATCAACGTGATAAACGGGGCGGCGGCGGCGGCGCAGTACGGCTCGCGGGCCTCCAACGGCGTGGTGCTCATCACCACCAAGCGCGGCGTGGCCGGCGCGGCGCGGGTATCGGTGTACACCAGTTTCAGCATCAACGAGCTACGTAAATCATTGCCGGTGAATACCTATGGCAAGCAGTTTGGGTTTGCGGGGCTGCGACTCTACACCATCGGGGCGCCAACGCCCCAGCAGCTGACTGCCAACCCCAGCACCACCACCACCGGCATCACGCGGGCCGGGGCCACCACCCAGCTGGCCACCAACCTCGTGGACGTGCCCCGCTACGACTACTTCAACGACATCTTCCGAACCGGCTACGGCACCGATAACGGCGTATCGGTGGCGGGCGGGGCTGAGCGGACGCAGTATCTGGTGTCGGCGGGCTACCTGAAAAACCAAGGCATTATCGACGGTACTGACTTCACGCGCTACAACCTGCGGGCCCGCGTAGAGCAACGCTTCGCCAGTTGGGCGCGGGCTTCGGCGGGCATTGCCTACAACAACAGCTTCTCAAACGAGAAAGCCAATGGCAACGTGTTCTACAGCCCCATTAACTCCATCAACATCACCAACAACATCTACGACATCAACCAGCGCGACCTCAACGGCAACCTGCAGGCCGTGGAACCCACCCGCGTCAACCCGCTGTCCACCATCGAGGACATGAAGTTCACGCAGCGCATCAACCGCACCATCAGCGACCTGCAGGTGAACCTAACGCCGTTTGCGGGCTTCTCGCTCGACTACATTCTGGGCGTGGATACCTACTCGCAGGCGGGGCAGAACTACATCCGGCCCTACCCGTACCAGGCCACGGCCGGCCTGCCGCTGGCCCGCTACCCGCTGGGCTTCGCGGCCAACGCCAACAACAACGTGCTGCAGTTGAACTCCGACGTGAACCTGGGCTACGAGCGGCAGTTCACCGAAAACCTCAAGCTGACGCTGCTGGCCGGTTACAGCTACCAGTACCTGCGCAGCGAGCTGGTGCGCACCCAGGGCCAGAACCAGACGCCGTTTATCTCCACGGTCAGCGGCTCGGGCAGCACCACGGTGGCCTCCAGCTACGGGCTCGATCAGTTTGATCTGAGCGGCGTGTTCGGCCAGGGTACTATCGGGTTTCGCAACCTTGCCTTCCTGACGGCCGCCATCCGGCGCGACCGGTCGTCGAAGTTCTCGCCTTCCGAAACAAACCAGTATTACCCCAAAGTGAGCGGCTCACTGGTGCTGTCTGATCTGGGCTTCTGGAAGAATGCCGGCTACGCCACGGCCTTCAACTCGTTGAAGCTGCGCGCTAGCTACGGCGAGGCCGGCAACCTGAACGGCATCGACAGCTACGACCGATTCTACCAGTTTACGCCAGTGGCCTTTCAGGGCCGCGCCACGTTTCTGCCCAACGCTCGCCTGGCCAACCCGCGGGTGCGGCCGGAGCGCGTGGCCGAGCTGGAAGTGGGCGCCGACCTGGGCTTCCTGAACGACCGGCTGGGCCTGGGCGTGACGGTCTACGACCAGAAAACCAAGGATCTGGTGGTGGACCGCACGATTGCGCCGTCGCGTGGGGGCTCGTCCATTGTGGAGAACGTGGCCCGGCTCAACAACAAAGGCGTGGAGGTGCAATTGAGCGTGTCGCCGGTTAAAACCACCGATTTCAGCTGGGACTTTACGGCCATCTACAGCCGCAACCGCAACAAGATTGTGGACCTGGTGGGCTCGTCGGCCATCCTGATTGACAACGTGACGGGGGCGCCGGTGTATCTGCTGAACGGGCAGCCTGCGGGCGTGTTCTACGGCTCGGCCTACGCCCGCAACCCCGACGGCTCGCTGCTGCTCACGCCCCAGGGCTTCCCGCAGGATGAGCGCACCACCGGCCAGAGCACCGGTTCTACGGCCTTTACGCCGGCCCGCAACTCCGACGGCCAGCCCAGCTACGCGCAGGGCACCAGCATTGCCAACGTGGTTATCGGCAATCCCAACCCCGACTGGACCGGCTCGTTCAGCACCAACTTCACCTACAAGCGGCTGGGCTTGCGCGTGCTGCTCGATGCCGTGCAGGGTGTGGACGTATTCAACGCCGACTACCGCACCCGGCAGGGCGTGGGCCTCGGCGACCTGGCCGAGAAGGAGCTGCGCGGTGAGCTGCCCCGGGGCTACATCTTCAGCGTGTACAACACCCAGGAGTTTCGGGTGGATGACGGCTCCTACGTGAAGCTGCGCGAAACCGCCCTGACCTACACGCTGCCTACCGTCAGCAAGTCTATCAGCAACCTGAGCGTGTCGGTGGTAGGCCGCAACCTCTACTCCTGGGACGACTACAAGGGCTTCGACCCCGAAACCAGCGCTGGCGGCTCGTCGGATCTGCTGCGAGCCATTGACTTCGGCAACGTGCCGATTCCGCGCACTTACCAGCTGCGGCTGGCTGGCACGTTCTAGGCCCGGCTGTCCCTTTTCTCCCTCACTTCGATTCACGCCATGAAAAAGATACTGGTTTCGCTGGCTGCCCTGACCGTGCTGACGGTCAGCAGCTGCGACAAAGAATACCTGAACCCCAGCACCGCCAGCCAGGAGCAGGTGGTCACTAACGCCGACGGCCTGATTACCGTCTGCAACGGCCTGCAGTCGCGCTTTACTACGGGCGGCGCCCTGAGCCCGATTTACAACACCGTGGCGGCCGGGGGCCTGAGCACGCGCGAGCTGACGGTGATTAACGTGGGCAACATCGAGGAATTCAACGTGAGCCTCGGGGCCGGCAACGTCACCAACCTCAACGGCGTGGTGCGCAACGTCTGGACCCAGAGCCAGCTGGTGCGCGCCAACGCCGACTTGGTGCTAGCCAACGCCGGCAACGCCGCCGACCCCGGCACGCGCAGCGGCATTGTGGCCTACGCCAGCATCTTCCGGGCGTTGGCCATCGGCACGGTGGCGCAGTATTTCGAGCAGCTGCCCATCACCACGGCTACCAACGCGCCGTTTGTGCCGCGGGTGGCGGCGCTGCAGTCGGCGGTGGCGCAGCTGGAAACGGCGGCCACCCAGCTGGCCGCCAACCCGGTTTCGGCCGATTTCAACAGTAAGATTATCGGCGGCATCAACCTCGCCAACACCCTGCAGGCCCTGATTGCGCGCTACAGCCTGCTGGCCGGCGACTACGACAAAGCCATTGCGGCCGCCGCCCGCGTCGACCAGGTTAGCCGCTCTTATTTCACGTTTGATGAGCTGGCCCGCAACGCCGTGTCGGAGGTGGCCTTCGGCAACCGCAACGTGTTTGAGCCCACCGACGTGAACCTGGGCCTGACCGGCGCGCTGGCGCCCGAGGCCGGTGACCGACGCATTCCGTTCTATACCCGGGCTTCGCCTACCCCCACCCAGAACCGGGGCACGGGCTTCTACACGGCCAGCGCCGCCCCGGTGCCGGTGTACGTGCCCGGCGAGATGCTGCTGATCCGGGCCGAGGCCTACGCCCGCAAAAACGACCTGCCCAACGCCGTGACGGAGCTGAACCGGGTGCGTACCAGTACGGCGGCGGCCACCACCCTGACCGTGGGTGCCGCTGCGTACCCCACGGCGCCTCCCGGGGCTGGGCTGGCGGCGTATGGTGGCGCCCTCACCCAGGCTGCCGTGCTGCTCGACATCTATCGCAACCGGCAGGTAGAGCTGGCCTTCCAGGGCTTCCGCCTCGATGACAGCCGCCGCTTCAACCGGCCCGGCCCGGGCACAACCGGGGCCGAGCGCAACCGCAACTTCTTCCCTTATCCGCGGGTAGAGCGGGAAAACAATGTGAATACGCCCGAAGATCCGGCTATTTAGGCTGACCCAAGCGGGTAGGACACACGGCTGGCTTCTGCTTCGGGCGGAGGCCAGCCGTGTGCGTTGCGCGCTGGCCGTAAGCACGAATAAACGCTCGTGGCGTGGCCGTATTTTATAGCTTTGGGTATTCCCGCTTCTCTGATACTTGCTGCTAATCCCGCCATGCAAACCACCACCCAGGCTGCTGTAGAAACTACCGGTGCCGTGCCGCTGGCCGAGGCCTCGCAGCCGGCCCGCCTCATCAGCCTCGACGTATTCCGCGGCCTCACCGTGGCGGCCATGATTCTGGTGAACAACCCCGGCGACTGGGGCCACATCTACGCGCCGCTGGAGCACGCGCACTGGCACGGCTGCACGCCCACCGACCTGATTTTTCCGTTCTTCCTGTTCATCGTGGGCGTCAGCATCGTGTATGCGCTGGATGGCGCGCGGCGGCAGCCTGAAACCCAGGCCCGCACGATGGTTCGGGTGCTGAAACGGTCGGCCATCCTGTTTGGGCTGGGGCTGCTGGGGGCATTGTATCCGAAGTTTGAGTTTGACACGCTCCGGATTCCGGGCGTGCTGGCCCGCATTTCGTGGGTGTTTCTGGTGTGCGGGGTGCTGTTTTTGAAAACCACGCGGCGGCAGCAGTTCGGGCTGCTGGCCTTCGTGCTGGTGCTCTACAACGTGCTGCTGCAGGTGGTGCCGGTGCCCGGCTACGGGGCCGCCAACCTGGAGGCCGGCACCAACCTCGGCGCTTGGCTGGATCGGCTGGTATTCACCGAAAGCCACCTCTGGAAAAACAGCCGCACCTGGGACCCCGAAGGTTTGCTCGGCACGCTGCCCGCTATCGGTACGGGTTTGCTCGGGATGCTCACGGCGCAGTGGCTGCGGCGCAAGGACGTGGAGCCGGCCGCCCGCGTGGCTTGGCTGTTTGTGGCGGGCGGCGCGGCGGTGCTGCTGGGCCTGATCTGGAACGGCTGGTTTCCCATCAACAAAAGCCTCTGGACCAGCTCCTACGTGCTCTATACCGGCGGCCTGGCCATGATGGCCCTGGCGGCCCTCTACTGGCTGACGGACGTGCAAAACCACCGCGGCTGGTGGACCCGGCCGGCCCTGGCCTACGGCGTGAATGCCATTACCGTTTTCTTCCTCTCGGCCATCGTTTCCAAAACCCTCAACCTGATTAAAGTCGGCGACGTGACGCTGCGTGCCTGGCTCTACAACACGTTCTTCACGCCCTACTTCAGCCCTGTCAACGCCTCGTTGGCCGGCGCGCTGGTGTGCGTGCTGATCTGGCTGGGCGTGCTGTGGGGGATGTATAAGAAGGGTGTGATTATCAAAGTGTGAGGCCGGCTTGCTGGTATTACAAAGTGCGCCAGAATCAACAGGATGTCGTATCTATGGGACTATGAAAAATTATCTATTGACTATGGCGGCCGCGCTGATGCTGGCTGCCCCTACCGCAATGGCCCAGGCGCCTGCTGCTCCCGCCGCTGCCCAGCCTATATCCAATAGCCTGCGCAAGGCCGCCGAGGAGGCATTGGAAGTGGCCAACACGGAAAAGAACATAGCAACCTCCATCGACCGGATGCTGGCCATGCAGACGCAGCAAAACCCTAATGTGAAAGCCATGGAGCCGGTCTTCCGTGAGTTTTTCAACAAGTACATGAGCTGGGCGGTCATCAAGGAAGACCTGGTGCAGCTCTACGCCCGCGAGTTCACGGAGAAGGAGCTTAAGGAAATGACCAAGTTTTACCAGACACTTGTCGGCCGCAAAGCCCTGGAGAAAATGCCGATTCTTATGCAAGGCGGCATGGAAATCGGGCAGCGCCGGATGCAGGAGCATATGCCCGAGCTGCAGCAGGCCATTGCGGAAAAAATGAAAAGCCAGCCCCCAACCACCGACAACTAAACTGCCACAGAAACGCGGCAATGTTTTGACCTCGTTACCAAACGCGCCGGCTGCCACTACAGGCAGCCGGCGCGTTTGCGTTATTAGGTTGGAGTTGCTACGGCCATTGGTATCCCGCGAAATTCTTCCGGAGTTGCGTTTTGAGGAGCTTGCCGGTGGCGGTGTGGGGTAGCTCGGTTACGAATTCCACGGCTTCCGGAATCCACCAGCGGGCTACTTTGCCGTCGTAGAAAGCTAGTAGCTCTTCGGCCGTGACGGTGGCCTCGGGCTTGCGTACTACCACCAATAATGGCCGCTCGCTCCACTTGGGGTGGGGCACGCCGATAACGGCGGCCTCGGCAATATGCGGGTGCCCGATGGCCAGGTTTTCCAGCTCGATGCTGGAAATCCACTCGCCGCCCGACTTGATGACGTCTTTGCTGCGGTCGGTGATTTGCATGAAGCCGTTGGGGTCGATGGTGGCCACGTCGCCGGTGCGGAACCAGCCGCTGGCGGTCAGCTCGCCAGGGTGTAGGGTGCGGAAGTACTCGGCCACGATGAACGGCCCGCGCACCAGTAGGTCGCCGAACGCCACACCGTCGTGGGGGAGGGGCTGGCCGGCATCGTCCACAATCTGCATATCCACCCCGAAGATGGCGCGGCCCTGCTTGGTCTGGATGGCAAACTGCTCGTCGGGGCTGAGGCTGAGCTGCTGGGTCTTGAGGGTGCAGACCGTGCCCAGCGGCGAGGTTTCGGACATGCCCCAGGCGTGCCGGATTTCCACGCCCAGCTCCTCATCAAACGCCTTGAGCAAGGCCGGCGGGCAGGAAGCGCCGCCCACAATCATGCGCCGCAGGGTAGTGAACTGCAGCTTTTTCTCGCGCATAAACGTCAGCAGCCCAAACCAGATGGTGGGTACGCCGGCCGTGAAGGTCACGCCCTCCGTCTCGTAGAGCTCGTAGAGGCTGGCCGCGTCGAGGCCGGGGCCGGGCAGCACCAGCTTGCAACCGTTGAGCGGCGCCGCGTACGGAATGCCCCAGGCGTTAACGTGGAACATGGGCACTACTGGCAGCACCGTGTCGCGGGCCGAGCAGTTGAAGCAGTCGGGTAGGGAGGCAGCGTAGCTGTGCAGCAGCGTGGAGCGGTGCGAGTACAGCACGCCCTTGGGCTGGTCGGTGGTGCCGGAGGTGTAGCACAGCGAGGAGGCCGTATTCTCGTCGAAATACGGCCACGCGTACTCGGCGTTTTCGGTGGCCAGCAGGTCTTCGTAGCAGCGCAGGTCGGGCAGGGTGGTGGTTTCGGGCATGTGGGCCCGGTCGGTCATCAGTACCCAGCTTTCCACCTTAGGGCAGCTGGGGGCCAGCTTTTCCACCAGCGGCAGGAAGGTGAGGTCGAAGAACAGCAGCCGGTCTTCGGCGTGGTTGATGATGTAGACCAGCTGCTCGAAAAACAGGCGCGGGTTGACGGTGTGGCACACAGCCCCGCTGCCCGACACGCCGTAGTACAGCTCCAGGTGGCGGTGCGTGTTCCAGGCCAGCGTGCCCACCCGGTCGCCGCGCTGCATGCCCAGGCGGGCCAGGGCGTGGGCCAGCTGCCGGCTGCGGCGGCCCAGGCCGGCGTAGGTGTAGCGGTGCAGGCCGCCCTCGGCCAGCCGGCTCACGATTTCGGTGTCAGCGTGCCACTTTTCGGCGTGTTCGAGGAGGCCGGCGATACGCAGCGGCTCCTGCATCATGAGTCCTAGCATGGGAGGTCGGTTGGGGGGAGTTGGCAGGGCCATAAGCTACAGAGAAAACTGCGGCTCCGCTACCGTAACTACCGTTCTGCCGAATTTTATGCAGCCCTTAGGGCAGCCGGTACCACAGGCCGGAGCCGTCTTCCTGAAACCCTACCACGCCTTTCCTCTTGGCGTAATACAGATAGCGGTTCCGTTTGCCGCCAGCAGGAATCGAATTAGGGTATTTGTTTCGACAAAAAATGACCTGTGGGTGGGTAGTTGGCCCTAGGCGTACTGTTGGTAGCAGCTTTATGCCCGGGTAATAAAGCGTGTCTATAGATACTCCAGCATTGACAGAATCGATTGGTAAATAGGTGTTATAGAACGATTCCCACTCTGCTGCTGCTCGTAGCTCTATGCCACCCACTGGCATACTGTATAAGTGCATATCCAGAGCTACCCAAGGTTGCGACGTTGAATCGGTACGCTGAACTTTAATCGTGAGATATTGATATAGGGGAGGTTCTTTCTGCGGAAAAGGAAGCCACGAGCCGCTTTGGTACTGCGTTTCCATACGGTCCTGTACCTCTATAACCCGGTAGGTTCGGATTTTGCTGCTCTTATCATGCCCAAACCGCAGCACTTCGCCGGTGCGGTAGGGCTGCCAGGCCAGCTGCTCGGCCGAGAGTTTGAATTCCTGGGCCGGATCTTTGGCGCAGCCCGACACCAGTCCTAACAGGGCAAAGGCGGGCAACAGATACGTGTGTTTCATAGTCATTGAATTATAGTAGGATAGAGCCGCAAGTAGGTGAATAAGTTGCACAAAAAATGCCCCGGCCAGCTGGCCGGGGCATTTGCAATACTGGTCGGAAGGGCCGGTTACTTTGCCTGCCCGATTTGCGTGGCGGCGGGCACTTCCAGCAGCTGGCCGCTTTTCACGTCGTAGATGTAGCCGTACACCGGAATCGTGGCGGGTACGAGCGGATGCTGCCGGATGCGCTGCACGTCGTCGATGACGCTTTGCTCCAGGTTCTTGAAGGTCAGGAAGGCAATGTTGCGGGCTTCCGCCGAACCGGGGCCCTGGCCTACATCGTGCCAGCCGTTTTCGTCCACAGTAGCGGTTTCGAGGCTGCTAGCCAGCAGGTCGCGCATGATGTCGTCGGTGAAGAGCAGCATGCCGCAATCGGTGTGGTGAATGACGAAGAACTCTTTGGTGCCGAGTAGCTTGTAGGAAATCACCAGCGAGCGGATGGCGTCGTCGCTGGCGCGGCCGCCGGCGTTGCGGATAACGTGGGCGTCGCCTTCTGACAAGCCGGCGTACTTGGCCGGGTCGAGGCGGGCGTCCATGCAGGTGAGGATGGCAAAGGCGCGGGCCGGCGGCAGGGCCAGGGAGCCTTTGTCGCCGAACTCGGCCTGATACTGCTTGTTGGCAGCGAGAACTTCCTGTAGAATCTGGCTCATGGCGGGCGCGTTAGGGGTGAAAGATGAGGTGCCCCACTACAAGAGCCGTTGCGCCCGAATTGTTGCGCTTGTGCCCACGGCGGTGGCTATTCCTCCACCGTCGTTTCCACGGCCTGCCGCTGCACCGGCCGCACGCTTTCCAGCGCCACCTGCAGCACGCCGGAGCGCACGCTCCGCTCCGTGATTTTGTTGTTGCGGCGCGTGGGGTTCACCCGGTTGGTGAGCACCACGCAGGTCAGTTCCTCCTTGGGGTCAACCCAGAAATAGGTACCCGTAAAGCCGGTGTGCCCGTAGCTCTGCTGCGACACACTTTTGGCCGAGTTTACCGTGGGGTTGGCGGCGGGCCGGTCGAAGCCAAGGGCGCGGCGGTTGTCGGGGCAGAACTGGCAGCGGGTGTACTCCTGCACGGTTTCGGGCTTGAGCAGCTGCTGGCCGCCGTACTTGCCATTCCAGGCGTAGAGCTGCACCACTTTGGCCAGATCGTTGGCATTGCCGAACAAGCCGGCGTGGCCCGAGAGGCCGCCGAGCAAAGCCGCGCCCTCATCATCGACGGTGCCGTGCAGCAGCTGCTTGCGGAACAGCGAGTCGTACTCGGTGGGCGTGATGCGGGCCAGCGGGAAGCGGCGCGTGGGGTTGTAGCCCAGCGTGGTGGCCCCCAGCGGCCGGTAGATTTCGTCGGTGATGAACTGGTTGAGGGGCTTGCCGCTGGCGGCCTGCACGAAGCGCGGGTACAGAATAAACGACAGGTCGGAGTAGACGTAGCCGGGTTTCTCGTTCAGCGGCGACTCGGCAATGACCTTGGTTATCAGCTCCGGAAAATCCTGGCGGGCCCACAGGCCGGTGGCGGCCCGCAACGGGAAGCGCGCCGACGAATCGGGGCGGAAGTAGCGGCGGCTAAGCTCCGAAGGCCGCGTGAGCGACACTTCCTTGGTCGCTGGGCTCTTGCCGAGCAGCGAGTTGAACAGGCCGCGCGGCTTGGTGTAGTCTTTCCAGAACGGAATCCAAGCTTTGAGGCGGGCCTGGTGCGTGAGCACGTCGCGCAGCTTCAGGTCCTGCTTGTTGGTGCCGCGCAACTCCGGCAGCAGCTCACCCAGGGTCATGTCGGGGTTGAACTTGCCCTGGTCCTGCAGGCGCATCAGGGCCGGCAGCGCCGCCGATACTTTGGTCAGGGACGCCAGGTCGTAGAGGTCGGTGTTGCGGACGGCGCGGCTGGCCCGGCCGGCCTGGCTGGGCGCATCAGCAAATGAGTGGGTACCGTAGCTTTTGCGCAGCACTACCACGCCACGCCGGGCAATGACCACCTCGCCCCCGGGGAAGGCCTTGGCCGCCACGGCGCCGTTCATGATGGAGTCCACACGGGCTTCGAGGTTGTTGTTCATGCCCACGGCTTCGGGGAAGCTGTAGCGCAGCCGGGTGCCGCCCTGCGTGCTGAGGCCGGCGCCGTAGCTGTACTTGTCGCTCACGGTCACGGGCAGCTTGCCGCTGGCCGATATGCCCCCGAAAATCACCTCGGCGGCCACGTCCTGCGCGTTTTTGCTTTCCTGATAGGCCAGCACCACTGCATCGGCGCGGTCCAGGTCCCGGATTTTGGCCACGGCATAGGCATTGCCGAACACCGACACCACCAGCTTCTGGCCCTGGCTGCCCAGCTCGCGCAGCAGCACGTTGGTTTCCGAGGTTACCCCGAAGTTGGTGGCCGGCAGGCGGCCGAGGTTGTTCACCCCAATCAGCACCGTATTAAAGCCCTTCAGCGTTTCGCGCATCCGGGTCAGCTCATCCAGGCTGGGCGTGGCCGAAATCCAGAAGTGACGGGCCGGAGCGTAGTCGGCCACCATGCGCTGGAAGTCGGTGGTGTCTTTGGTGCCGATGGTGAGCGTGGCTAGGCGCAGCGTATCGAGGCGCTGCAGGGGCAGTAGGTTGCGCTGGTTGCGCAGTACCGTCACAGACAGCTCGGTGAGGTGCTGGCTCAGGTACTGGGCGTGCGGCGTGTTGAGGTCGGCGGTAATATTCTTCAGGTCGATGGGGCGGTATTTGTCGAGGCCGGCCCACTGCTTTAGGGCCAGCATCTTGCGGCAGCGCGCATCAATGGATTCCTGGGTGAGCTGGCCGGCGTTGATGGCGTCGCGCACCATGCGCAAGGCCAGCGGAATGTTCTTGCTGAACTCCAGAATGTCGTTGCCGGCCTGCAGGGCGCGCACGTCGGCGTCGCCGGGCGGGTACTTCGATATCACGCCCTTCATGTTCATGGCATCCGTGAATACCATGCCCTCGAAGCCCATTTTCTGCTTCAGCAAGCCCGTGGTAATCGGCCGGGAAAGGGTGCTGGGCATGCCGGTGGTGTCGAGGGCCGGAATGTTGAGGTGGGCCACCATCATGCCGCCCAGGCCGCGCGCCATCAGGCTGCGGAACGGAAACAGCTCCAGCGTGTCAATGCGCTTGCGGTCGATGCGCAGCAGGGGCAGGGCCAGGTGCGAGTCAGTGTCGGTGTCGCCGTGGCCGGGGAAGTGCTTGGCGACGGCCAGGATGTTGGCATCCTGCATGCCTTTCATGTAGAGGTAGCTTTTCTCGGTCACGCTCTGCCGGTCTTCGCCCCAACTGCGGTAGCCGATGACGGGGTTGGCGGCGTTGTTGTTGACATCGACCACCGGCGCAAAGTTGACGTGCATGCCCAGGCGCTTGAACTGCGCGGCCACCTCGGTGCCCATGTCGTACATCAGCTGGTTGTCGCGGATGCCGCCCAGGCTCATCTGGAAGGGAAAGCGCTGCACGCTGTCGAGGCGCATGCCCACGCCCCATTCGGCATCCATGGCCACCAGCAGCGGCACCTTGGATTGGGTTTGGTAGCGGTTCAAAAGGCGCGACTGCCGCACCGGCCCGCCCTGGAAAAACACGATGCCGCCGATGCCATACTGCTGAATCAGGGTTGTAATCGAGTCTTCGTCGATGCGCTTGCGGTTGGAGTAGGCGGCCACCATAAACAGCTGCGCCACCCGCTGGTCGGGCGTGAGCGTGGCCATCACCGAATCAACCCAGCGCGAGCCGGCCAGCTGGGCCGCGAAAGGCACGGGCTGATTTTTCGGAGTTGCTTTGGTTGCTTTAGCGGTGGGCTTAGGCGTAGTAGGCCGGGCCGGGGCTTTGGCGGCGGGTGCCGCGGTGGGCCGCCGCGGTAGGGTGCGGGTTGTCTTCTTCTTGGCGGTAGCCTGTTTACGACGCTGTGCGGAGGCGTCCGGGGGGCTTAGCAGTGCCAGCAGCAGCCACAGAAATGGAAGGAAGCGGGGGAAGGACAAGATCGAGGAGGATGAGTGATAGGGCGAATTTACGGGAATCGGAAGGATGCAGTAAGCCTGAGTAGAGTTCAGGATACTATTTCACTTCCAGCTCCTGCTCATAGAATACTTGGCCGTTTTCTCCGCGCAGAGAGGCCGTGACGAAAAGCCGCTGGCGCTTCTGGCGGAAGCGGAAAAGCCCGTAATGCTTCTGGTTCACGAGCGGCCCCACGCGGAGGTCGTTTGGCTCGCCGGTGTTATTCGTGGCCGGGTGCGTGAGGCCGCTGGAAGTGACTTCCAGCACCGGCGCCGCCAGGCCCGGCACCGCGAGGCGCGACATCTCGCCGATGTGCCGGTCGCCACTGATGAGCAAAACGCCTTTGGGATGCGTCTCGGTGAGTAGGGCCAGCAGGCGTTGGCGGGCCGCCGGGAAGTTGGCCCACTTCTCGAACCGGTGCTGCTGCGGCAGAAATTGAATGCCGCACCCAATAATGTGCGCATCGGCGTCGGAGGCGCGGAGCTGCTGCGCGAGCCAGGCCCACTGCGCCTCGCCCAGCACGTCGCCGGTGGGGTTAGGCTGATATACCTGGTTGGCGTTGCGGTAGAGCGTGTCCTGAAAATACCGGTCGTCGAGCAGAATCACCTTCACCTTTTTGCCACCCACGGCATAGGTGTAAGCCGCGTAGATGCCCTCCTGGCGGCGGCGCGGACTATCGGGCGGCTCCTGCAGAAAGTCCAGGGCCAGCTGCTGGTTCTGGGCCTTGAAGGGGTAGGTTTTGTCGCCATCGTTGCGGCCGTAGTCGTGGTCATCCCAAGTGCCGATAATGGCCGGTACCTGCCGACGGAACTGCGCGTAATCGGGCTGATTGAGTTGGGCGTCATACTTGGCCTTTAATACAGCCGGGTCGTCGGAGTCGCCATAAATATTGTCGCCAAGCCAGACCCAGACATCGGGTTTCTGGGCGGCAATGTCGTTCCAGAGTGGCTGCGGCAGGGTGTGGCGGTTGCAGGAGCCGAAGGCAATGGTCAAGGCGTTCTTCTGCGCTTCGGCGGTACAGTTGGTCAGCAGGCTGGCCGCCAGAAGTAGAAACAGGGGCTTCTTCATAGTGTAAAGATGCAGTTTTTGGGTAGGGGCTGCGGGCACCAACAATTGTGGTGGACTAACGGCCGTGTTGAAAGAGGCGGTATTGCACCGCTGATTTCTGCGGTTCGCTAGAGTGGGCCTACTTTTGCAGGTGCCGTATATGCTTGCGGGCCGCGGCGGCGTTAGCGCCGTAGCGGTTTATCTTCTCACCTCAACCCCGGCCGTTTTGATTCTGCGTTCCTTTCTCTCTTTCGTGCTTTCCTTTGGCCGCCCGGCGCGGCCCGTGGGCCTGCTGCTGGCGGCGCTGCTGCTTGCGCAGGCCGCCCAGGCCCAGGTGCAGCTGCGCGGCACCGTCGTCGACAAAGACACCCGCGAAACGCTGCCCTTTTCCAGCGTAGTGGTGCGCGGCACCACGCGCGGCACCACCACCAACGCCGACGGCGAGTTCACCCTCTCGGTGCCCAATCTGCCCGTCACGCTGCTGGTGTCGGAGCTGGGCCACCTCAAGGACACCATTCGGGTGACGAGTGCCGCGGAGCCGCTGAAGCTGGCGCTGGCCACGGCGGCCGTGGCGCTGCCCGAGGTGAAAGTGGGCAGCTACCCATTTCAGCTCGTTGACCGCGCCTACCGCCAGATGCGGGCCGGCTACCGCCAGAAGTTCTACGGCAAGGCTTTCTACCGCCAGATCACGCGCGTAGCCAACCAGCCCACCGAGCTGCAGGAAGTGGTTTGGAACGTGAAGTCCAGCAACGCCCGCATCGATGGCACGGCCATTGCGCAGGGCCGCTACGCCGCCGTGCCCAGCATCACCAACTTCAGCAACTTCTCGCTCTACACCCGCTCCTACGGCCTGTTCGATGCCAACGCCGACACCACCCGGTCATTGGCGCTGCTCAGCCCCAACGTGGTGCAGAACTACCTGCTGGAGCTGAAAGGCATTGTGGCCTCGGGCCCCGACAGCACCAAGGGCGGCATTGCGGAAATCACCTTCCAGACCCGTCCCGAGCTGACCAAGTACAAGTCGGAAGGCACCATCTGGATTGATATCGACAGCTACAAAGTGGTGCGCTACCACATGACGTCGCCCAACTTCACGGGCTCCACGTCGGACCCCAGCCAGAAATTCCGCAACACCCAGCTGGAAATCGAAATGGCCTTCCGCAACGACGACCCCGCCGTGGTGGTGGCCCCGCTGGAGTACATGAAGGTGAACCTGGCCGCCGACCTCACCAGCCCCGGCAAGTCGGCCACGCCGCTGACGGTGTCGTCGTTCACGTTCTTCTATGACACCGATACTACGCCCACCACTATTCCCTACGCCCGCGTGAGCGTGGACGACCGGGACCTGTCCGCCATCAAAGCCCTCAAATACGACCCCGAATTCTGGGCCAACAACCCCGTAGTGCAACGTACCCCCGTCGAAGATGAGGTCATTGCCTCGTTCGAGAAGCGCGGCGCCTTCGGCACGATGGTGAAGAAAGCCGCCCCCAAACCCGACGTGCGCATCCGCGACGGCCGGATTATTAGGTAGTGCTCAGTGCATAGTGCTTAGTGCCTGGGAACGAAAAAATAGAAAGAAAAAGAGGCCCCGCCGTAACCCGGCGGGGCCTCTTTCATACATACTAAGCACTAAGCACTAAGCACTAAGCACTAAGCACTAAGCACTAAGCACTAAGCACTAAGCACTAAGCACTAAGCACTAAGCACTAAGCACTAAGCCTAACCTTTGCGCGACTCGTCGTAGCGGCTGTTTACTTCGCCCCAGTTCACCACGCTCCAGAAGGTTTTGATGTAGTCGGGGCGCTTGTTCTGGTGCTTGAGGTAGTAGGCGTGCTCCCACACATCGAGGCCCAGCAGCGGCGTGCCGCGCTGAATACCGGCCACGTCCATCAGGGGGTTGTCCTGGTTGGGGGTGCTGGTAATCATCAGCTTGTTGGCCTTTTTATCGTGGATCAGCCAAGCCCAGCCGGAGCCGAAACGGCCGGTAGCGGCCTTCGTGAATTCCTCGGTGAACTTCTCGTAGGAGCCGAAGTCCTTGTTGATGGCCGCCGCGAGGCCGCCAGTCGGCTGCCCGCCGCCCTTGGGCGAGAGAATCTGCCAGAAGAAGGAGTGGTTCCAGTGGCCGCCGGCGTTGTTGCGGATGGCGTCGGGCTGCTTGCTGGCCGAGGCCAGCAGCTGCGCCAGGGTCAGCTTTTCCTCGGGCTTGCCCACCACGGCCTCGTTCAGCTTCGACACGTACGTTTTGTGGTGCGCGTCGTGGTGGATTTCCATGGTTTTGGCGTCGATGTGCGGCTCCAGCGCATTGAAGGCGTAGGGCAGCGCCGGCAGCGTGAAGGGGCCGTCGGCCATGGGCGTGGCACGGGCTTCGCGTAGCAGCTTCTCTTCGTGGGCAGCGGCCAGTACGGCGGGGCTTACCAGGGCGCCAACCATCGTCAGCAGACCGTTTTTCAGAAAATCTCTCTTAAGCATGGCGGAAGGAAATAGAAGAGTGGTTGATCAGGAGGGTGTACCCGTGCGGCGGGGCTGGGGTTGCGCATCGTCTGTCATTCCGAAGTAAAGCGAGGAATCTCGCCAGTGTGATATATCACTACACTGGCAAGATTCCTCGCTTTGCTCGGAATGACAGACTACTTGTGAACCCTACGGATTCGTGCTCCACATGCTGGCTTCCTTGATGAAGATGCGGCGGTTGAGTTTGAGTTGGGCCACCATGAACTCGGCCAGGTCTTCGGGCTGCATCACCTTGTCGGGGTTGCCGTCGGTGAGCTTATTGCTGATGGCCAGATCGGTGGCTACGGTGCTGGGTGTGAGGGCCGATACCCGGATGTTGTGCTTGCGCACTTCCTGCATCAAGGACTCGGTGAGGCCGAGCACGGCAAACTTGGAGGCGCTGTAGGCGCTGGTGGTGGCGGCGCCGCGCTGCCCGGCCGTGCTGGCCACGTTGATGATGTCGCCGGTTTCGCGGGCAATCATGCCCGGCAGCACGGCGCGGGTGGCGTAGTAGGTGCCCATCAGGTTCACCTGGATGATGTGCTCCCACTCGGCGGGATCCATGTCCACGAGCTTGGCAAACGTGCCGATACCAGCATTGTTGATCAGGATGTCAATGGAGCCGAGCGCCTCGGTGGCCTGCGCTACGGCGGCTTCCACGGCGGCGCGGTCGGCAATGTCGGCGGCCAGCACTACGGCTTTCACTCCGAGCGCCTCTATCTCTTTGGCTACGTCCTGCAGCTGCGTTTCGGTGCGGGCCAGCAGCGCTACGTGCACGCCTTCCTGGGCCAGCGCTATTGCTACGGCGCGGCCGATGCCTTTGCCTGCGCCCGTTACCAGGGCGTTCTTTCCGGCTATTGATGCCATACTGTTGGGGGTAATTGAAGTTGAGGGTGTAAAACTATCCGAGGCGGCAAAAGTTGCCTGTGGCCCGGTGTGGTGCCCCGACTCGTTCCAGTCGTGGTACCACTATCGTTGAACGGCGCGGAGTTGAATCGTTCAACGATAGTGGTACCACGAAGCCTTCGGCAATTCGTGGTACCACACTCGGAGCCTCATCCAGCCCCTGTACGCAAATTCCAATAAATGCGTGATCTTTCCGGCTCTAAACCCACTCCTTCGCTTCGCATGAAAAAAATCGTTCTGACGGGCCTGCTCCTGAGCACGCTGCTCAGCGCCTGCAACCAGACGCCGCCCAAAACCGAGGACGCCGCCGCCGTTACCAGCCTGGCCGACGTCAAGGAAATCAGCCAGCTGTTTGCGCTCTACTGGGAAGACAACGCCAAGCTGTTTCCGCTCGATGCCACCACCCAGGGCGACAACCGCTACAACGACCAGCTGCCCAACGACGGCACCGAGGCGTTCCGCCAGAACCTGGCCGCCACCTACCAGAAGTACCTGGAGGCGCTGCAGAAGTTCGACCGCGCCACACTGTCGGCCAACGACAAGGTTAGCTACGATATCTTCAAATACGACCTCGAAAACAAGCTGGAAGGCCTCAAGCTCAACACCTGGATGATACCGTTTCAGCAGTTCTGGGGCCTGCCCATAACGATGGGCCAGTACGGCTCGGGCGAGGGCGTGCAGCCCTTCAAAACGGCCAAGGACTACGACAACTGGCTGGGCCGCGTCAAGGGCTTCTCGGTGTGGGCCGATACGGCCATCAGCAACTTCCGCGCGGGCATGCAGACCGGCGTGGTGCTGCCCCGCACGCTGGTTAAAAAGATGATTCCGCAGATGCGCGACCTGGTGGTGACGGACCCCACCAAGAGCCTGTTCTACGGCCCCATCAGCAAGCTGCCCGCCGACATGCCGGCCGCCGACAAAGACCGGATTACGGTCGCTTACCGCAAGGCCATCATGGAGGATCTGGTGCCGACGTACAAGAAGCTCGGCGACTTCCTGGAAAAGGAATACCTGCCCAAATCCCGCGCCAGTACTGGTATTTCGGGCATTCCGGGTGGCGCGGAGCTGTATAAGTACTACGTGAAAACGTGGACCACCACCGACAAGACGCCCGAGGAAATCTACCAGACCGGCCAGCGCGAAGTGGCCCGTATCCGGCAGGAAATGGAGAAGGTGAAAACCCAGGTGGGCTTCAAAGGCGACCTGCCAGCCTTCTTCGCCGCCCTGAAAACCGACCCCAAGCTGATGCCCTACAAAACGCCGGAAGACGTGCTGGGGGCTTTCCGCGCCATTCAGGCCAAGATTGATCCGAACCTGAAAAAGATGTTCGGGCGCACGCCCAAAACGCCGTTCGAAATCCGCCAGACCGAGGCCTTCCGCGCCGCCTCGGCCTCGGCCGAGTACAACCAGGGCAGCCCCGACGGCTCGCGCCCCGGCATCTTCTACATCCCGATTGTGGACGCTACCAAGTTCAACACCACCTCGGGCATGGAGTCGCTGTTTCTGCACGAAGCCATTCCGGGCCACCACTACCAGATTTCGCTGCAGCAGGAAAACGAGGACCTGCCCAAGTTCCGGCGCTTTGCCTGGTACGGGGCCATGGGCGAAGGCTGGGCCCTCTACACCGAAAGCCTGGGCAAGGAACTGGGCCTTTACCAAGACCCCTACCAGTACATGGGCGCCCTCGGCGACGAGATGCACCGCGCCATCCGGCTGGTAGTGGACGTGGGCATGCACACCAAAAACATGACCCGCGAGCAGGCCATCAAGTACATGATGGCCAACGAAGCCATCAGCGAGGATGGCGCTACGGCCGAAATTGAGCGCTACATGGCCATTCCGGGCCAGGCCCTGAGCTACAAAGTGGGCGCCCTCAAGATCCAGGAGCTGCGCCGCAAATATGAGGAGCAGCTGGGGGCACACAGCACTACCAAGCTGCGCGAAAAGTACGCCGGCCAGAACCGCGCCCATTTCAGCCTCTCCGACTTCCACGACGAGCTGCTGAAGGATGCCGTGATGCCGCTGGCGGTGCTGGAGCGCAAAATGGACACCTGGGCTGCCTCGCAGAAGTAAGCGCAGCACGCAAACAAAGTACGTCAGGCTGGGCTTGTCGAAGCATCTCTTCCTAGCGGCAGAGCTGCCTCAGCAAGCTCAGCTTGCTTTTTACTACCACTTATACCGTCATGCGCCACCTTACTTCCGATGATATTCTGGGCCTGGAGAAAATCTTTCGCCTCAATCTCATCAATGCCCTGCCCGGCTACAAGCCGGCCAACCTCATCGGCACGGCCACGCCCGATGGTGCCACCAACCTGGCCATTTTCAGCTCGGTGCTGCATCTGGGCTCGGCGCCGGCGGTGCTGGGCCTCGTCACGCGCCCAACCACCGTGCCACGCCACACCTACCAGAACCTCAAGGATACGGGCTGCTTCACCATCAATCACGTGCCCACCAGCCACGTAGCGCAGGCCCACTACACCTCCGCCGACTTCCCCGCCAACGAATCGGAGTTTGACGCCTGCGGCTTCACGGCGGCCTGGCGCGACGGTTTCCCCGCGCCCTACGTGGCCGAAAGCCCCATCAGCATCGGGCTGCGCCTGAAAGAGGAACTGCCCATTCACAACGGCACGGTGCTGCTGGTGGGCACCGTCGAGCACATCTACCTGCCCGAGGCCCTGCTGCTGCCCGACGGCACCCTCGACCTGCCCGCCGCCGAGGCCGTCTGTATCTCCGGCCTCGATACCTACTATCAGGCCCAGTCCATCGGCGCCTTTGCCTACGCCCGCCCCGGCCAGGGCCCCCAGCCAAAGTAGCCTGTTGTCATTCCCCCCTCCGGTCGGAATGACAGTTGCCCACAAAAAAAGCCCCGAAGCATAGTGCTTCGGGGCTTTTGCTTTCAACCAAATGCGCTAGTCGAGGATGTAGCGCAGGCCAATCTGGGCGCGCCAGCGGCTGTTGAGGTCGGTGTTGTTGATGAACGTCTGCTGGCCACCGCGGAACTGGTACACCGGCGTGTTGGGGGCGGCGGGCAGGTAAGCCGTTTCAATGAAGCGGTTGTTGGCGAATACGCGGCGTACGCCCCAGTCCGGGCTGATCAGGTTGCCCAGGTTCTGGATGTCGAGGCTCAGCTGGAACGTGTGCTTCTTCTCGCCGGCCATCAGCGAGAAATCCTGCAGCAGCTTGGCGTCCAGCTGCGTGTACCAGGGGCTGATGGCGCCGTTGCGCTCCGTGAAGTTATCCCGGCGCTCAGAGAGGTAGTCGTCCTGGCGGATGTAGGCATCCAGCTGCTCCCACTGTTGCGCGGCCGTCACCAGCACGTTGCCCTGCTGGTCGCGGATGTCTATCAGGTTGATCTGGTCGCGGGTAGCTGGTACTTTCAGCAGGTCGTTGCCGAAGATGCCGTCGCGGTTCAGGTCGCCGGCGTAGGTGTAAGAGAAGCGGTTGCCCTGGGCGGCCTCAAAGAAGAAGCTCAGCGTAGTGGCCATCCGTTTGTTGGCGTATTCAAACCGCTTGCCAGCTGCCCCGATGATGCGGTGCTGCAGCCCGAAGTCGCTGAAGGCCAGCTGCGGATCGTTGGCGTTGCCCACCACGGGGTTGCGCTGGAATGCGTCGGCGGCAATTTCGCCGGGGTTCGACGTCACGTCCTTGGCTTGCGAATAGGTGTAGGCTCCCAGCACGTAGAGGCCGTTGGCGAAGTCCTTCTTAAGCTGGCCCGTGAGGCTGTACTGGTAACCTTTATTGGTGTTTTCCAGCACAATCACGCCGGCATCGAGGAAGCTGAACTGCCCGTCGGGACCGGTGAAGCCGGGCGTGATGCGCGGGCCGGCCGCCGGATAGATCAGGCGGTCATCAAACCCTGCCAGGCGCTCAGTGGGCGTTACGAGGTTGTAGTTGCGGTGAATGGCCGCGTTGCGGTCTTTGGAGTAAATGCCTTCCAGCGTAGCTACAATGCCCAGCGGCAGCTCCTGGTCGATGGCCAGGTTAGAGCGCCATACCTGCGGAAACTTGAAGTCGCGGGCCGTGCCGTTGATCTGGAACGTATAGCCGGGGTCGAACTGCGAGTTGGAGGCCTGGTTGCTGATCCACACGAACGGGATGCGGCCCGTGAAGATGCCCGTACCGCCGCGCACCTGCGTGGTCAGCTCGCCGTTGTCGGCCGAGTAGTTGAAGCCCAGGCGCGGCGACCACAGCGGCGTGGCCTTCGGGAATTCGGTCACGTCCACCTTCGCCGCTTTGCCTTCCGAGTCTAGCAGCGGCGCGTTCAGAATCTGTGTGTTCTGGGCCACGTCGGTGTTGTAAATCGGCATGTCGGCGCGCACACCCAGCGTCAATTTGAAGTTAGGCGTCACGTTCCACTCGTCCTGGGCGTAGAGGCCTAGCTGGGCCACGTTCACGTCTACAGACTTGATGCGGCGGGTACCGCCGGTCGTGGCAATGGCGTTCAGATCCACAAAGTTGGGGTTCGCGCGGTCCGTTACCTGGAAGAACCGGTCAATGTCGAGCCCACCGAAGAACGGATAGCCGAAGCGCTGCAGGTTGAAGTCATTCACGAAGTCGAACCGCTCGTAGGTTACGCCGCCAGTCAGCACGTGCGCCCCAGCAAAGTAGCTCAGGTTGTCGGTAAACTGCGTGATGTTCTGGTTCAGGCGGTTTTCTGCCGAAAACTGCTCGGTGCCCACGCTCACGTAGGTGGTGCCGTTCTTGGTGATGTCGATCTGCGGAAACAGGCCGGCGTCGGGCAGGTCGCGGAAGTCGCGGAAGGCCGAGAAACTCAGCTGCGCCTTGTTGCTGAGCCGCTCGCCGAAGCGCGAGTTCAGCTCACCCACCACCGAGTTCAGGTTGTTGTTGATGGTGTAGCCCGAGTTGGAATACTGCAGCGTGTTCACGCCCTGCACCCGCGACGACGGGGCAATGGCAATCGGGTGGGGGCCCTGCTCGCGGTAGCTCTTCAGGTAGTTGTAGCGCAGCGAAAAGGTATTCTTCTCGTTGATGTTCCAGTCGAACTTGGCCAGGAACTTGTCGCTGTAGGTGCGGTAGGTGAAGTCCTGGTAGGTGCCGGGGTCGTAGCCGTACACGCTGATCAGGCGCTGCCGGATGGCGTCCAGGTCGCTTTGCAGTACACGGCTCACGCCATCGGCGCGGCCATCAATAGCAGCCTGGGCTTCAGTGGCGCTGGTGGCGGGCCGAAACGTCAGGCCCGGATCGTCGCGGCGCGTGATTTCGGCGTTGGTGAAGAAGAACAGCTTGTTCTTGATGATCGGGCCGCCCAGGGCGAAGCCGGTCTGGTTGAATTTCAGGTCGGGGTTGCGGACGGTCACGTCGCCTACCTTCTCGCCAATCAGCTTCTCGTTGCGCAGGTATGTGTACACCGTGCCCTTGAAGGAGTTGGTGCCGCTCTTGGTTACGGCATTCACGCCGGCACCCGTAAAACCGCCCTGGCGCACATCAAAAGGAGCCAAGCTTACTTCCAGCTGCTCGATGGCATCCAGCGAAACCGGCTGCGAGTTGGTCTGGCCGCCTGGTGTAGGCGCATCCAGCCCGAAGGAGTTGTTGAAGATGGAGCCGTCGAGCGAGAAGTTGTTATAGAGCGTGTTGCGCCCCCCAAAGCTCAGGCCGCTGCTTTGCGGCGTCAGGCGTGTGAAGTCCTCCTGCGAGCGGCTGATGGTGGGCAGCGTCCGGATGGCGGCGCTGCTCACGTTGGTGGAAGCGCCGGTACGGTCCTTGTTGATCTGGCCGTCGCGGTTGCCTTTTACCACCACTTCGCCCAGCGCCTGCGCGTCATCGGAAAGCGTCACCTTGCTCTCAAACGTCTTGCCCAGCGCCAACTGAATGTTGGTGTCGGTGTAGGTGCGGGCGCCCACAAACGATACCACCAGCTCATAAGGGCCGCCGACGCGCATGTTCAGCAGGTCATATTGGCCGTTGTCGCGGGTGGCGGTGCCGTATTTGGTGCCTGAGGGCAGGTGCGTGGCCACCACGGTGGCACCGGGTAGCGGCTGGCCTTTGGCATCCAGCACGAGGCCTTTCATGGCGGAGGTAGTTACACCTTGCGCCAGCAGTGTTTTGCTACTCGTGAAAAGCACAAAGCCGAGCAGTAGAAACAGTACAATTCTGTTCATCATAAGGGAGCTTTTTTGTTTATCCGGAACATCCTCCCGGAATTTCGGTGCAAAAGTAGATGAACTTTATGTGAATTATGCTTGCATAACAATTTGGTAACAATTTGGAAATATGATATTATACAAGTGTTGAATATCAGTACGTTAACAATATAAGATATAAAAAAATAAATAGTTAATAAATATATATGAGCATACCTGTTTTTTCCGCCCGAATGCTGTTGACGGGGCATGGCTTCGCTGTTAGGTGAATGGATAGCTTAAGTGTTTAATTGAACTATATTGATAAAAAGCAGGTGTCTGTGGGTCTTGGGCCGCCAGTCCGTGTTAGACCTGATTCAGCCTGTGCTGTGCGAGTTGCGTTAAAGGCAGTACCGTCGTTCCTCATTCTTGTATAGCACTTCCCGAATATGACGAAACACTTCTGGCAAACTGTCGGCCTGGGCGCCGTGGCCGGTTTCCGCAGCATGACGGCGCCGGCCCTGCTCAGCGCCAACCTCGTGAAATTTCATCCGCAGGGCTTGGTTGGCTCGCCGCTCCGCTACCTGCAGAAGCCGCTGGTGGCTACCGGCCTCAAGCTGCTGGCCGGTGGCGAAATGGTCGGCGACAAGCTCCCGCAAACACCCGACCGGATTGCGCCGCCTGTGCTGCTGGGCCGCCTGCTATCGGGCGCGCTGGTAGGGGCGGCCCTGTACCGCGCCAACCACGGCAAAACCCGCAACGGGGCGCTGCTGGGTGGGCTGGTTGCCGGGGTGGCTACGTTCGGCAGCTTCTGGCTGCGCAAAAAGGCCACCCGCGAATCGGGTCTGCCTATCTCCGTAGTAGGCGGCTTCGAGGATCTGCTGGTACTGGGCAGTGGGCTGGCGCTGTCCAAAGGCAGCTCGGCCGGAGCCCCCGCCGGCTACGCGCTGTAGCGGGTCGCCAGAATACAAAAAAGCCCGTCAGCTTAGTGCTGGCGGGCTTTTTTTGTGCATTAGGGAGGCTAGTCTTTACCCCCCGTAGAGCGGGCTTCGGACGACTCCTCCGGCATGTTGTTGACTGGCGAAGTGGCGTTACCGGGGGCACTTTGCAGGCCGGCGTCCGGTGAGGTTTGCTGGTCGGCGGCTGAGCCTTTGCCGGTTGGGGTTTCCACGCGCTGGCCGCCGCTGAGACTGTCCCGGTCGGTTTCGTTGGTGGTAGCGGCGGGGGCTTCGGTGAAGTCTTGGCTGGCTTGCGGGTCTTTGCCGGGCGTTTTGTTGTAGTCGCAGGCGGTGAGGCCCAGGCCCAGGCTGCAGGCCAGCAGGAGGGAAGGAAGACGTTTCATGGCAGGTGAAGCAGATGAAGGAGTAGTAAGACGATGAGCGGATAGCCAGTAGCTTCTGGGCAAACGGCGTAGGGCCTGCTTCGGTTGCGGCTGACTTGGCCGGGGCGGCCTACCTTTGGCGTATGCCCGCCCCAACCCTCATGAACTGGAGCGGGGGCAAAGACTCGGCCCTCGCCCTCTACCACGCCCTGCGCGACCCACGCTACCACGTCACCGACCTGCTCACCAGCGTCAATGCCCACTACCAGCGCGTGTCGATGCACGGGGTGCGGGTGGCGCTGCTGGAGCAGCAGGCCCAGCGCATCGGCCTGCCGCTCACCACCCTGGAGCTGCCCGAAATGCCCGATATGGCCGACTACGAGCGCCTGATGGCCGCCACCCTGGCCCCGCTGCAGGCCCGTGGTATCCGGCACGCCGTCTTCGGCGACATCTACCTCGAAGACCTGCGCCACTACCGCGAGCAGCAGCTGGCGCGGGTGGGTATGGAGGCCGTGTTTCCGCTCTGGCAGCGCTCCAATGCCGATTTGCTGCGCGAATACCTCGACCTGGGCTTCCGGGCCGTGGTGGTGTGTGTCAACGAAAAGTACCTCGACGCCAGCTTCTGCGGCCGTGAGCTGAACGCCGACTTCCTGCGCGACCTGCCGCCCGGCGTGGACAGCTGCGGCGAAAACGGCGAGTACCACAGCTTCGTGTTCGACGCGCCCTATTTCAGCGCGCCCATTGCCTTTGAGCAGGGCGAAATCGTGCGCCGCACCTACCAGCGGCCGGCCGCAGCCAGCACCGTCTGCCCACCTGCCGCCGCCGATGCTCCCGCCGCCCCCGACCCGTTCGAGCCCGGCTTCTGGTACTGCGACCTGCTGCCCGCCACTACGCCCGGCGCGCCCTAGCGTGGCCCACGGCCGTGCCGAAACAATCCGGCCGCTCAGGCAGTCCTGTACCCAAAACCGCCCGCTTTCTTGCCTATGCCCGCTTCCTCCCATATTGTGCTCTTCGATGGTGTGTGCAACCTCTGCAACGGGTTTGTACAGTTTGTGATTGAGCACGATGCGGCCGCCCGGTTCCGGTTTGCGGCCCTGCAGTCGGCAGCGGGGCAGGCGCTGCTGCGCGAATACCGCCTGCCCGCGCCCCCCGAGCCCGACTCGGTGGTGCTGGTGGCCGATGGCCAGGCCTACACGCATTCGGCGGCGGCGCTGGGCATTCTGGCGGGCCTGGGTGGCGGGTGGGCGGTGCTGGCCCGGGTGGGCCGGTGGTTTCCGCGCCCCCTGCGTGACGCCGTATACCGGCTGATTGCCCGCCACCGCTACCGCTGGTTTGGCCGCCAGGAAGCCTGCTGGCTCCCAACTCCCGAGCTGAAAGCACGTTTCCTGTAAGCCCTCCGACAGTACGGCAGCCGACCGAGCACCACGCGGGAATCCCCGTCATCCGGCACCTGTACGCCCTCCAGTATCAGAAACTTTTCCGTCGCCCCGGTGCAAACAGCCGCTCCGTGGCAGCATCTTCCTCCCTGCCACCTGCCACCTGCCACCTGCCACCTGCCACCTGCCACCTGCCACCTGCCACCTGCCACCTCATAACTCCATCACCTCATCACTAAAAATATGCAAGCTCTAGTTCTTGATGGCATCAACCAAGCCGTGCAGCTGCGCGAAGTGCCCACTCCGCAGCCGGCTGCCGGTGAGGTGCAGGTGCGCCTGCACGCCGCCGCCCTCAACCACCGCGACGTCTGGATCCAAAAAGGCCAGTATGCTGGCCTGAAATTCCCCATCATCCTCGGTTCCGATGGCGCCGGCACCGTGACGGCCGTTGGCGAAGGCACCGATGCCAGCCTACTGGGCCAGGCCGTGCTCATCAACCCCGGTCGGCAGTGGGGTGAGCACCCCGCCGCCCAGGGCCGCGACTTTCAGATTCTGGGCTTGCCGCAGGATGGCACCTTCGCCGAATACGTGTGCGTAGAAGCCCGCCAAGTGCGGGCTAAGCCTGCGCACCTGAGTTTCGAGCAGGCCGCCGCGCTGCCGCTGGGCGGCGTCACGGCCTACCGCGCCGTGTTCACGCGGGCGGCGCTGCAGCCCGGCGAGCGGGTGCTCATCAGTGGCGTGGGCGGCGGCGTGGCGCTGCTGGCCCTGCAGATGGCCGTGGCCGTGGGCGCCGAGGTATGGGTGACGTCGGGCTCGGAAGAGAAGATTACCCGCGCCGTAGCCCTGGGCGCCAAAGGCGGCATCAGCTACCACACCGAAAAATGGCCCGCGACTCTCACCAAGCAGGCCGGCGGCGGCTTCGACGTCATCGTGGACAGCGCGGCCGGGCCGGGCTTCCTCGATCTGCTGGACGCCGCCGCGCCGGGCGGGCGCATCGTGTTCTACGGGGCCACGCAGGGCAATATGCCCTCAGTGCCGGCCGCCAAGGTGTTCTGGAAGCAGCTTTCCATCCTGGGCTCCACCATGGGCACCGAGCAGGACTTCGCCGCCATGGCGGAGCTGTTCGAGCAGCACGGCATCGTGCCGGAAATAGACGAGACGTTTGCGCTGGCCGAGGGCGAAGCCGCCCTGCGCCGCATGGACGAAGGCCTGCAGTTCGGCAAGATCGTGCTGCGCATTGCCGGCGAATAAGCGGGAAACTCAGCACAGACCAGACGCCCGCTGCCGACCTGTCGGTAGCGGGCGTTTGTGTGTTTGGCCATCAGTGACAGCCCCGAAATCAAAAAGCAGCATCTGAGGCAATGGTAGTTTAGAAATGAGTATTTATCCGCCTGGCGATTTATATTGTAAATTATTGAAAATCAATAATTTGAAAATTATTAATCCAATTAAAATAGTGGACGTATACGGAATGAATAAAATGCTAGCTGTGTTAGTATTTTGTTAGGATTTCAACCCCGGAATCCGGTAACTTGCCCCCATGAAAACGCCTGCTGAATACCTGCAATGCCCGGTTTTTGAACTGACGTATCCAACGGGCGAAGCAGCCGAATCGGTGCCCGTAGTAGCCTACACCGATGCGCTGCGCGCCGTGGAAGCCGCCCTCGCCGATGCCGAGAAGTATAAGTATCTGCTGATGCGGGCCCTGCGCCGCAACCGCGCCGAATCGGCCGTGGGCCCGGCCCTGGTGCCGCCGGCTTCCGGCGTGCGCGAATTCTCCATCCGCCCTTCCACGCCGGTATTTCCGCTGTACCCGGATGAGCAAGCCGCGTAAACCTGCCGGGGAATAAAAACCACTATGCAAAAGCCCTGAGCCATTTCGGTTCAGGGCTTTTTGGTGCCTACTACTGCTGCCAGCGGCTGGCCAGCTCCCGCGCCAGCGCCACGGCCTGCTCCCGCAACTCCGGCACCGCCGTCGACTCGAAGTAGGCGGGGCGGCGGCTGGGACCCAGCGTAAACAGCACCTGTGACGGCTGGCCGTGCCGGTTCAGCAGCGCCCCCCGCGCATCGGTCTGGATACCCAGCCGCAACGCGTCTGGCACCAGCTGGCCGGCGTCGCGCAGGCTCACCACCAGCGGGTCGCTGATCCGGCTGTAGTCGAGTAGCGGCCCGGTGCAGCTGACGACGTGTTGGGTGCGGAGCACGGATTCGGTGTGCTGATGCTGGGTGTGCACCAGCAAGTCGTGGTTGTCGGCTACTGAGATGCCACGCACGCGGCCCAGGTGCATGCGGGCCTGGCCGGTGGCCAGCATGTCGCGCATGATGGCGTCGTTCTGTGGGGGGCTGCGGTGGCGTAGCACCGCCCACAGAGATGCCAGATGCCTCAGAAACCGCGCCTGCTCCGCCGGTGGCCACGCCGCCCAGATTTGGCCCAGATGCGGGCGGAGCGAGTCGAACACGGGCCGCCAGTCGTGGCCCTGGGCGGCGGCCTGCCGGATGCGGCGGCGCACGGTGGCCAGCACGGCCCCCACGGAGGCCAGGTCCTGCAGGTCAGTGTGGTAGAAGCTGGGGTAGGGGGCAGTGGCCGGCCCGTGCACCACCGGCCAGCGCTGGTGCCTCGATACAATGGTAACTGGGGCCCGGTGGCCGTCGGCGCGCAAGCCCAGCAGCACATCCACGGCCGTCAGGCCCGAGCCAATCAGCAGCACTTCCTCATCCAGCCCAATGGTGCGCAAAGCCCCTGCCGCCCACGGGTTGCCGTGGAAGTTCGGGTGCGTGAGGTAAGCGCCCGGCCCGGCAGGGGAGAGGGGCGGGAAGTTGCCGAGTGCCAGCACCACAGCATCCGAAATCAGCGCGGTACCATCGGGCAGATGCACGGTGGCGCGGCGGCCATCGGGCGACATCTCGGCGGCCGTGGCGGCTTGCGGGTGCCACTCAAACTGGAGGCCGTTGGCGGCCGGGCCCGCCAGCAGGCCGGCTACCAGCTCCTGCAGGTAGCGGCCGTAGGTCTGGCGCGAGCAGAAGCTCTGCTCACACGCCAGGCCGTTGGCCTGCAGCCAGTCGGTGAAGTGCGTGGGTTGGTCGGGGAAGGCGCTGAGGGCGGCGGCGCGCACGTTGAGCAGGTACTCGGGGCGGCGCGCCGTGTAGGCCAGGCCGGGCCCGGGCACCGGCCGCGGCTCTACCAGATGCACCGTGCCGCCATGCCACGCCCCCGGCTGCCGCGCCAGCTGCAGCGCCACCATCGAGCCCGAAAAGCCTCCTCCCAGAATCGTGATTGTCGGCTGCTGCAAGAGGGGGAAGAGGAATAGGGGTTGGCGAATGGGCCCGAAAAAATGGGTGAAAAATAGTTCTTAACAAATCCGGGCCGAATATGGCCGAAACCCTGTCGCACAGCAGCCCGGCCGTGGAACTACCACAACCGGGCTGCTGATGCCGCTAAGCCACATTCTGCTTCAAAAAACAGGTGGCCGGCGGACGAATGGCGGCGAACAATAAAATTAGGGCCGGCTACAGATAGGCGCCCGGCACCAAGTAATTGCGCACGTAGTCGTCGATGCCGTCTTCGAGGCGGGTGAAGGGCCGCTCGTAGCCGATGCCGCGCAGCTTGCTCATGTCGGCCTGCGTGAAGTACTGGTACTTGTCGCGGATATCCTCAGGCGTGTCGATGAACCGGATATCGGCCGTGCGGTCGAGGGCGGCGAAGGTGTTGAGGGCCAGGTCGAGGAAGGTGCGGGCCTCGCCGGTGCCCAGGTTGTAGATACCGGAGTTGCGGCGGTGGTGCATCAGAAACAAACACACCTCCACCACATCCTTCACATACACGAAGTCGCGCATCTGGCCGCCGTCGGTGAAGTTGGGGTTGTGCGAGCGGAACAGCGTCATGGAGCCCGTTTTGCGGATCTGCTCGAAAGCGTGCAGAATCACGGACGCCATGCGGCTTTTGTGGTACTCGTTGGGACCGTAGACGTTGAAAAACTTCAGGCCGGCCCAGAAAAACGGCTTCTCCGGCTGGTTGATGGCCCAGTTGTCGAAGTCGTTTTTGGAGTCGCCGTAGGGGTTGAGCGGGCGGTAGAGGGGCAGCAGCGCGTCGTCGTGGTCGGAGTAGCCGAGCGTGCCCGAGCCGTAGGTGGCCGCCGACGAGGCGTACACCAGCGGCAGCTGGTACTGCACGCAGGCCTGCCACATCCGCTTGGAGTAGTCGAGGTTGAGCAGGTCGAGCACGGCGCGGTCCTGCTCGGTGGTGTCGGTGCGGGCTCCGAGGTGGAAGACAAACTCCACTTCGGCGTGGTTAATATCGAGCCAGTCAAAAAACTCGTTGCGGTCCACGTATTCGCGCAGGTGCTTGCCGGTAAGGTTGGCCAGCTTGCGCTCCACGGCGAAGTTATCAACCACCACAATATCGTTGAACTTGGCGGCGTTGAGGCGGGTAACAAGGCCGCTGGCAATAAAGCCGGCGGCTCCGGTGACGACTATCATAAGGCAGGGATTTTAGTCAAAAGTAAAGCACAGACTACGCGGATTGTTGAGATGCCGCTGATTTCTTTCCCGTCGAAGCTTGAACAAGCGCTTTGCCCGGCCATGCCAAACCCCGAAAATCGGGCCGCGGCGGAAGCGCCGCTTGGTGGTACTTTTGGGGTATGCCTTTCTTATTCCGGCGCCTGACGCCGCTGCTGCTGACCGCGCTGGCCGCCTGCCAATCCGACCCGCCTGCCACCACTACCGTACCGCCCGCCGCCCCCCAGCAGCTCCGCGACGACCTGGGCCGCCCGCTGCAGGTAGCCGCCCGGCCGCGCCGCATCATGGCGCTGGCCGCTTCCAGCACCGAAATGCTCTACGCCGTGGCCGATACGGCCACCATCATTGCCCGCACCCAGGTCTGCGACTATCCGGCGGCGGCGCTCCGCAAGCCCGTGGTCAGCAGCTACCCGCTGGACATGGAAAAGCTGGTGGCCCTGCACCCCGACGTGGTGTTTACGGTGGAAGGCATTACGTCGCAGGAAGACGCGGCGCGGCTGGCGGGCTTCGGCATTCCGGTGTACTATCAGCGCTTCACGACTGTGGAAGACGTGTTTCGGGGCCTGCAGGACATTGGCCGCATCCTGGGCCGCCAGCCCCAGGCGCGCCGCCTCACCGACTCGCTGCGGCGGGAGCTGCGGGCCGTGGCGGCGGCCACACCACCGCGCCAGAAGCCGCCCCGCGTGCTGGCTATCACTTGGCAGGACCCTATCTACGCCTACGGCCAGAACACGCTCTTCACCGATAAAATCCGGCTGGCTGGCGGCCGGAACGCCGTGGTCGATCAGTTCGCGCAGCCCTACCCGGCCCTCACCCGCGAGTATATTCTGAAGCTCAACCCCGACGTGCTCATCGGCGGCAGCTTCGGCAAGCTGGACAGCACCTTCTTCCGCAACTACCCCGAACTGAAGCGCATTCAGGCGTATCAGCAGCGCCGTGTCTACGGCATCACCGGCAGCCTCATGGAGCGCCCCGGCCCGCGCGTGGTGGAATCGGTGCGCGAGCTGCAACGGCTGTTGAAGTAGTTGTCAGTTTTTGGTTGTCAGTTATCAGTCAATGTGATTCTGGAAACTAACAACTGACAACCAGCAACTGACAACCAAAAACTGACAGCTACTTTTGCCGCTGATGAACCGACCTGCTCTGCCCTGGATTGTGGCCAGCCTGCTGCTGATGTTGGGGCTGGTGGTGGTGGGGCTGCGCATCGGGTCTTACGCCACCAGCTACGCCTTCGTCTGGCAGACGCTCACGCACTACAACCCCCAGGACCCCGCCCAGCTGGTGCTGCTGGAGCTGCGCCTGCCCCGGATTCTGCTGGCCCTGCTGGCCGGTGGCAGCCTGGCGTTCAGCGGCTACCTGATGCAGGCCATGGTCAATAATCCGCTGGCCGACCCGTACCTTCTGGGCACGGCGTCGGGTGGGTCGTTGGGGGCTATTCTGGCGTATTCGTTGCTGCCGGTGCTCACGGTGGGCGGCTTCTACCTGCCGCCGCTGTTTGCGCTGGCCGGGGCCTTGGGCACCACACTGGTAGTGGTGGCCGTGGGCAGCCGCCGGGGCCAGATTCTGCCGGCGCAGCTGCTGCTGGCGGGGGTGGCGCTGGGCTCCCTCACCACGGCAATCGGGGGCGTGTTCACGTTTTTGTCGGCCACGCAGGAGCGGCTTCGCAGCGTCACGTTCTGGGCCGCCGGCAGCTTCGAGCGGGCCGGCTGGGCGGTGCTGCCGTATCCGGCGCTGCTGCTGGCGGCGGCCCTGCTGCTGTTCGGCTTCGTGCAGAAAGACCTGAATATCCTGCTGCTGGGCGAAGAACGGGCGCAGGCGCTGGGCGTGCACGTCGCCCGCACGCGCTGGCTGCTGCTGCTCACGGCCTCGGCCCTCACGGGCTGCGTGGTGGCGTTGTGCGGCCCGGTGGGGTTTGTGGGTTTGATGGTGCCGCACCTCACGCGCTGGCTACTGGGCGTCACGGGCCGCGCCAACATGTTGTTCTGCGCCCTGCTCGGGGCCAATTTCCTGCTGGCCTGCGACCTGCTGGCGCGGGTGCTCTACCCGCCGGCTGGCCTGCCGGTTGGCCTGGTCACGGCCCTGTTCGGCGTACCGTTCTTCGTATATTTGCTGCGGCAGAAAGGGTCTTAGGGACTTGGGGGCTTGGGGTCTTGGATGATATTCAACGACGCGTAGGCTCTCTTAACCAGGATCTTACCTGTCCCGCTTCAGTAGTGGCTTAGGGAGTTGCCGCAATCGGATTTTCCGGTGCAGCCTCACCATACTCCAAGACCCTAAGCCCCCAAGTCCCCATTATCCATGATTTACATCAGCCGACAAGAACACTTCAACGCCGCCCACAAGCTCTACAACCCCAAGTGGAGCGAAGAGCGCAACCGGGAAGTGTTCGGCCCCTGCGCCAATACCAACTGGCATGGCCACAACTTCGACCTCATCGTGACCGTGAAGGGCAAGCCCGACCCCGAAACCGGTTTCGTCATCGACCTCAAGCAGCTCAGCACCGTCATTCGCACGCACATCATCGACCAGGTAGACCATAAAAACCTGAACCTCGATGTGCCGTTCATGCAGGGGCAGATGGCCAGCACCGAAAACCTGGCCATTGCGTTCTGGCAGATTCTGGCGCCCGAAATCGAGCGGATTTCCTCCGCCCGCCTGCACAGCATCAAGCTCTACGAAACGCCCCGCAATTTTGTGGAGTACCTGGGCGAGGAATAAGGAATAGCCTGCTAAACCAGTAGAACGGTCATGCTTTATCTTGCGTCCGCTTGCCGAAGCATCCCTGCCGCTTCATTGCAATAGCAATTAAACGAAGTGGTAGAGATGCTTCGGTAAGCTCAGCATGACGTTCTAAACGTCACATACAAATCGAATGAAGTACTACCTCATTGCGGGCGAGCGGTCCGGCGACTTCCACGCATCCAGCCTGATGGCCGAGCTGCAGCAGCAGGACCCGCAGGCCGAGTTTCGGTTCTGGGGCGGCGACCTGATGCAGGCCGTGGGCGGCACCCAGGTGCGCCACTACCAGGAAATGGCCATCATGGGTTTCTGGGAAGCGGCCACGAGCGTGCTCAAATTCCGCGGCTACCTCAAAGAAGCCCAGCGCGACTTGCTCGAATACAAGCCCGACGTGCTGATTCTGGTGGATTATGCCGGCTTCAACCTGCGCGTGGCTAAGTTCGCCAAAGAGCAGGGTATCAAGGTGTTTTACTACATATCGCCCAAAATATGGGCTTGGAACCAAGGGCGCGTCCACAACGTGAAGAAGCTCGTGGACCGCATGTTCGTCATCCTGCCCTTCGAGAAAGACTTCTACCAGCGCTTCGGCTACGAAGTCGACTACATCGGCAACCCCATTTCCGATTCGGTAGCCGAGCACCAAGCGGCTGCTGATTTTTACCAGCGCAATCACCTCGACCCCGAGCGGCCCATTATTGCGGTGCTGCCCGGTTCGCGCAAGCAGGAAATCGAGGAAATGCTCTACGAAATGACGGCCATCATTCCGCCGTTTATGCAGTACCAGTTCGTGGTGGCTGGCGTCGATAACCTCGACTCCAACTACTATGCGAACTTCGAGCGCAACAACGTTCGCATCATCTTCGACCAGACCTACGACCTGCTGGCGCACGCCAAGGCCGCGCTGGTCACCAGCGGCACTGCCACGCTGGAAACGGCGCTGTTCAACGTGCCGCAGGTGGTGTGCTACCGCACCAGCGCCGTGTCCTACGCAATAGGAAAAGCCGTCATCAAAGTGCCCTACATTTCCCTGGTCAACCTCATTGCCGACAAGGAAGTGGTGAAAGAGCTGATCCAGGGTGAGTTCAACTCCCGCAACCTCGTCATCGAGCTAAAGAAAGTAACCGCCGACGAAGCCTTCATTGCCCAGCAAAAAGCCGATTACGCCGAGATTCGTGAGAAGCTAGGCCAGCAGAAATCCGCCGAGAAGGCAGCTAAGCTGATGGTGGGGTATTTGAAGGGATAGAAGACAGCCCATACTGAAAAGCAAAGCGGCTCTCCACATGGAGAGCCGCTTTGCTTTTCAGTATGGGCTGTCTCTGGCTTTTACGCCGCTCGCAGCTGCTTAATAGCCGTCTGCTCGAACTTGCTCCGGGCGTATTCCTCGTCAATCACCAGCTCCTTCACGCCTTCTTCGGAAGGCATATCGAACATGGCGTCGGTCATGATGCCTTCGCAGATGCTGCGCAGGCCGCGGGCCCCCAGGCGGTATTCGTCGGCTTTCACCACGATGTACTCCAGCGCGCCTTCCGAGAAGCTGAGCTGAATGCCTTCCATGTCGAAGAGGCGCTGGTACTGCTTCACGATAGAGTTCTTGGGCTCCGTCAGGATTTTGCGCAGCGTGGCGTGGTCGAGCGGGTTGAGGTGCGTGAGCACCGGCAGGCGCCCAATCAGCTCCGGAATCAGCCCGAAGGCTTTCAGATCCTGGGCCGTTACGTAGCGCAGGAAGTTGTTGGTGTCCACTTTCTCGTCCAGCTGCGTTTTGGCGAAGCCAATCGGCTTGGTGTTGAGGCGGTTTTTGATGATGCGCTCAATACCCACGAAGGCGCCACCGCAGATGAAGAGGATGTTCTCGGTGTTCACCGTAATCATCTTTTGCTCGGGGTGCTTGCGGCCGCCGTGCGGGGGCACGTTCACCGTCGTGCCTTCCAGCAGCTTCAGCATGGCCTGCTGCACGCCTTCGCCGCTCACGTCGCGCGTGATGCTGGGGTTGTCGCTCTTGCGGGCAATCTTGTCGATTTCGTCGATGTAGACGATGCCGCGCTCGGCCGCTTCCACGTTATAGTCGGCGGCCTGCAGTAGGCGCGTCAGGATGCTTTCCACGTCTTCGCCCACGTAGCCGGCCTCGGTCAGCACGGTAGCATCGGCAATGCAGAAGGGCACCTGCAGGATGTTGGCCAGCATGCGCGTCAGGAAGGTTTTGCCGGTGCCGGTTTCGCCCACCATGATGATGTTGGACTTCTCAATCACCACATCGTCCTTCTGCGGTTTCTGCATCAGGCGCTTGTAGTGGTTGTACACCGCCACCGACATCACCTTCTTGGCTTCGTCCTGGCCTACCACGTATTGGTCGAGGTAGTCCTTCATCTCGCGGGGCTTCACGAGGTTGAATTTCGGCGCTTTCGAGCTCGTCCGAATCTTGTTTTCCTCGTTCAGAATCTGCTGGGCCTGCCCGACACACCGCTCACAAATGTGCGCGTTGATGCCGGAAATCATAACCGAGACGTCTTTTTTATTCTTTCCGCAGAAAGAACACGTTATATCTGCCATTGCCAGGGAAGCTCTCAGGATAGGGGAGGTGCGCCAACTTATGGCGTGCCTCCTCAAAGGTACGAAAAGGCCAACGCCCTACACGGCTAAAAAAGTGCCGGCAGTACTGGCCTCTACTAAAACAAAAAAGCCCGCCGAAGCGGGCTTTAAATGTAGCATAGGCTTTAGCCTGTGCCCTGATTTGTCAGGAAAGAAGCAGTAGCAGGTCTTGTCCGCGTCAGCTACCAAAATTGATGGGGCGCTGTCCGGCATAGGCTAAAGCCTATGCTACAAAGGCCTTACTCGGCCTTCTTCTTTTCCAGTACCTCGTCGATCAGGCCGTACTCTTTTGCCTCGTCGGCGCGCATCCAGTAGTCCCGGTCAGAGTTGTCGTGGATTTCCTGGTAGGTTTTGCCAGTGTGCTCCGCCAGAATGTCGTACAGCTCCTTCTTGAGCTTGAGGATCTCGCGGGCCGTGATTTCGATGTCCGACGACTGGCCTTGTGCGCCACCCGAAGGCTGGTGAATCATGACGCGGGCGTGGGGCAGGGCCGAACGCTTGTCCTTGGCGCCACCAGCCAGCAGTACGGCACCCATCGAGGCCGCCAGACCCGTGCAGATCGTGGCCACGTCGGGATTCACGTACTGCATGGTATCGTAGATGCCCAGGCCGGCATATACCGAGCCGCCGGGCGAGTTGATGTAGAGCAGGATGTCTTTCTTGGCATCTACCGACTCCAGAAACAGCATCTGCGCCGTCAGGATGTTGGCCACGTAATCGTCAACGGCCGTGCCCAAGAACACAATCCGGTCCATGATCAGGCGCGAAAACACGTCAATTTCAGCAAAACGCGTCGGGCGTTCTTCGATAACCGAGCGGGTCATGCCGGTGGGCATAATCAGGCCATTGCGGGTCTGGCCTTCTACGTGTTGGATATATTGGTCAACGCCCAGACCGTTCAGGCCCTGGCCGTGGACGGCGAATTTGCGGAACTCTTTCTTATTCAGCATGGGAGAAAATGAGGGAGATGAAAGGAATCAAACGAAGTGCATGGACAACAAAAAAGCCCATACGGCAAGTAAGGGCTTTTTTGTTGGTTCGAAAACCGAAAATGTCAGCGCTTAGCCGGCATTCTGATTGCGGAAGTCCTCGGCCGTAATCGGGTTGTCGTTAACAACAACTTTGCCGCGCAGGTTTTCCAACACCCGCTCTGCCAGAATGGCCTCATACTCGCTCACGTAGTTCTTGCCGTTCTCCTGGCGCAGGTAGTTGTCAGCAAAGCCACGTACCGACTCTTCCAGCTCCGGGGTCATTTCCATGTTGAACTGGCCCAGGATTTTCTCCATCGTGCGGTCCACGATTTCCTCGTTGGAAACTTTCAGCTCCTGCTCTTCCACCACTTTGTTGCGGATCAGGCTCCACTTCAGCTCCTTCTCGTAGTCGTCGTAGTGCTCTTCAATCTGCTCGGCGGTCAGCTTGCCTTCGTTGGCACGCAACAACCACTTCTTGAAGAACTCCTTCGGCAGCTCAATCGTAGTGTTTTCCAGCATCTTGTCGATGATCTGGCGGTTCACGAGGTTGTCCGACTCCCGGTCGTAGTTCTCCTGTACCGTGCTGCGCACTTTCTCCTCGTACTCCTCTTTCGAGGTCACGATGTCTTTGCCGAACACCTTGTCGAACAGCTCCTGGTTGTGCTCAGGGGCGGCGCTGCGGTTGATTTTGTCAACCGTGAGCGTGTATTCGCCTTCGGCGGCAGCGGCTTCGTCCTTGCTGAAGCCGGTGAAGCTGCGGATGGCCGATTCGTCGCCGAAAGCCTCCTTCAGGTCGAACGTCACTACGTCGCCCGACTTCACGCCAACAAATTTGTCAGCGCCGTTCTTCACTTTGTTGATGGGCAGCAGCACGGGACGGCCTTCGCCTTCCTCGCCGGCTTTGGCCAGCTTGCCGGTCAGGTAGTCGCCAGCCTCCGAAACTTCGGGCTCCGACGACTCGCCGAACTGGCGGCCAATCTGCTCGTAGGTTTCGTTGAGGGTGTTTTCGTCGAGGTCAACCTTGTGACGGTCAACGGAAACGCTCTGGTCGGCGGGCAGCTCGAAATCGGGCAGCAGGCCCAACTCAAACTGGAATGCGTAGTCCTTCTGCGCGTCCAGGTCGATGTTGTTGGACATCGGCAGGGGCTCGCCCAGGATTTTGAGGTTGTTGTCTTTGATGTAGCCATCAACTGCCTTGCCCAGCAACGCGTTGATCTCGTCGGCCAGGATGCCTTTGCCGTACATCTTGCGCACCAGCGTAGCCGGTACTTTGCCCGGGCGGAACCCTTTGATCTGCGCCTTCTTGCTGTAGTCCTTCAGCTTGGCATCCACTGCCGGAGCATAGTCAGCCTCCGTGAGGTTTACTGTCAGGATGGCATTCAGTTGGTCGTCTTTCTTGTCGAGGGTAATGTCCAAAACGAGGGTCGGTTAAGGGTACTACGGGTGTAAACAACGGGCCAAACCCGGTTAAAAAGAAACCCCCAACGGGTGGGTTGAGGGTTTGAGAAGCGGTTTGTAAAGTCGAAACCAGACTACTGTGCGGATGGAGGGACTCGAACCCACACGCCTTGCGGCACCAGATCCTAAGTCTGGCACGTCTACCAATTTCGCCACATCCGCGTCCGGAGGCCAACTGCCTCGGGGGCGCAAAGCTACGTAAGGCAATTGAAAATTCCAATGTAGCCGAAGCTTTAGCTTTTGCTGGCAATACCTTGTCGGCCACAACAGTCCGGTAAATGATTCCAGAAGGCAGTTTGGCAGCGGCAGGCTGCCCGTGCGCACCATCCCGCGCTGGCTGTTGTTGAAGAATATCTGACGGCCATATTCTGCCCGGCGCAGGCCAAAGCTTGCGCTTCATGCCGTACTTTAGCACTTACTTGACTCTGGCGCCCCGGCGCCGCCCGTGTAGCATGGCCACCCTTATCGACCCCGAAATAGAGCGCCAGGAAATCCTGCGCCAATACCGCCGCCTCCTCCGCACGGCCAAGCCGTATCTGAAGGAAGGCGACGCCAAGCTGATCAAAAAGGCCTTCAATACTTCGCTGGAGGCCCACAAAGACATGCGCCGCAAGTCTGGCGAGCCCTACATTCTGCACCCGCTGGCCGTGGCCCAGATTGTGGTGGAGGAAATCGGGCTGGGCACCACCAGCATTGTGGCCGCGCTGCTGCACGACGTGGTAGAGGACACGCCCTGGGAAATTGCCGATGTGGAGCGCGAGTTCGGCGGCAAGGTGGCCCGCATCGTGGATGGCCTGACCAAGATTTCGGGCGTTTTCGAATACGGCACGTCCGAGCAGGCCGAGAACTTCCGCAAGATGCTGCTCACGCTCTCCGAAGACGTGCGCGTTATCCTCATCAAGCTCGCCGACCGCCTGCACAACATGCGGACCCTCGACTCGATGCCGCGCCACAAGCAGCTCAAGATTTCCTCAGAAACCATCTATCTCTACGCGCCGCTGGCCCACCGGCTGGGCCTCTACGCCATCAAGACGGAACTGGAAGACCTGCACCTCAAGTACACCGATACGGAGGTGTATAATGAGCTGGTAAACCGCGTGCGCCAGAGCCGCAGCGCCCGCAACCGCTTTATCAAGGACTTCGTGCAGCCGATTGATGAGGAGCTGTCGGCGCAGGGCTTTGCGTTTGAAATCAAGGGCCGCCCCAAAAGCATCTACTCTATATTAAAGAAGATGCGCAAGCAGAACATCACCTTCGACGAGGTGTACGACCTGTTTGCCATCCGCGTGATTCTGGAGGTGCCGCAGGAGCAGGAGAAGGCCGCCTGCTGGCAGGTCTACAGTATTGTCACAGACTTCTACCAGCCTAACCCCGACCGCCTGCGCGACTGGGTAAGCACGCCCAAAGCCAACGGCTACGAAAGCCTGCACACCACCGTCATGAGCCGTTCGGGCCAGTGGGTGGAAGTGCAGATCCGCTCGCGCCGTATGGACGACATTGCCGAGAAAGGCTACGCCGCGCACTGGAAGTACAAGGAAACGGGCGCCGTGCAGCCTGAGTCCACGCTGGAAGCCTGGATCAATAAGGTGCGCGAGATGCTCGAAACCAACAATTCCAGCGCCTTGGAATTCATGGACGAATTCCGCCAGAACCTGTTTGTGAAGGAGGTCTACGCCTTCACGCCCAAAGGTAAGCTGGTGATTCTGCCAGATAAGGCCACGGCGCTGGACTTCGCCTTCGATATTCACACGCACATCGGGCTGCAGTGCCTAGGCGCCAAAGTCAACCAGAAGCTGCAGCCGCTCAGCTACAAGCTCCGCAACGGTGACCAGGTCGAAATCCTGACGTCGCAGAAGCAAAAGCCCACCGAAGAATGGCTGCAGTATGTCATTACGTCCAAGGCGCGCTCCAAAATCAAGGACTGGCTCCGCGACGACAGGCGTTCCAAGGCCGAGGACGGCCGCTTTCTGGTGGAAAAACGGTTGGAACTGCTGGGAGTAGCGCTTTCGCCCGAAAACCTGAACCGGCTGCTGGCGCACTTCAACACCCATAGTGTGCAGGAGTTGTATTACCGCATTGCCATTGGCCAGCTGGACGGCCGCGAAATCAAGGTCGATCTGTTCAGCGCGGCTATCGAGTTGCCCCGCCCACCATCGATACTGGAGCCTAAAGCCTTCGACCACGAAGTGCAGAAAGTGCGCGGCGTCAATGCCAACATGCTCGTCATCGGGGAGCAGACCGACAAGTTCGACTACAGCATTGCGCCCTGCTGCAACCCCATTCCCGGCGACGACGTGTTCGGCTTCGAAACCGACGAAGGCATCGTCATCCACCGCACGTCCTGCCCCAAAGCCGTGCAGATGATGTCCAACTACGGCAACCGCATCGTGCGCGCCAAATGGACTGACCAGCTGGAGCTGGCGTTCCTGGCCGGTATCCGCATCAAGGGCTCCGATAGGGTAGGGCTCGTGAACGACGTCACGCGCATCATCAGCAACAGCCTCAAAGTAAACATGCGCTCCATCACCATCGACTCCGACGACGGCATGTTTGAAGGCCAGATCATGGTGTTCGTCAACGATACTGCCCACCTGAACAAGCTCATCCAGCGCCTGTCGCGCGTAAACGGCGTGCTGGTAGTGCAGCGGTTTGATACGTAGGGGTTGTGTAGTTCTAAAAAGCTTTAGATAATTCCCGCAGTACAAAAGAGTATAAAACAAAAGGTAGTGCAGGGGCTTCTGGAGGCGAATAGGCGTGCTTCCAGGGCGTTGCCGTATCTTTGTTTCACTCCTTTATATAATATGTTGCCTAAAATGCTCGACAAAGAGAAGTATGAGGAAGTGAAAAAGATCTTCACTGCTTACCTCGAAAATAAAGGATTGCGCAAAACGTCTGAGCGGTACGCCATTCTGGAGGAAATTTACTCGCGCACCGGCCACTTCGACGTAGAGGAGCTGTACGCCGGCATGAAAACCCAGGGTCTGCAGGTCAGCCGCGCTACCGTCTACAACACCCTGGATTTGCTGGTAGAGCACGGCTTGGTCAGCAAGCACCAGTTTGGCCGCAATCTGGCCCAGTACGAGAAAAGCTACGGCTACCGCCAGCACGACCACGTCATCTGCACCGAGTGCCATAAGGTAGTCGAGTTCTGCGATCCGCGCATCCATGGCATCCAGACCATGGTCGGGGAGTTACTCAACTTCCATATCTTGCACCACTCTTTAAACTTATACGGTGTCTGCGGCGACTGCCGTGCCAAAGCCGCTGCCCGTTCTCAAGCTGAATGAAAACAGAATCCTCCGTCCAAGACGGCATCCTCTTCGTGCGCCTTTCCGGCGACCTCATCGGTAGCCCCGATACCCAGCAACTTCTTCAGTCCGTCGATCAGCAGCTGGGAGAAGAAGTGCGGCACTGTGCCCTCGACCTCTCCGAAGTTCGCTACATCAACAGCACCGGCATCGGTGTACTGGTGTCGTTGCTCACCAAGTTCCGCAGCCGTGGCGGCGAGCTGGTACTGATCAACCCGGCCGAACATCCCCGCAAGATGCTGATGCTGACCAAGCTGAACGCCATTTTCTCTATTGCAGACGACGAACAGTCGGCCGCCCAACAGTTAAAAGCCGCAAACTAATGCCCGTTGACGTACTAGTAGGATTGCAGTGGGGAGACGAGGGCAAAGGCAAGATTGTCGATGTTCTGGCCCCCACCTACGACGTAGTAGCCCGCTTCCAGGGTGGCCCCAATGCCGGCCACACCCTCACTTTCGATGGCACCAAGCACGTATTGCACCAGGTTCCCTCCGGTATTTTCCACCCCCATATCATCAATGTAGTCGGCAACGGCGTGGTGCTCGACCCCGTAGTGTTCCGGCAGGAGCTGCAGAAGCTCACCGACCGCGGAGTTGACTGGGGACAGAATCTCTACATCTCGCGCAAAGCCCAACTCATCCTGCCCTCGCACCGGGCCCTCGACCGGATCAGTGAAGAGGCTCGCGGCGGCAGCAAAATCGGTTCTACCCTAAAGGGTATCGGCCCAACTTATCAAGACAAAATCGGCCGTACCGGTCTGCGCGTCGGCGACATTCTGCTCCCTGACTTCCAGCAGCGCTATCAGGAGGCAGTAGCCCGTCACACCACGCTCGCAGAATTCCACGGCCGCAGCCTCGACATTGAAGAATTAGAGGCCGATTTCTTTTCCGCCGTTGAATTCCTGCGCACGCTCAAACTCACGGATACCGAATATCTGCTTAACGACCTGTTGCGTCGGGGCAAAAACGTATTGGCCGAAGGCGCGCAAGGCTCCATGTTGGATATCGACTTTGGTACTTATCCCTACGTGACTTCGTCTAGCACCATTGTGGCTGGTGCTTGCACTGGCCTCGGCATTGCCCCACGCCACATCAACAAGGTCTACGGAATCAGCAAAGCCTACTGTACCCGCGTTGGAAGCGGTCCGTTTCCAACAGAGCTGCACGATGAAGTAGGGGAGCAGATCCGCCAGGCGGGCCGCGAGTTTGGCTCTACCACTGGCCGCCCGCGCCGCTGTGGCTGGATTGACCTACCTGCTCTGCGCTACAGCATCATGCTGAATGGCGTAACCGAAATTCACCTGATGAAAGCTGATGTGCTTGATGATTTCGACGAAATCCAAGTGTGCACGCACTATCAGCTACCAAACGGCGAGAAAACCGACCACCTGCCTGACCATGGAGACTTGGCGCGGCTCACTCCTATATATAAGAGTCTGCCCGGCTGGCGTACGCATCTGCAGTCCATCACCGACCCGGAAGCCCTGCCACAGCAGCTAAAAAGCTACGTGAAGTTCTTGGAAGAGCATCTTGAAGTGCCAGTAAGCATCGTAAGCGTTGGCCCGGATCGGGTGAGTACGCTACATCTCGCTTAGGATCTGTCTTGTCAAAAAAGCTGCTGCATCTTCAGAGAATGAAGATGCAGCAGCTTTTTTAGTGAGAACATACGCAACACAAAGTTCTGTAAAATAGATAGGTAATGGCAACTGGCAAGAAAAGTCCACAGTTAGTCTTGCATCGGTCACAACCTTTCCGCACCTTTGCACTCCCAAATCGAACGGATTAGGGCCTACTGAAAAAAATTGCTTCAGGGCTTGCAAGCGAGGAAACGGCCACCGTATCTTTGCAGCCCGCTTCAACTGGAGGCGACCACTGAGAAACACGGCACAGAAAAAGCAGCAAAACTTTTTCTTGCAAATCAGAAACCGCTTCTTACCTTTGCAGCCCGCTTCACACGGAAGGGGACAGCTGGAAAGAAAGGCCAGCGAAAAACACGAAAAGTTTTTCTTGCCAATTACGAAAAGCTTCTTACCTTTGCAGCCCGCTTTGACCGGAAGGGGACAATGAACACCGCTTACCGACTCTTCTATGAGTCACTGGGTTTCACCGATCGGGTGCGACACACGTTCTTTGAATGGATGGAAATGACAAATTGGTAAGCTTCGCCGCTGCCACTCGCAAGAGCGGTAGGGGCGAAGAACGAAGCGTGACTTGGGTGAACAAGACAAGTCAACACTACCGGGTCGGATCAGCACTTGACATCAGCCCATGTTCGCATGGGTGTAGAGAATTTCTTACAATGGAGAGTTTGATCCTGGCTCAGGATGAACGCTAGCGGCAGGCCTAATACATGCAAGTCGAACGGGTATAGCAATATACTAGTGGCGCACGGGTGCGTAACGCGTAACCAACCTGCCCTTGACTGGGGGATAGCCCGCCGAAAGGCGGATTAATACCGCATAAACCAACAGCACGGCATCGTGTAATTGGTAAAGATTTATTGGTCAAGGATGGGGTTGCGTGACATTAGCTAGATGGCGGGGTAACGGCCCACCATGGCGACGATGTCTAGGGGACCTGAGAGGGTGATCCCCCACACTGGCACTGAGATACGGGCCAGACTCCTACGGGAGGCAGCAGTAGGGAATATTGGGCAATGGGCGAGAGCCTGACCCAGCCATGCCGCGTGCAGGATGAAGGCCTTCTGGGTTGTAAACTGCTTTTCTCAGGGAAGAAAAAGAGGATGCGTCCTAAACTGACGGTACCTGAGGAATAAGCACCGGCTAACTCCGTGCCAGCAGCCGCGGTAATACGGAGGGTGCAAGCGTTGTCCGGATTTATTGGGTTTAAAGGGTGCGTAGGTGGCCCGTTAAGTCCGGGGTGAAAGCCCACAGCTCAACTGTGGAACTGCCCTGGATACTGGCGGGCTTGAGTCCAGACGAGGTTGGCGGAATGGAAGATGTAGCGGTGAAATGCATAGATATCTTCCAGAACCCCGATTGCGTAGGCAGCTGACTAGGCTGGTACTGACACTGAGGCACGAAAGCGTGGGGAGCGAACAGGATTAGATACCCTGGTAGTCCACGCCGTAAACGATGGATACTCGCTGGTGGCGATAGACAGTCACTGGCTTAGCGAAAGCGGTAAGTATCCCACCTGGGGAGTACGCTCGCAAGAGTGAAACTCAAAGGAATTGACGGGGGCCCGCACAAGTGGTGGAGCATGTGGTTTAATTCGATGATACGCGAGGAACCTTACCTAGGCTAGAATGCGCGTGACCGGTTCAGAGATGGACCTTTCCTTCGGGACACAAAGCAAGGTGCTGCATGGCCGTCGTCAGCTCGTGCCGTGAGGTGTTGGGTTAAGTCCCGCAACGAGCGCAACCCCTATGTTTAGTTGCCAGCGGATAATGCCGGGGACTCTAGACAGACTGCCTGCGCAAGCAGTGAGGAAGGCGGGGACGACGTCAGGTCATCATGGCCCTTACGCCTAGGGCTACACACGTGCTACAATGGACGGTACAGAGGGTCGCTACACAGTGATGTGATGCCAATCTCGCAAAGCCGTTCTCAGTTCGGATCGAAGTCTGCAACTCGACTTCGTGAAGCTGGAATCACTAGTAATCGCGTATCAGCAATGACGCGGTGAATACGTTCCCGGGCCTTGTACACACCGCCCGTCAAGCCATGGAAGTCTGGTAGACCTGAAGCTGGTGCTCCGCAACGAAGCCAGTTAGGGTAGAACAGGTAACTGGGGCTAAGTCGTAACAAGGTAGCCGTACCGGAAGGTGCGGCTGGATCACCTCCTTTCTGGAGCTATCCGACTCGGTTGACTTGCCGAAGCCACGACCGGCACTCTTATTACACTTACCGATTGGTCATTTCCTTCATTCACTGATTTTAGTATGGTGTAAACCATACGAACAGGGCTTGTAGCTCAGGTGGTTAGAGCGCTACACTGATAATGTAGAGGTCCCTGGTTCGAGTCCAGGCAGGCCCACTGTTCAACTGGTGGGCACACTGCCAGGCCAACAACCCGGGGGATTAGCTCAGCTGGCTAGAGCACCTGCCTTGCACGCAGGGGGTCAACGGTTCGACTCCGTTATTCTCCACTTCGTCCCCGCATCGGCGGGACAAGCAGTGCACCTAATACAAGGACTGCTGCGGCAACAACGCAGTTCTACTTTTCTCTTCAATAGGAAGAGAAACGTTCTTTGACGTAAGGATAACAAGAGAGAAAAACAAAGAAAAGAAAGTGATTAACCTATGGTTAGTCACCCGAGCCCGCTCGTTGCCGCAAGGTAAGGAGCACAAGAGAAGTAAGTAAGGGCACACGGGGGATGCCTAGGCTCTCAGAGGCGATGAAGGACGCGATAAGCTGCGAAAAGCTGCGGGGATTGGCACATACGAGGTGATCCGCAGATGTCCGAATGGGGCAACCCCACCACGTGAAGCGTGGTGACCATCTACGTTTGTAGAATGGGGCAAACCCAGGGAACTGAAACATCTAAGTACCTGGAGGAAAAGAAAATAACAATGATTCCCCAAGTAGTGGCGAGCGAACGGGGAGGAGCCCAAACCGGGTTGGTTACGGCCAGTCCGGGGTTGTAGGACCTCAACATCTGATTGTGTTACTTTAGCTGAACGACGTGGGAAAGTCGATCGTAGAGGGTGAGAATCCCGTAGGCGAACTGGTAATGCACGGTAGAGGAATCCTGAGTAAGGCGGGACCAGAGAAATCCCGTCTGAATCCGGCGGTACCATCCGCCAAGGCTACATACTCCTGAGAGACCGATAGTGAACTAGTACCGTGAGGGAAAGGTGAAAAGAACCGGGAATACCGGAGTGAAAAGAACCTGAAACCGTGTGCTTACAAGCAGTTAGGGGGGCTTCGTGCCCTGATAGCGTGCCTTTTGCATAATGAGCCTACGAGTTACTCCTCTCTGGCAAGGTTAAATGCTTAGAAGCATGGAGCCGCAGCGAAAGCGAGTCTGAATAGGGCGCAGAGTCAGAGGGGGTAGACGCGAAACTTTGTGATCTACCCTTGGGCAGGTTGAAGGTTGGGTAACACCAACTGGAGGACCGAACCAGTTTCCGTTGAAAAGGATTTGGATGACCTGAGGGTAGGGGTGAAAGGCCAATCAAACTGAGAAATAGCTCGTACTCCCCGAAATGTATTTAGGTACAGCGTCGGCGTTGAGTTACGTGGAGGTAGAGCTACCGATAGGACTAGGGGGTGTCATAGCCTACCGAATCCTGACGAACTCCGAATGCCACGTAATATAGCCGGCAGTGAGGCTTGGGGTGCTAAGGTCCCAGGCCGAGAGGGAAAGAACCCAGACCATCTGCTAAGGTCCCTAAATTCGGACTAAGTTGAACAAAGGAGGTCCACTTGCTTTGACAGCCAGGAGGTTGGCTTGGAAGCAGCCATTCCTTTAAAGAGTGCGTAACAGCTCACTGGTCGAGCGAGAGGGCATCGATAATACGCGGGCATCAAGTCCGGTACCGAAGCAATGGATTTGACATGAAAGACTGTCAAGTGGTAGGGGAGCATTCCAGCAGCGGAGAAGGTGTATCGTCAGGTATGCTGGAGCGGCTGGAAAAGCAAATGTAGGCATGAGTAACGATAAAGGGGGTGAGAAACCCCCTCGCCGATAGACTAAGGTTTCCTGCTCAACGCTAATCGGAGCAGGGTTAGTCGGGACCTAAGGCTACGCCGAGAGGCTACGTCGATGGACAGCGGGTTGATATTCCCGCACCTAGGATTTGGAGTGATGCAGTGACGCAGAAGTGAAAGTACCGCGAGCGGACGGAAGTGCTCGTTAAAGGGTGTAGGTATAGGCGGGGTAGTTAAGTACGCCCTGTTTGCTGAAACCTGATAGTACTCTACGGCCTCGGCCACGGAGATAGTGTACCTAATCAGACTGCCAAGAAAACCTGCTAAGCGTTTACTGAATTCTAGCCCGTACCGCAAACCGACACAGGTAGTCAAGGAGAGAATCCTGAGGCGCTCGAGTGAATCATGGCCAAGGAACTCGGCAAAATGGACCTGTAACTTCGGGAGAAGGGTCGCTTCCTCCAGCGATGGAGAAGCCGCAGTGAAAAGGCCCAGGCGACTGTTTAACAAAAACACATGACTTTGCGAACGCGCAAGCGGAAGTATAAGGTCTGACACCTGCCCGGTGCCGGAAGGTTAAGAGGGGAACTTAGTCGCAAGGCGAAGGTTTGAATCGAAGCCCCGGTAAACGGCGGCCGTAACTATAACGGTCCTAAGGTAGCGAAATTCCTTGTCGGGTAAGTTCCGACCTGCACGAATGGTGTAACGATCTGGGCGCTGTCTCAGCCATGAGCTCGGTGAAATTGTAGTCTCGGTGAAGATGCCGAGTACCCGCCACGGGACGGAAAGACCCCGTGCACCTTTACTATAGGTTGACATTGACGCTGGGTAACACATGTGTAGCATAGGTGGGAGACGTTGAACCAGGGCCGCTAGGTTTTGGGGAGTCGCCGTTGAAATACCACCCTTGTGTTGCTTGGTGCCTAATCTGGCAACGGAGACAGTGTCTGCTGGGTAGTTTGACTGGGGTGGTCGCCTCCAAAAGAGTATCGGAGGCTTTCAAAGGTCCGCTCAATCCGCTTGGTAACCGGATGTAGAGCGCAATAGCAGAAGCGGGCTTGACTGTGAGGCCTACAAGCCGAGCAGGGTCGAAAGACGGATATAGTGATCCGGTGGTTCCGCATGGAAGGGCCATCGCTCAAAGGATAAAAGGTACGCCGGGGATAACAGGCTGATCTCCCCCAAGAGCTCATATCGACGGGGAGGTTTGGCACCTCGATGTCGGCTCGTCACGTCCTGGGGCTGGAGAAGGTCCCAAGGGTTCGGCTGTTCGCCGATTAAAGTGGCACGCGAGCTGGGTTCAGAACGTCGTGAGACAGTTCGGTCCCTATCTGTGGTGGGCGTTGGATATTTGACAGGACCTGACTTTAGTACGAGAGGACCGAGTTGGACCAGCCGCTCGTGCACCGGTTGTGACGCCAGTTGCAGCGCCGGGTAGCGACGCTGGGATGAGATAAGCGCTGAAAGCATCTAAGTGCGAAACTCACCTGAAGATGAGATATCCTATATAGGAAGAGTCGTCGTAGACCACGACGTAGATAGGCGGTAGGTGTAGAGGCCGAAATGCCACAGCCGAGCCGTACTAAGGACTCGAACGCTTTGCTTGACAATGCTCGAAACTTCGATGTTTTTCTCTTTTGTCCTTACGTCAACGGTTTTGTTGGCAGCTCGCCTCGAACACAGAGCTGCCGCACCAGTAATGGTGGCTTTAGCCCGGGTGTTCACCTCTTCCCATTCCGAACAGAGTCGTTAAGCCCCGGAGCGCCTATGGTACTGCCTTCATCGGTGGGAGAGTCGGTCGCCGCCAACCTTACTGTTTTGACCCGCACGGGTCACCCCAGCGCCCCCGCACTTCATCGTGCGGGGGCGTTTTGCGTTTGTAGAGTATGTGTGGGCGTCGCTGGAGGATGTGGTGGGAGTCAGCGTAGGATACGCTACGCTATTTTTTGATGCTTTGCTATGAGCAAAATAGGACGCATCGCTGGCTATATGGTTTTGAAAAGCCAGTAAAAGATCAAGCAACTCTCCAAAGGTATTCTCGGTCTATCTTTAAGAAATCGTAGCACGTAATGAGCATCACCTATCCTTGGTTTTTATTGGGTCTGCTAGGTATTGCTATACCGGTGTTGATCCATTTGTTTGAGTTGCGCCGGCCTACGCGTGTGTTGTTCACTAACCTGGGATTCATCCGTGAAGTCCAGATTGTGACAGCTAAGCAGCGAAAGGTTAAACATTGGCTGGTCTTATTGGCGCGGATTGGATTCGTAATTTTCTTGGTGTTCATGTTTGCGCAGCCGTTTTTACCAGCGCAGGTAGCCTCATCGGCTTCTAGGAGAATTGATCCTAGTGTATTGGTCGATACTTCCCCGAGCATGCAGGCTGATGAAGAAGGTAGTGACCTCTCCAGATTCGATAAGGCTGTGGATCAAGCAAGGGAACTGCCAATGGCTTTCCCCGCTAACGCTCGTTTCACACTCAACAAAGAGCTGAACGTCCCATTGGCACCAGCTGCATTTCGCGTTGCGCTAGATCAGCTGAGCGTTTCGGGCAGGTCTACTGGACTGAATGGCTTATTGCAAAAGTCAATCGGGCAACCTGATAAGGCGAAGCAATTGTTTGTCTTCTCGGACTTTCAGAAATCAGTCTTTTCTTCCCGTAGTCTGGCGGCTGTCGATTCGGCAGCACAGGTACTGCTGGTGCCAGTGGGAGGCGGAGGAACGCGTAACGTGTTTATAGATAGTTTGTGGCTGGAAGATGCCTTCGTACGGCGCAATGCTGATGTAGTGCTGCATGTGCGTCTGCGCAACGGTGGAACGGAGGCAGTGAAGAATTGCCAGTTGCGGCTGTTCGTTGGAACCCGGCAGGCTACTGCTTTCAATGCCTCGGTATCTGGTGATGAACCAGTAACCGTGACGGCCCGAGTGCGCCTGGATTCTGACCAGGTGCAGCTGTGCCGCATAGAGCTGGATGACTTTCCGGTTGTATTTGACAACACGTACTATTTTTCCCTGCAGGCGTCGCCTGTCATTCGGGTGCTGGAAGTGCAGAATGGTGGGCAGGAGCAGGCTTTGCAGCGGGTTTATGGGAACGAACCCCTGTTTTCTTATAGTCAAACAGTTGCCTCGCGGCTTGATTACGGGCAGCTGGAAAAAGCCAACCTGCTGGTTGTGCGTGGCGCCAGCCGGATAGAGGCCGCCCTGCGTGAAGGCATCCGGCGGGTGGTGCAGCGAGGCGGCTCCGTAGTGGTGATACCGCCGGCCGATGTAACCGGGCGCGCTACCTATGACCAGTTGTTTCGGGAGTTGGGCATAGCGCCGGTGCAATGGGAAGCGGCCGGTACCCGGACCGCTTTGCGTGAAGTGGCCGTTCCGGACCGTCGGAACCCGTTTTTTCGGGAGGTATTTGGGGCGCAAAGCCGCCAGCCGGTGATGCCTAAAGTAGCCCCTGTGTTGCGCTGGTCTCGTTCCGGAACCGATATCATGCGTACTCAGGACGGCGACGGATTTCTGTCGGCTTTTAGCAGTGGCAAAGGCACGTTATATCTGTTTTCAACGCCGTTTAACGAGTCTTCAACCGACTTCCTGCAGCACGCATTATTTGTGCCGGTGATGTACCGGCTGGCGATGCAGAGCTTCCGCAGTGAGCAACATCTGGCCTACCGGCTCAACCAGGGCAGTGTGACGGTGGCTGTAGGCAATGGCAACACCGCCGCGCAAGCGGGCGAGCAGGTGTACAAACTCACCAATGATAGCCTGACGTTTATCCCGGCTCAGCGGGTGCAGAATGGCCTGTTACGGTTTGAGGTGCCGGCTGGGATGCAGCAGCCTGGCTTCTACCGACTCACGCGCAACGGCCAGACGCTGACCCCGTTGGCCTTCAACAACGACAAGCGTGAATCGGAGCTGGCGGCTTACACGGCGGCCGAGCTGCGGCAGCTAATCGGGCCGAACCGGCCCAACGTGCAGGTGTATGAAACGGGCCAGGGGCTGACAGTGGCGGCACGCTATAAGGCTGAGCGGGTCGGGACGCCGCTGTGGCAGTACTGCCTGTGGGCGGCGCTGGCCTGCCTGCTGGCGGAAGTGCTGCTGCTGCGCTTTATGGGGCGCCCGGCTGCGGCTGCAGATGTGAAGGTGGCGGCCTAGATTGGGAGGCGGTATCGTATCTTTCCGCTCTTATTTATACCGCTCTTGGAAAATACGCCTTCACACGCCAACCCGGTTTTGCGCACTGCCCTGCTGTGGGGTACCGCCGCCGGGTTCCTTTGTATTAGCTGGGTGCTGTTTCTGCACTTCACCCACAACAACCCGTACGGGCTCAAACGCACGCTTTCCGACTTCTTTACTCCAGTGGCGGCTATCGGCAGTCAAATGGTGCTGCGCCGGTTCTATCCGCAGGGGCCAGGGCTCGGGAAGTCAGTAGGGGTAGGGTTGCTGACGACGGTACTGGCCGCCCTTGTAGCCGCTACTGGCCTGTACGTATATGCCCAGCTGGCTGACCCCAGCCTGATACAGCAGCATCTGGCGGAAGCCCGGCAGCTGTTGGAAAATGCCCGGCGCATATATCTGGCCAACCCCAACGGCCGCCAGCAGTTCGAGGCCACGCTTCAGGGCCTGGCGCATACGCCGGCCGGCTTTGCCCAGGACGAATTCCTGAAGAAGCTATTGTGGGGCGTGTTTTTGAGCATTCCGGGTGGGATATTCCTGCGGAAATAGAATATTGCGTCCTGCTTTTTCTTCCTTCCACTCTCCTACTTACTTTCTCATGGAAAACACAGCTACTACTGCCGAAACGCCTGTTCAGGTTGGTATCCGCTACGGCCTTCTTTTTGGCATCATCGGCATCATCGTCGACTTTGGCCTGAAAGTCACGGAACTCGCTTTTAAATTTTCGGTGGCAATGCCCATGTCCATTTTGGTATGGGTTGTTGGCATTGTTCTCGCCCACCGCTACTTCAAGAGCCAGAATGGCGGCCTGATGACGTTCGGGCAGGGAGTGATAATTTCCATTGTGTTGGGTACCATCAGTGCTATCCTAACTGGGGCTTTCAACTACGTGTACATCAATTTTATTGATCCTGACTACGTAACGGCCATGCGCGCCGATATGGAAGCCTGGATGATGGGGATGAATGTGCCGGAAGACCAACTGGACAAAGCGCTGGCCGATATCTCACAGGAGAAAATGGGCTCAGTGCTGAGCATTGGTAAAGTAACGTTGGGCGGCTCCATTGGTGGGGCCGTGCTGGGGTTGATTATTTCCGCTTTTACCAAGCATAAACTTCCCGAGTTTGAGTAAGCGCACTTCGCATTCGTTTCCGGTGGAGCTGTCCATCGTCATTCCCCTACTCAACGAAGCCGAGTCGTTGCCGGAGCTGACCCGCTGGATCAACCGCGTGCTGGCCCAGCACGGGCTTACCTACGAGGTGATTCTGGTGGACGACGGCTCGACAGACAACTCCTGGGACGTAATCGAGGAGCTGGCCGAAACCGACACCCACCTGCGCGGCATCCGCTTCAATCGCAACTACGGCAAATCGGCGGCGCTGAACGTGGGCTTCAAGGAAACGACCGGCCGCGTCATCTGTACCATGGATGCCGACCTGCAGGACTCGCCGGAAGAGCTACCCGACCTGTACCGCATGATCACGCAGGACGGTTTTGACCTGGTGAGCGGCTGGAAACGCAAGCGCTTCGATCCGCTGTCGAAAACCATCCCGACCAAGCTCTTTAACGGCGTTACGCGCTGGATTTCGGGCATTCAGCTTCACGACTTCAACTGCGGCCTCAAGGCCTACGACCACCGCGTGGTGCGCAGCATCGAGGTGTACGGCGAGATGCACCGCTACATCCCCGTGATTGCCAAATGGGCGGGCTTCCGCAAGATCGGCGAGAAGGTGGTGCAGCACCAGGAGCGCAAATACGGCACCACCAAGTTCGGGCTGGAGCGGTTCGTGTACGGCTTCCTCGACTTGCTGAGCATCACGTTTGTGAGCCGGTTCCGGCGGCGGCCCATGCACTTCTTCGGTACGATGGGTACCCTGTCGTTTGTGCTGGGCATGCTGATTACGCTGTGGCTGGTGGGCGAGAAGGTGTACCTGTCGTGGATTAGGAATCTGGCCACCCGCAACGTCACGGACCAGCCGCTGTTTTTCCTGGCCCTCACGGCTGTCACTATCGGGGCCATGCTGTTCCTGACGGGCTTTTTGGCCGAACTGATCCAGCTGAACGGCGCCAACCGCAACGATTATCTGGTGCGGGACAAGGTGAATCTGAAGTAACAAATCAACGAGGGCAGAACGTCATGCTGAGCCTGCCGAAGCATCTCTACCGCAGTGCTAACTTTCTTAATTAGCCTCGGTAGAGATGCTTCGGCAAGCTCAGCATGACGTTCTTCTTGTGTAAGTCTCCATTCTATGAAAGTCGTCATCATCGGGCCGGCGTATCCGCTGCGGGGCGGGCTGGCTACCTACAACGAGCGGCTGGCGCGGGCCTTCCAGGAGGCCGGCGACGAGGTACGGCTCGTGACGTTTTCGCTGCAGTATCCCGATTTCCTGTTTCCCGGCCAGACCCAGTTCAGCACCGAGCCCGGCCCCGCCGACCTGGATATTGAAGTCAGCCTGAACTCGGTGAACCCGCTTTCGTGGTGGAAAGTGGGGGAGAAGCTGCGCCGGGAACGGCCCGACCTGGTGATTTTCCGGTTCTGGCTGCCCTTTATGGGGCCGGCGCTGGGCACCGTGGCCCGCCTCGTACGTCGCAACCGCCACACCCGCGTGGTGGCCATCACCGACAACGTTATTCCGCACGAGAAGCGGCCCGGCGACCGGCCGCTCACGCGCTATTTCCTTTCGGCCTGCCACGGCTTCGTGACCATGAGCCGCTCGGTGCTGGCCGATCTGCGCCGTCTGGGCTTCCGGCAGCCCGCCCTCTACCGCCCGCACCCGCTCTACGACAACTTCGGCCCGCTCAAGGCCAAGCCTGCCGCATTGGCGGCTCTGGGGCTCGATCCGGCATTCGGCTACCTGCTGTTCTTTGGCTTTATCCGGGCTTACAAGGGGCTGGACATTCTGCTAGAGGCCTTTGCCGACGAGCGGCTGGCGAAGCTGCCCCTCAAGCTGATTATTGCCGGCGAATACTACGAGGACGCCGCACCCTACGAGGCCCTGATCCGGCAGCACAACCTGGAAGGCCGCCTCGTCCGCGCCACCGACTTCATCCCGAACGAGCGGGTAGTGGACTACTTCTGCGCCGCCGACCTCATTGTGCAGCCCTACAAAAACGCCACCCAGAGCGGCGTTTCGCAAATTGCCTACCACTTCGAGCGGCCAATGCTAGTGACGGATGTAGGCGGGCTGGCCGAGCTGATTCCGGACGGCGAAGTGGGCTACGTGGTGCCGCCCACGCCCCGCGCCATTGCCGACGCGCTGGTGGATTTCTACGAGCAGCAGCGCGAGCAGGAATTCACGGCCGGCGTCTGGGCCCGGAAGAAGGAGTTTTCGTGGAGCGAGATGGTGAAAGCGCTGAAGGAAGTGGCTGAGATTAACAAACAACACAGTGAGTAATACCAAACCTTATTATACAGTCATAGGTAGCCCTGTTGATTATGAGAAGCTTGTCGCTTATGTGTTTGTGAAAGGAAAATGTGTAGCCTTAATCAATCAGGACAATGGAACAGACGATATAAGAATTGAGCTCTTGGATGAAAATACAAGAGGTAAAGGCATAGAATTCAATATTCTGATTGAGGCCTTGCATGACGCCAAAAGAATTCTTCTGAATGAGTAGCCTGTTATACTGGCACACTCACCCGCACGGCCTCAAACACCTTCTCAGCCGGCAGATCTTCCATGCAGCTGGTGCCGAGCTGGCAGGAGCCGCGGTAGAAGCACACGCACTGCTTATCGGGCTGCACCAGTTGGCCGCGGCCGTAGAGGTCGAATTCGTAGGGGTTGAAGATGTTGTTTATCAGGATGGTGGGCTTGCGTAGCGCAATGCTGATGTGCATGGCCATGGTCACCTGCGTCACGATGCCGTCCATCTGGTGCAGCAGGTTGATGAACTGCGGCAGCGGGAACGTGCCCAGGTAGGCCGCGCCGGTATCGGCGTGGAGGCGGCGGTTGCGGGCGTCTTCGGCCTCGCCGCCCAGCAGCACGGGCGCGTAGCCGGCCTGCTGCAGCTGCGTAATCAGGGCCACCCATTTCTCGTCGCTCCACAGGCGGGTGGTCCACCGGTCGCCGCAGCCGGTGTTGAGGCCGATGCGGGGGCGGCCGGTGGGCAGCTCACTCCAGGTGTAGCCCTTATCGTCGTGGGTGTCGAACACGTACTCCTCGCCCTGGAAATCGAAGCCGCACAGCTCGAATATTTCCTGCACGTAAGGCTTCTGGTTCTGCAGGCTGAGCTGGTCGAACACGCCGGTCAGGAACTTGTGGTTGGCCTGCTCATTCTGCGGCCACGGCACGCCGTCGGTTTCGCGCAGGGTGTAGCCGAACTTGCGGCCGGCCTCCACTTTCAGCAGCAGCGCGCAGGCTTCCTTTTCCTTATCGAGGTTGATGGCAATGTCGAAGCGGCGCGCCATCAGCTGCAGGGCGCTGGCAAAATCGAACTTCAGAATCTCGTCGACCTCCTGCTGGGGCAGAATGGCGGGCGTGAGCGTCAGCCAGGTGATATAGCACCCCGGATACTCCTGCCGCAGCCGCCGCAGCAGCGGCGTGGTCCGGATAACGTCGCCGATGGCGCCCAGCTTGATGAGCAGAATACGCTGCTGCACCGGCGCATACGACGGGCAATCCTGGCACACGTAGCCGTGCGCCTTGTTGGGGCGGCAGGGAATATCACCGCGAAAGTGGCGGCAGTCAGCATGGACGGTGATGCCGTTCAGGTCGGACATGGTAGGGGCGCGTTGCACGCGCCCGCCGGCAGCAGCGTGCGGGCTGCTTGGTGCGGCGGGCGAGAAGTAAGGGAAACTTGTGATGAATACATCGTAAAAGCACGTCGGCCGGAAGCTGGCAGGCCAGGGCCGACGGGCGCGTGCAACGCGCCCCTACACTCCTACATAATTATGCGGCGAAATCCGGCGCAGCTCGGCTTTCACTTCCTCACTCACGTCCAGCGTCTCGATGAACTCGCGGATGGTGGTTTCGGTGATGGGGCCGTGCGTGCGGGTGAGGGCCTTGAGGGCGTTGTAGGGGTCGGGGTAGGCTTCGCGGCGCAGGATGGTCTGGATGGCCTCAGCCACCACGGGCCAGCTGGCGTCCAGGTCGCGGGCGAGGGCGGCTTCGTCGAGGGCCAGCTTATTAAGGCCGCGCTGCAGGGCCGTGAGGGCGATGAGCGTGTGGCCCAGCGGCACGCCCAGGTTGCGCAGCACCGTGGAGTCGGTCAGGTCGCGCTGCAGGCGGCTGATGGGCAGCTTGGCTGCCAGGTGCTCCAGCATGGCGTTGGCGAGGCCCAGATTGCCCTCCGCGTTTTCAAAGTCGATGGGGTTTACCTTGTGCGGCATGGCCGACGAGCCCACTTCGCCGGCCTTGATGGTCTGGCGGAAATAGCCCAGCGAAATGTACTGCCACACGTCGCGGGCCAGGTCGATGAGGATGGTGTTGAGCCGCTTGAGGGCGTCGCAGAGGGCCGCCAGGTGGTCGTAGTGCTCGATCTGGGTGGTGGGGAAGGAGCGGTGCAGCCCCAGGCGGTTGTTCACGAACACGTCACCGAACTGGTGCCAGTCGACTTGCGGATAGGCCACGTGGTGGGCGTTGAAGTTGCCGGTGGCTCCCCCGAATTTGGCCCCGAACGGGACCTGGCCCAGCAGCACCACCTGGGCATCCAGCCGGGCCACAAATACTTGCACTTCCTTGCCCAGGCGCGTGGGCGAAGCCGGCTGGCCGTGGGTGCGGGCCAGCATCGGCACGGCGTCCCACTCGGTGGCGCGGGCGGCCAGGGCGTTGCGCACCTGCGCGTAGGCCGGCAGCAGCGTGTTGATAAGGCCGTGCTGCAAGCTCAGCGGAATGGCTGTGTTGTTGATGTCCTGCGAGGTCAGGCCGAAGTGAATGAACTCCAGGTAGGCCTCCAGCCCGAGAGCCGTGAACTTGTCGCGCAGGAAGTATTCCACCGCCTTTACGTCGTGGTTGGTGGTTTGCTCATAGGACTTTACCGCGTCGGCGTCGGCCAGCGAGAAGCTGGTGTAGAGGGCGCGCAGCTCCGGGAACAGGGCGGCATCTATGGCCTGCAGCTGTGGCAGCGGCAGCTCGCAAAGGGCAATGAAGTATTCCACCTCCACCAGCACCCGGTAGCGGATCAGGGCCAGCTCGGAGAAATACGGGGCCAGGGGCGCGGTGGTGCGCCGGTAGCGGCCATCCAGGGGCGAAACAGCGGTGAGCGGAGTGAGCGTGGCGTAGTCGGCAGCAGCGTTCATGCGTAGAGAGGGTTGGCCAGAATAGGCCAAAGGTAGCGAAGCCCCCGCGGGCCGGAAACGGGCGAGGCCCTTTTTCCCTACCTTTGTACTATGATCGGCGGCGGGTTCGGCACGAATCTGGCACGCCCCGCCCGCGATTATCCTTCCTCTCGACTCGCTCGCGTGACTCCAGCAACTAAGAAAAAGATTGCCATCGGCCTGGGCATTGTGGTGGCCCTGCTGGCCCTCGGCCTCACCGTATTCCTGCTCAAGCGTCAGCAGCTGCTGGACTATGCCATCGGGCAGGCCACGGCCAAAGTAGAGCGCAAATACCCCGTCACGCTCGCGCTGGGCCCCGCCAGCTTCACCGACCTGAACACGGTGCAGATTGCCGGCATGAGCCTGGTGCCCCGCGCCGCGCCTACCGATACGTTGCTGCAGGCCCGCCTGCTCACGGTGTCATTGAGCGTGCGCAGCCTGTTTGCGGGCCGCCCGGTGTTCAGCAACCTCGAAATCAGCGACGCCCGCTTCACGGCCCGCAAAACCCGCTCCGGTCAGGACAACTACTCGTTCCTATACCGCAAAAAAGGCGCCCAGCCCGAGGTGCCGCGCGACACGACGCAGGGCGTGAACTACGGGCTGCTGGCCAACCAGCTGCTGGAAGCCGGCTTCGATAACATTCCCGACGAGGCGGATTTCCAGAACTTCCTGGTGACCTACGACAGCCCCCGCCACCGGGCCCGCGTGGTGATGCCCCGCCTCTCCATTGAGGACGGCGACATTCAGGGCCAGCTCACGGCCGTTATCGACTCGGTGGAAAACCGGGTGGGCGTGCAGGGCCATATCGAACCCGGTGACTACGCCCTGCAGGCCGAGGTGTTTGGCCTGGAGCGCCGGCCCGTGACGCTGCCCTACGTGCAGCGCCGCTACGGGGCCCGCGTGCAGTTCGATACGCTGCGCTTCAGCCTCACCGATAAGGAGCTGGACGACGACCAGCTGACCGTGCGCGGCACGGCTTCGGCGGCCAACTTTATCGTGAACCACCCGAAGCTCTCGGACCGTGACGTGCGCTTCCCGCGCGGCGGCATCGACTTTGTGGCCACGCTGGGCCAGGCCTACGCGGCGCTGGAAAAGGGAACCAAAGTCACGCTCAACCGCATGGAGTTTTATCCCACGCTGAGCGTGCGCAAGCTGCCGCTCAACCAGCGCGTGGTCGGCAAGATGATCAATGGCGTGCGTAACCGCCGCGAAATGCTGGCGGGCCTGCAGGTGAAGGCTGATATCGAGTCGGCCGAAACGCCGGCCAATACGTTCTTCGCGGCGCTGCCCGAGGGCATGTTCAACACGCTGGAAGGCATGCAGGGCAGCGGCACGCTGCAGTACCGCATGCATCTCGACCTGGACATGAACCAGGTGGATAGTCTGGAGTTCAGCTCCGGCCTCACGCCCAAGGATTTCCGCATCACGCGCATGGGCCGCGAAGACCTCAACCAGCTCAACGAGGCGTTCCGCTACACCGCCTACAACGACAAAGGCGACTCCATCAAAACCTTCAAAGTAGGCCCCGTCAATCCGAATTTCGTGCCATACGACGCCGTGTCGGACTACCTGAAGGCGGCCATCATGACGGCCGAAGACCCGCGTTTCCTGTCGCACAAGGGCTTTATGGAAAAGGCGTTTGTGAAGTCGGCCATCCAGAACATCAAGGAAAAGCGCTTCGCCCGCGGCGGCAGCACCATTTCCATGCAGCTGGTGAAAAACGTGTTCCTGACCCGGCAGAAAACCGTGACCCGCAAGATTGAGGAAGCCCTGATTGTGTGGCTGATTGAAAACACGGGCCTCGTTTCGAAGGAGCGCATGTTTGAAGTGTACCTCAACATCATCGAGTGGGGGCCGAAGATCTACGGGGTGAAGGAGGCCGCCGAGTTCTACTACGCCGAGGATCCGGCTGAGCTGAACCTGTCGGAGAGCCTGTATATGGCCAGCATTATCCCGCGGCCACGGCGCTACCAGATGTCGTTCAACCAGTACGGTGAGATGCGCAGCGCGGCGCGCTACTTCCACCGCCTCATTGCCGACCTGATGCTGCAGAAAGGCCTGATTTCGGACGGCGCCCGCAACACGCTCAGCTACAGCCTGAGCTTCCCGGGCCGAGCCCACGGCTCCATCTTCCGAGCCGTGCGCGACACCGTGCGTGCCACCCAGCCCGCGGATTCCACGCAGTTTGAGCCACTTAACCTGATAGACCTGCTCGGCGGCAACGCCGCTCCCGACGAAGGCGTGAACACCACCGTGCCCGCACCCGCCGAAGGTGCACCAGTTCCTAAGCCGTAGCTTTTGGTGATGAGGTGATGGGGTGATGAGGTGAATCGTGATGAGGTGATGAAATTATAGGGTGAAAAGTAGTGAGGTGAAATGAGGTGAGGTGTAGCCCCGGAGGGGCGGCATATTAGTAGAGAAAACGCCGTAGAAAAATGGAAGCCCCGGAGGGGCGACACCTTAACCGGTTCGGTAAGAGTGTCGCCCCTCCGGGGCTTTATCGTCGTTGCGCCGGGCAAAGGCTACCAATATGTCGCCCCGCTGGGGCTTGTCCATACCTGCTACCTCATCACTTCATCCCCTCATTACCCCATCACCAAATTACTTCATCACTCCATTACTTCATAACCTCATCACGATTCACCTCATCCTTTTTAGGCCACAGCACGGAGGCAACCACAGAAAGCAGTAGAATACCGCCCACCACGCCCAGCGAAATCCCCATCGGAATGTGGTAGACCTCGGACAGCAGCAGCTTGGCCCCGATGAAGATGAGGATCAGCGAGAGGCCGTACTGCAGGTAGTGGAACAGCCGCATCAGGCCTTCGAGGGCGAAGTACAGCGCCCGCAGCCCCAGTAGCGCAAACACGTTGCTGGTGTACACAATAAACGTGTCGCGCGAGACGGCCAGGATGGCCGGAATGGAATCGGCGGCAAATACCACGTCGGTGGTTTCCACCATCACCAGCACCACCAGCAGGGGCGTGGCAAACAGCCGGCCGTCTTGGCGGATCAGAAACCGGTCGTCGTGCAAGCGGTTGGTGATGGGCAGGTGGCGGCTCAGGAAGCGCACCACCGGGTTGCTGTCGGGGTCAATTTCGGGGTCGCCGGCGTTGGTGGCCATCTTCACGCCAGTATACACCAGGAAGGCACCCAGCACATAGAGCAGGAAATGGAATTTGGCCAGCAGCGCCGCGCCCACCAGAATGAAAACAGCCCGCAGCACCAGCGCCCCCAGAATCCCCCAGAACAGAATCTTATGCTGGTACTGCGGCGGCACCTTGAAGTAGCTGAACACCAGCAGAAACACGAACAGATTGTCCACGCTCAGCGACTTCTCGATCAGATAGCCGGTCAGGAACTCCAGGGCGGCCGTGCGCCCCAGGAAGTGGTAGACCAGGTAATTGAACGTGAGGGACAGCGCAATCCAGAAGGCGCTCCAGCCCAAGGCTTCGCGCATGCGCACCACGTGGGCCCGGCGGTTGAACACCAGCAGATCGAGCAGCAGCATGGCCAGCACGAAGGCATTGAAGCCCACCCAGAACCAGGGAGTAATTTCCATTGGTAGCGCCGCTAATGGCCCGGAAAACCAAACGCCGCAGCGGGCCGGCTGCAGCTACGCTTACCGGGTTTCCGACGCCGGGGTTGCGCTGCCAGTCGAAACGGTAGCGCGCGGCGTGGCCGGGGCAAAGCGCCGGAACCAGCTGTCTACCTTCATCTTGATGACGCCCAGGAAGGCTTCCTGCACGATGCCCTTGCTCATCTTGGAAGTGCCGCGGGTGCGGTCGGTGAAGATAATCGGCACCTCCTTGATGCGGAAGACATACTTGTAGGCCAGCCACTTCATCTCAATCTGGAAGGCATAGCCCACGAACCGGATCCGGTCCAGCTCGATGGTGCGCAGCACGCGGGCCGTGTAGCATTTGAAGCCCGCCGTGGCGTCGCGGATGGGCATGCCCGTGATGAAGCGCACGTAGGCCGAGGCGAAGTACGACATCAGCACCCGGTCCATGGGCCAGTTGACCACGTTCACACCCTGAATGTAGCGCGAGCCAATGGCCAAGTCGTAGCCATCGTGGGCGCAGGCGTTGTAGAGGCGCACCAAGTCGTCGGGGTTGTGGGAGAAGTCGGCGTCCATCTCAAACACATACTGGTAGCCGCGCTCCAGCGCCCACCGGAAGCCGTGGATGTAGGCCGTGCCCAAGCCCAGCTTACCGCTGCGCTCTTCCAGAAACAACCGGTTCGGAAACTCCGCCATCAACCCGCGCACAATGGCCGCAGTACCGTCCGGCGAGCCGTCGTCGATGATGAGCACGTCGAACTCTTTGGGCAGCGAAAAGACCTTGCGAAGGATCAGCTCCGCATTTTCGCGCTCATTGTAGGTTGGTATCAGGACGAGCCCGTCATTCATCGGACAAAGATAGAGGGGTTTTTGGTGCGCCCGCCCGGCAATATGCAGAAACTGGCGAAGACGAAAAAGCCGTTTGGCAACTCGCCAATGGCTTCTTGGCCGCCAGATGGCCCAGGGCTACCGGCCCTGCCTACGCAACAAGCTGAGCAGCAATTTGTCGGGCATGCCGGATGCAGTCCGGTACGCCCACGCCGCCGCGCCAGTTGGCCGCGCTCCAGATATTCTGGGTTTGCAGCGTATCGGCGGCGGCGTGCGCGGCCACGATGCGGTGGTCGAACTGCGGAATGGCGCGCTCCCAAAAGTACCGGAACTGCCACGCAGGTTGCGCGCCCTCCCGGATTCCGTAGAGTTGGCTCAGCTCGGCGTGCACGGCGGCTTTCTGGGTGGCTTCTGGCTGGCGGGCGTGTTCCTCGTACTGGGTGCCGCCCACAAACGTGGTAAACAGCACCTGGCCGGCCGGGGCGCGGTCGGGGAAAATGGCGCTGGTCCAGATGGTGCCGGCCGCGTAGGGCTGCTCGATTTTGGGGCTTAGGGCCCCGAAGCCGTTTAGCGGATGGCTCACGTCGGCGCGCTGGTAGGCGGTGTAGATGGCGGCCATAGGCGGGTAGTGCACGGCCGCCAGCGCTGCGGCCGCCTCCGGAAACAGCGGCTGCAGCAGGGGCGCCGCGGCGTAGGTAGGCAGCGCCAGCACCAGGGCCGCGTGCTGGCTTTCGCGGCCGGCGACTGTGCGCAGCTGGTAGTGGCCGTTGGGGAGGCGCTGCAGGGCCTGCACGGGTTGGCCTACGTGGCGGTGGATGAGGCGGGCGGCCAGTGCGTCGGTAAGGGTCTGGATGCCGCCCTGCAGCGTGATGATGCGCTTGCGGCCCGCGCCGCCCCCGGCTTTGGCCAGCCCACGCAGTACCGAGCCGTGCTGCTGCTCCAGCGCCGCCACTTTCCCGAACGTCTTATGAATCAGCAGCTGCTCGGGGTCGCCGGCGTAGATGCCGGAAATGAACGGATTCACGGCATAATCGACCAGCTCAGGCCCGAAGCGGCGGCGGAAAAAGCCGGCTACCGTTTCCTGCGGATTGGGCGCGGCGGCCGGCCGCAGCAGCTCCCGCACCAAGCTGAACCGGGCCTTCAAACTGAAAAAGCTACTGGTGAGCAGGGCCGGTGGCGAGCCGGGCAGCTCCTGAATGCGGCCGTCGCGCAGCACGTAGCGGTGCTTGCTGACGTCGGCGGCATCCTGGATTTTGTCGGTTAGGTCGAGCTCCGTAATTAGCTCCTGTAGCTCGTCGCTGAGTTGCAGGGAGTTGGGGCCGGTTTCGAGGAGGTAGCCGGCCGGATGGGGCAGGCTGCGCAAACAGCCGCCGGGCGTGGCGTCGGCCTCAAACAGGTCGTAGGCGACACCAGCTTTCTGCAGCTGCCAGGCCAGCGTAAGCCCCGAGATTCCGCCTCCGATAATTGCTATGGACATGTTGGTGTTGATGATGAGGTGATGGGGTGACAGGTGATGAGGCGATAAGGGATAGACACTGGTATAACAAGTAACAAAGGTAGCAGGCACAAACAAGGTGCCTCAGGCCGGCACACCGCTACCTTTGTCACCTGTCACCTGTCACCTGTCACCTGTCACCTGTCACCTGTTACCTCGTTACCTCGTTACCTCGTTACCTCGTTACCTCGTTACCTCATCACCATGACCAACAAAGCTGTATTTCTGGACCGTGACGGAGTGCTCAACCGGGAGGTAGGTACCTACGTGTGGGAGCTGGAGAAATTCGAGGTGCTGCCAGACGTGCCCGAGAGCCTGGCGCGCCTCAAAGCCGCCGGCTACTACCTCATCGTCATCACCAACCAGGCCGGTATCGCCAAGGGCCTTTACACGGCCGCCGACGTGCAGGCCTGCCACCAGAAGCTGCAGCAGGCCTGCCACAGCGCGCTCGATGCGCTGTACTTTGCGCCGGGCCACCCCAGCGTGTCGGAGTCGCTCAGGCGTAAGCCCGATTCGCTGATGCTGGAGCAGGCCATGGCGCGCTTCCAACTAGAGGCGGCGCAGTGCTGGCTGGTCGGCGACCGGCTGCGCGACATGCAGGCGGGCGCTAAGGTGGGGGTGCGCGGGATTCTGGTAGGGGAGGAGGAAGCAGCGGTTTTCCTGCCGCGTGTGCCCAACCTGGCCGCCGCCACCGACCTGATACTGGCGGGCGCGTCATAAGGCCCGAAACGGGTGGTTACTGCCCGTAGAGCTACACACAAAAACGCCTCCTGCTCAGGTAAATAAGAGCAGGAGGCGTTTTCAATTTAGAGAGGCTACCCCTTACTGCCGGGGCGTTGCGGCGGCGTCGCTGGCCATGATGGGGGCCGCTGTCTGGGTGGCCGGCTTGGTGGTGGAGTAAGCAGGGCATTTGGTGCGGCACGAACTCAGCGAGGCCATTCCTACAAAGGAAAAAAGGAAAAACTTTTTCATGTTATTGTACAATATAAAGAAGGTCGTTTTGTTTGCAACCCTCTAAGAACGAAAGCTTATCCACCTCTAACGTGGAGGTGCTCTTTAAATTGTGCAGAATGTGATTCACTAAAAATTATTTGGGTAGCGCAGCAAAAAGCCCGCTGCTGCACAGGGCAGCAACGGGCTTCGAGGATACTTCTGGTAGAGCAGCAGCCGTGGAAGCTGCTGCCGGACGGCTACTGGCGCGCAGCCGGAGCCGCCACCGACGACGCCATAATCGGCGACGAAACGCGGTTGGCGGATTTGGTGCTGGAGTAGGCCGGGCACTTTTCCTTGTTGCAGGCGCTCAGCCCCAAAACAGCCACCGAGGCCAGTAGGAAGAATTTTTTCATTTTCGAGGCAGAAAGTAAACAGGTTAAGAAAGAGGAGCTAACACCCAAAAATAGCAGTTCCAAGCGGGCCTTCCAACCGGCCCGCCCGAAACTTGCCGAATCCTTAGGCCTGATAGCCCAGAATGCGCATCATGGAGTCGGCGGTCTGCTCTTCGGCAAACACCTGGTCGGTGAGGGTGCCATCCTCGGCGCGGTCCAGAATCACCATTTTGGGGGCCGGAATCAGGCAGTGCTTCACGCCGCCGTAGCCACTCAGGCTTTCCTGGTAAGCGCCGGTATGGAAGAAGCCTACGTACAGCGGCTCGGCGTCGGCGGGCTTGCGCTCGGGCAGAAACACCTGATAGATGTGCTTCTCGGCGTTGTAGTAGTCCTGCGAGTCGCAGGTGAGGCCGCCGAGCTGAATCTTCTTGTACTTCTTGTTCCAGCCGTTGAGGGCCAGCATGATGAAGCGCTGGTTCAGGGCCCAAGTGTCGGGCAAGTTGGTGATAAACGAGCCGTCAATCATGTACCACAGTTCCTTGTCGTTCTGCAGCTTCTCGTCCAAAATGCTGTAGATGGTAGCGCCCGACTCGCCCACCGTGAAGATGCCGAACTCGGTGAAAATGTCCGGCTCCGCCACGCCTTCCTCGGCGCAGATGCGCTGGATGGTGCGCAGCACTTCCTCAATCATGTACGGGTAGTCGTACTCTTTCTGAATGCTGGTCTGGATGGGCAGGCCTCCGCCGATGTCGATGGTGGTGAGCGTGGGGCACACCTTGCGCAGCTCGCAGTACTTGTGCACAAACCGGCTCAACTCCGACCAGTAGTAGCTGGTGTCCTTGATGCCGGTGTTGATGAAGTAATGCAGCATCGTGAGCTCGAAGCGCGGATCTTCCTTGATTTTCTGCTCCCAGAGCGGCAGCGCGTCAGTATAGCGGATGCCCAGGCGCGAGGTGTAGAACTGGAAGCGCGGCTCCTCGTCGGAGGCCAGGCGCATGCCCACGCTGCACTTCTCGCGCACGTTGTCGTGGTAGTACTCTATCTCGTTGGGCGAGTCGAGGATGGGCATGCAGTTCACGAAGCCGTCGTTGATGAGGCGCGTAATTTCGTGCTTGTACTCGTCGGTTTTGAAGCCGTTGCAGATGATGAACGTGTCCTTCTGCACCTTGCCCTTGGCGTGCATGGCCCGGATGATGTTGGTGTCAAACCACGACGACGTTTCGATATGCACGTCGTTTTTGAGGGCTTCTTCCACCACAAAGCTGAAGTGCGAGGCCTTGGTGCAGTAGGCGTAGGAGTATTTGCCCTGGTAGCCGATTTTCTCGATGCCGGCCCGGAACCATTCCTGCGCCCGCTGAATCTGGCTGCTGATTTTGGGCAGGTAAGCCAGGCGCAGCGGCGTGCCGTGCTTCTTCACCAGCGCCATCAGGTCGATGTCGTGGAAGCGCAGTTCATTTTGCTCTACCTGAAACTCATCGGTAGGAAAGTCAAACGTCTGGGAAATCAGGTCGTGGTAGGTATCCATTAAAGGAGTGTGTGGGGGAGAGGCTGGTTGAGAGAGAAAACCTGAACGGCAGGCAGAGCATGTTGCGCTTGGAGCAAGGATGAGGCATTCCGTTAGGGTAGTAGAATCACCATCCTAACGCAATGTTTCGCTCTGCTCTGCGACGTTCGGGATACTTTTCAATTTCTTAACACGACAGCTTTTGTCGAACTTGCAGCCGCAAAGATACCCCGCGCGCGGGGTTTTGGTTGTGCTTTGTTCGTTGGTTGCGCCGGAGGGTCTGTGCGCGTCAAGCCTGAGAGGAATTCCCACCTGCTCAATCGGCAAGCATTAAAACCACCCTAACCCTTTTTCTGCCAATGTAATATGCGACGCATTAAGCTTCTGGAAGTCCGCTCCGAGCTTGGAGCCGGGACCCGTGGTGCCAGTATGGGCGTAGATGCCCTGAAAGTAGCCTGCCTCAACAAAGGGTCCGACTACTTCCGCCGGTTCAATTCGGTCCACATTCCGGACCTGAACCACGTGCTCTTTGAGAAAAACCATTTTCCGAAGGCCAAGCACATCGATTCTATTTACACGGTGCAGAAGGGCATTGCCAGCACCGTGGAGCAAACGCTGCGCTTCGGCGAGTTTCCGCTGGTGCTGGCCGGCGACCACAGCAGCGCCGCCGCCACCATTGCGGGCATCAAGGCGGCCTACCCGCACAAAACGCTGGGCGTGGTCTGGGTAGATGCCCACGCCGACATTCACTCGCCCTACACCACGCCCTCGGGCAACATGCACGGCATGCCGCTGGCCATTAGCCTCGGCGACGACAACCTCCCCTGCCAGCGCAACCAGCCCGAGCCGGAAACCGAGTTTTTCTGGCAGAAGCTGAAAAACCTGGGCGAGCCCGGCCCCAAAATCACCGCCGAGCACTTGGTGTACGTGGTAGTGCGCGACACCGAGCCCGAGGAAGACGCCATTATCGAGCGGCTGGGCATCAAAAACTACAAGCTGGATGAGGTGAAGGCCAAAGGCACCCGCCAGGTGGCCCGAGAGGTATACGAGCGTCTGCGCTTCTGCGACATGGTGTACATCAGCTTCGACGTGGACTCGCTGGACTCGCGCTTCAGCAAAGGCACCGGCACGCCCGTGGTAGATGGCCTGAACGTGGAGGAAGCCATCAGTTTGTGCCGCGCCCTGCTCGACAACGACCGGGTGGTGTGCTTCGAGATGGTGGAAATCAACCCCACGCTGGACTCCGAAAATACCATGGCCCAGAACGCCTTCGACATCCTGGAAGCGGCCACTGACGCCATTCAGCGGCGGTTGCGGCTGGAGGAAGTGGTGAGCCGGTAACGACCAGCTTGCGCGGCGGCAAAAAGCGGATATATTCGTGACTATTTGTAACGATATCCTGCTTTTTGCTGCCACGCCATGCTTTTTCGTTTGTTGCCTGCCTTGGGTGCGTCCCTGCTGTTTGCGGCCTGCACCACCTCGCCTTCTGCCACTGGCAACAGCCCCGGCGCCGAGGCCCTGCAGCCCATGAAAATGCCCCGCGACACCATCACGGGCACGCTCACGTACCGTGAGCGGATGGCGCTGCCGGCGGCGGCGGTGGTGCAGGTGCAGCTGCTGGATGTGTCACGGCAGGATGTGGCGGCTACGGTGATTGATTCGGTGACTGTCCAACTCAACGGCGAGCAGGTGCCGCTGCCCTTCACGCTCACCTACGACCCCGGCCGCATTCAGGAAAGCAACACCTACGTCATGCAGGCGCGCATCCGGGCAAACGGGCAGCTGCTGTTTCTGAGCGACGTGGCCTACCCGGTTATCACGCGCGGCAACCCCCGGCAGGTGCAGATGCTGCTGCGCCGGGCAGGAAAGTAGGGGTGGGCGTGGGCTCTTCCGGCCCAGGTTTCTACCTTTGTGCCCGCAGCAGCCCAGGGTGGCCGCGGCGGTAAGTGCTTATGAACCCGGTTTTTTGGCGGCTTTCTTCCCGACGAATCTAGCGTAGGCCACGGCCGATGCGGATGGCTGGCGCCTGCCTTTCGGGCCGGAAACGCCCTTGCCCCGCCCAGGCCGGTAGCTTACGCCACCTCCCGGATTTCGCCTCAAAATCTATCCGAAGCCTACGATAAGGCTTCTTTTTCAGCGTTTCGCTCTTCCAGTGCAACAACTCGAACAAACCCTCAAAGCCGCCCTCGGCACGGCTATTCAAACGGTATTCGGCACCGAGGTGCCCGCCGCCCAGCTCACGTTGCAGCCCACGCGTAAGGAGTTTGCCGGGCAGTTTACGCTCGTCACGTTCCCGTTCACCAAAACCCTGGGTAAAGGTCCCGAGCAGATCGGGCAGGCCGTGGGGGAGTGGCTGGTGGCCAACTCGCCGCTGGTGAGCGGCTACAACGTGGTGAAAGGCTTCCTGAACCTGGAAATTGCCGATGCCGAGTGGCTGAAGCTCTTCACGGCGCTGCGCCAGCAGCCGGCTGGCACGCCCGTCACGACTGAGGGCCCGCGCAACGTGGTGGTGGAGTATTCTTCGCCTAACACCAACAAGCCGTTGCACCTGGGCCACCTGCGCAACAACTTCCTGGGCTACTCGGTGGCCGAGATTCTGAAGGCCACCGGCGCCACCGTCACGAAGGCCAACCTGGTCAACGACCGGGGCATTCACATATGCAAATCCATGCTGGCCTACCAGCAGTACGGCCAGGGCGAAACTCCGCAGAGCGCCGGCATCAAGGGCGACCACCTGGCCGGTAAGTACTACGTGCTGTTTGAGAAGCACTACCGCGAGCAGGTGCGCCAGCTGGAAGCCGAAGGCGTAGCCGCCGACGTGGCCAAGCGCCAGGCCCCCATGATGCTGGAAGCCCAGGATATGCTCCGCGCCTGGGAAGCCAACGACGAAGCCGTGGTGAGCCTCTGGAAGCAGATGAACGGCTGGGTGTACGAGGGCTTCGATGCCACCTACACCAACATCGGCGTCGATTTCGATAAGTATTACTACGAATCGGGTACCTACCTGCTGGGCAAGGAGCGGGTGGAGGAAGGCCTGCAGAAAGGCGTGTTCTTCAAGAAGGACGACGGCTCGGTTTGGGTGGACCTGAAGGAGGAAGGCCTCGACGAGAAGCTGCTGCTCCGCGCCGACGGCACCTCGGTGTACATTACCCAGGACCTGGGCACGGCTGAGCTCAAGTACCAGGATTTCGGCTACGATTTGAGCGTGTACGTCATTGCCGACGAGCAGAACTACCACATGCAGGTGCTGCGGGCGGTGCTGCAGAAGCTGGGCAAGCCCTACGCCGACGCCATCTACCACCTCAGCTACGGTATGGTGGACCTGCCTTCTGGTAAGATGAAGAGCCGCGAAGGCACCGTGGTAGACGCCGACGAGCTGGTGCGCGAAGTGGTGGAAGCCGCCCAGGCTGCCACCCTTGAAAAAGGCAAAACCGAAGGCCTTGATGAGCAGGAATTGCAACAACTCTACCACATGCTGGGCCTGGGCGCACTCAAGTATTACCTGCTGAAGGTGGACCCCAAGAAGCGCATGCTCTTCAACCCCGAGGAATCGGTGAAGCTGGAAGGCGACACGGGGCCGTTTGTGCAGTACTCGCACGCCCGGATCGCCGCCATCCTGCGCAAAGCTGCCGAAATGGGCATCAGCCCTGCAGCCGACCTGAGCAGTCTCACGGAGCTACCCGCCGCTGCCCGCGAGCTGGTGCAGGAGCTGGGCCGCTATGCCGGTGTGGTGCAGGAAGCCGCCCGTACGTTCTCGCCGGCCGTGGTGGCCCAGTACGCCTACGAGGTGGCCCGCGCCTACAACCGCTTCTACACCGACATCAAAATCTTCACCGAGCCCAACGAAACCAGCCGCTCGTTCTACGTGGCCCTCTCGGCCCAAACCGGCCAGACCATCAAAACCAGCCTGGGCTTGCTGGGCATCCAGGTGCCCGAGCGGATGTAGTGTAAACGGCGTGGGACGCACGCATCCCCCCAGAACGTCATGCTGAGCGCAGTCGAAGCATCTCTACCGCTTTGTTAGCACGTCATTCCGAGCAGCGCGAGGAATCTCGCGTGCTGATGTTGGATATGGTAATTCAACGAAGCGGTAGAAATGCTTCGACTGCGCTCAGCATGACAGTCGAAGTTTGTTTGTAGTGCAGCAGCAACGCCCACCACTGGCGTTGCTGCTGTTTTTTCTTTTGTCACTAATGACGGACGAGGCTGGGCCGAGTCCGGTTTGCTTATGAAAAGCGTAGCCGTGTATTGCGGTGCCAGCAGCGGCACCAACGAATCATTCACCCAACAGGCCACGGCCATGGGCCAAGCCCTGGCCGAGCGGGGCTTCACGCTGGTGTACGGCGGCGGCCGGGTGGGCCTGATGGGCGCCGTGGCCGATGCCGTGATGCAGCACGGCGGCAAGGTTATCGGGGTGATTCCCGACTTTCTGGCCGACAAGGAGCTGGCCCACACCGGCCTCACCGAGCTACACCTGGTGAAAACCATGCACGAGCGGAAGCTGATGATGGCCGACCTGGCCGAAGGCTTCGTGGCCATGCCCGGCGGCTACGGCACGTTGGAGGAGCTGTTTGAGGTGCTGACCTGGGGCCAGCTGGGCCTGCACAAAAAGCCCATCGGGGTGCTCAACGTGGCTGGCTACTACGACCACCTGCTCCGCGCCCTCGACCACATGGCCGACGAAGGCCTGCTGCGCCGCGAAAACCGCAACCAGCTCCTGAGCAACCCCAATCCCCACGGCATGCTCGATGAAATGCTGGCCTACCAGCCCGTCAGCCTCGAAAAATGGCTGACGCCGAAGACGACGTAACCGATAGGAGAAAGCAAAAAAACGTCATCCTGAGCGTAGCGAAGGACCTTATCACATGCGGGTTGGATTGACCAACTTTCGCCGACGTGATAAGGTCCTTCGCTACGCTCAGGATGACGTTTTTTTAAAGCCTGCTTTACTCTGTGGGCACTTGGTACACCACGGCGTTGCAGTTCATGCCGGCTCCTACGGACGCAAACACAATGATTTCGCCGGGCTTGATGGTGGTTTCGGGCAGCTGGTGCTGCAGGATCAGGTCGAGCAGGGTGGGCAGGGTGGCTACCGAGGAATTGCCGAGCCAGGAAATGGTCATGGGCATGATGCCGACGGGCACCGTGGACTGGTTGTAGAGGCCGTAGAGGCGCTTGAGAATGGCATCATCCATCTTGCCGTTGGCCTGATGGATAAGCAGCTTGCTCATGGCTTCGATGGGCAGCCCGGCCTTATCGAGGGTGTCTTTGATAGCCTGCGGGACGGTTTTGAGGGCGTACTCGTAGAGCTTGCGGCCTTCCATCTTCAAAAACAGTTCCTCGCCCACGTACGCCGGGTTATACGACCGGGCCATACGCAGCAGATGCGCCGCCTGCACGGTATCGGAGCGGGAGCCGTGGGCCAGAATGCCGATGGGCGTGTCGCTTTCCCGGGCTTCGAGCAGGACGGCCCCGGCCCCGTCGGCGTAGATCATGCTGTCCCGGTCGTGGGGGTCGCAGACGCGCGAGAGGGTTTCGGCCCCGATGACCAGTACCCGCTTGGCGTCGCCGGAGCGCAGGTAGTAATCGGCCTGAATGACGCCCTGCAGCCAGCCGGGGCAGCCAAAGGGCAGGTCGTAGACAACGGTATTGGGGTTTTCGATGCCCAACTTGTGTTTCACGCGGGCGGCCAGCGTGGGCACAAAATCGGAGCGCCGGTTATCTATGGCTACGTCGCCGAAGTTGTGGGCCACCAGAATGTAGTCCAGCGTTTCGGGGTCGGCGCCGCAGCTGTCGAACAGGTTGCGGGCCGCCAGGTAGGCCAGGTCGGAGGCTACCTGGTCGTCTTCGGCATAGCGCCGCTCCTGGATGTCGGTGATTTGGGCGAAACGCTCCACAATCTCCTCCCCGGGCTTGGTCAGGGGCTGGCCGGTGGCCTCGAAAAAAGAAGTGGAAATGAAATCGGCGTTGCGAACAACGCGGGAAGGAAGATAACTGCCCGTTCCGGTAATGACCGAATAGAGAGTCCTACGCATGAGCAGACTGGTAAGTAGTGAAGAGCGGCAATTGACGAAAGTAGGGCCTTTTTCGGTAGCGGCGTTTGCCAATGTACAAAATTCCGGCGTGGCTGCCCCGCTAGTACGGGCAGTTTGGCGGATAGTGTATAGCTGAACATTACTGCGCCGTTTGGGTTCTGTGGCCGGTTGATATTTCCCTTTTGCCCATGAAATCCGTTGCTTTGCTGCTGCTGGCTGGTTGTGCGGCTTGTTCTTCGCCGTCGGTGCCTTCTACCTCTTCGTCCACGTCTTCTGCTGCTGCCATGACTACTCCCGCCATTTCCGGCTCCGTCTACGATTTCACTTTGCAGGCCATTGATGGCCAGTCGGTTTCGCTCCGCCAATACCAGGGCAAAAAGCTTTTGATTGTTAATACGGCCTCGGAGTGCGGCTACACGCCTCAGTACAAAGAGCTGGAAGAACTGCACAAAAAATATGGCACCCAAGTGACCGTGCTGGGTTTTCCGGCCAACAACTTCGGGGGGCAGGAGCCCGGCACCGATGCCCAGATTGCCACATTCTGCGAGCGGAATTTCGGCGTGACCTTCCCGCTGTTCAGCAAGGTCTCGGTGGCTGGCGCCGATGCGGCCCCACTATTCCAGTACCTGGGCAGCAAAGCCCAGAACGGCGTCACGGACGAGAAGCCGAACTGGAATTTCTGCAAGTACCTCATCGACGAGCAGGGCCATGTGCAGGCCTTTTATCCTTCAAAAGTGAGCCCCACGGGCCCGGAGCTGCTGGCGGCCATCCAGCAGTAGCAAACCTCGTTTAACGCCGTAATTTTGCTGGCTACAGCCTGTGGCCCGGACTTCAGTCCGGTGCCCTGTTTCCCGCATTCTTCGCCCGTTCGCCGCCTGCTGTTGGGCGCCGGACTGAAGTCCGGGCTACGCCCGTTCACTTACTTCCACGCATGGTTCGCACGGTTATTTTTGACATGGACGGCGTTATCGTCGATACCGAGCCCGTTCACCGCTACGCCTATTTCCGGCATTTCGAGGAGCTGGGCATTGGGGTTTCGGATGATGAGTACGCGCAGTTCACCGGCCGCTCCACCAAAAACGTGTACCAGCACCTCAAAGACCAGCATGGCCTGCCGCACGAGGTAGCCGACATGGTGCTGATGAAGCGGGAGTTCTTCAACCGCGCCTTCGACGAGAAACCCGATCTGGAGCTGCTCGACGGGGTGCGCTGCCTCATCGAAGACCTGCACCAGCACGGCCTGGAGCTGATTCTGGCGTCGTCGGCCTCGCACTCCACCATTGATCGGGTGATGCGCCGCTTTGCGCTGGGGCCGTACTTCACGCACCTGCTCAGCGGGGAGGACTTCCCGCGCTCCAAGCCCGATCCGGCCATTTTCGCGCACGCCGCCGCTCTGGCCGCGGCCCCGGCCGCCGAGTGCGTGGTCATCGAAGACTCGGCCAACGGCGTGACGGCCGCCAAAACCGCCGGCCTCTACTGCATCGGCTACAACAGCGAGCATTCGCCCCTGCAGGACCTGAGCCACGCCGACCTGGTGGTAGCGCACTTCAACGAGCTGACCGCCGAACGTATCGCCGCTTTGGAAATGAGTGGCTGAACGATGTAGAGACGCAATATTTTGCGTCTCGTCGTTGAACGGCGATATTAAAACGGTCAACATCAGCAACGACGAGACGCAAAATATTGCGTCTCTACATCGTTCGGGCCGCACCTACCAACACGCATTTCTGAAGAGCTGTGCCTTAGCACACGTCTCAAAAATACCTTCATGGCAACCTCTTCTCCCGCCGTTCCCGCGTCTGTCAGCCCTGCCAAAGCCTGGATTTCGGCCTTTCGGCCGCGCACGTTGCCGCTGGCGCTGGCCAGCATCATGGCCGGGGGCTTTCTGGCGGCCAGCAACGGCCACTTCCGGGGCAGCGTGGTGGGGCTGGCGGCTCTGACGACCATTCTGCTGCAAATTCTGAGCAACCTGGCCAACGACTACGGCGACTCCCAGAACGGCGCCGACAGCGTGCACCGCGAGGGGCCGCAACGGGCCGTGCAGAGCGGCGCTATCACGCCGGCGCAGATGAAGAAGGGCATGGGCCTGTTCGGGGCCCTGTCGCTCGGGAGCGGGCTGCTGCTGCTGTGGGTGGCCCTGGGCACGGCCGGCGCCTGGATTTTTCTGGCGTTTTTCGTGCTGGGCCTCTCGGCTATCTGGGCGGCGGTCAACTATACGGCCGGCTCCAAGCCCTACGGCTACGCCGGGCTGGGTGACCTGTCGGTATTCGTGTTTTTCGGGCTGGTGGGGGTGTGCGGTACGTATTTTCTGCAGGCTGGTACGCTGCCGCTTTCGGTGTTGCTGCCGGCTGCCGCGCTGGGTTGCTTCGCCACGGCGGTGCTCAACGTGAACAACATCCGCGACATCCGCTCCGATGCGCTGGCTGGCAAAATCACCATTCCGGTGCGCCTGGGGCCGCAGCGGGCCCGCGTGTACCACGTGGTGCTGCTCACGGCCGGGCTGGTGTGTGCCGTGCTTTACGTGCTGCTTACCTACCGCTCGCCTTGGCAGTGGCTGTTCCTGATGAGCGCCCCGCTGCTGGTGCGCAACGCCCTGGCCGTGTGGCAGCGCCAGGACAGCATGCAACTCGACCCACTGCTCAAGCAAATGGCCCTCACCACACTGGTATTCACGCTGCTGTTTGGGCTAGGGCAGGCGGTGTGAGCGTCAGGTTATAGGGGGGGATATGTTCGCATAGTCTGTTCACAACAATCATAAATACAGGATGTATGTCTCTGCAGTCAGTCTTGCAAATAGCCATCGTTCAAATAGTCGATAAGCATCTTGATTTAAGTTTTCATGATGGCTTGAATCGGATAGGAACAGTGGAGGGGGCGGACTATGAAATGGTTCATCACTTTCCCGATACAGCTACAGGAGAAGAATGTACGATCTGGATGCCGATACCTACCCAGATTGAAGAGCAGGAAATAGACGAACTGGAAGCCACTTTAAAACATGCGCTGCCGGAGTCATACAGATTCTTTCTGCAGTACAGGTTCTTTTTTGAGCTGTACATTGATGAGTTCAGCGTGCATAATCACACACCTTCTCGCTGGAAGAAAGAAGCGGTTAATCGAGTACTCAACGGATATCCGAAGCGGTATTTGATAGATAGAGGATACCTAGCATTTGCAGGATATAGCGACTGGGGGCATCTGTGCTTCAACACCAATGAAAGCAGGCCCGGAAACGAGTATCCGGTAGTTTTATGGGACCATGATTCGCCGGACGATGTAACACCAATTGCTGACAGTTTCATTGAAATGCTACAGCTTCTATCAGCTTCTGACGACAAAAGCCGGCAGGAACCTATTCAGGAATAACCTATGCTATCCGATAAAGAAACCACCCGCCTGAGCAAGCTCCTGAGCCTGGTACTCCGCCACGACCCGGCCCATTTGGGCCTTACCCTGGATGAGCAGGGCTGGGTAAGTGTGGAAGAGTTGCTTCGGCAGGCTCAAACGCATCATGTCAACCTCACCCTTGAGTTACTGCTGCACATCGTGGAAACCAGCCCTAAGCAGCGTTTCCGCCTCAGCGACGACCAGCAGCGCATCCGGGCCAGCCAGGGCCATTCGGTGGCTGTGGAGCTGGGCTATGCGCCAGCCGTGCCGCCGGCTGTGCTCTACCACGGCACTGCGGCCCGCCACCAGGCACAAATCATGCGCGAGGGCCTGCAGAAAATGAGCCGCCAGCACGTTCACCTGAGCGCCGATGAAGCCACCGCCCGGCAGGTGGGTAGCCGCCACGGCGCGCCGGTTGTGCTGGTGGTGGCCGCCGACCAGTTGCACGCAGAAGGCCACCTATTCTACCAAGCTGATAACGGCGTCTGGCTTACCGACGAAGTGCCTGCCCGTTGTCTGACCCTGGCAGATGCCTGAAATGCAACTGCAGTCACCTTGGCCTGCACACTAGAGGTCGAAAAGCGTCACTGCCTTAATCAACGCTACTACATAAAACAGCCTCCGCTAAAATCTTAGCGGAGGCTGTTTTATGTCAGTAAAAACCAATTATTCAGCGGCCGGGGCTACCGGGGCGGATGCTTCGCCCTCAGGGCGGGGGCCGCGGCCAGAGCGGTTGCGGCCGCCCCGCTTGCGGCGACGCTGACCTTCTGCTTGGTCGCCGTCGGCGCGGGGTTCGGTGGTAGCGGCTTCGCCTTCCGGACGCGGAGCGCGGGGCTCCCGGGGCGGGCGGGCCTCACCTTCGGGGCGTGGGGCACGCGGTTCGCGGGGCGGGCGGGCTTCGCCCTCAGGGCGCGGGGCGCGGGGCTCGCGGCGGGGGCGGCTTTCGCTGCCTTCGGGGCGGTCTTCGCGGGGCGGGCGCTGGTAGGGCTGAGATGGGGCCTGGCCGGCGTCGAGGGCAGCCAGGGCCGCCTGGGCCTTGGCAATACGGGCCAGTTGGTCGGCGTCAGGCTTGCCGTCGCCGCGGTTGGGGCGGCCACCGTCGCGGCTGCCGCCGCCGGAGCCGCCGCCTTCGGGGCGGGGGCCACGGTCGCGGCCACCGCCGCCGCCGCCGCCGGAACCACCACTGCGGGCGCCGCGCTCGGGCCGGCCACCGATTTTGCCGTGCAGGCCGCTGAAGCGTTTGGGGTCGAACTCGGGGGCCTCGCCCAGGCCGAGGCCTTCGGTGATGGTTTGCTTTTCTACTTCGCGCTCAATGAGCTTCTCGATTTTGAGCACCCGATCCTGGTCCTGGTCGGCAATGAAGGTGATGGCCGTGCCTTTGGTGGCGGCGCGGGCCGTGCGCCCGATGCGGTGAACGTAGTCCTCGGCGGCGCGCGGGATATCGTAATTCACCACGTGGCTCAGCGAGTCGATATCAATGCCGCGGCTCAGCACGTCGGTGGCGACCAGGATGGGGAACTGCTTGTTTTTGAAGGCGCGCATGATTTCCTCGCGCTCCTCCTGGGTGCGGTCGGAGCTGATGCCCCGGGCCTCGATGCCCAGCTTGTTGATGGCTTTCACAATCCCGCCTACAGCCGCTTTCTGGCTGGTAAACAGCACCATGCTCTGCACGTCCTGGGTTTTGATGAGGTGCTCGAGCAGGTAGATCTTCTGGCGGTCGAAGGCCATGTAGAACTGCTGGTCGATGCCGGCAGCCGGCTTGGACACGGCCAGGCGGATTTCCTCAGGGCTCTTGAGCAGCTGCTGCGAAAAGTCGCGGATTTTGCTGGGCATGGTGGCCGAGAACAGGAGCGTCTGGCGCTCCTTGGGCAGCTGGCGCACGATGTTGAGGATGTCATCGGAGAAGCCCATGTCCATCATCTTATCGGCCTCATCGAGCACCAGATACTTCAGGTCCTCGAACTTCACGTAGCCCATCTGCATGTGGGCAATGAGGCGGCCGGGCGTGGCAATGATGATGTCGGCGCCGGAGGTGAGGGCGCGCTTCTGCTGCTCCCAGCCCTCGGATTTGCCCCCGCCGTAGATGGCAATGGAGCTGGCTTCCACGAAGTAGCCGAAGCCCGTTACCTGCTCGTCGATCTGCGTAGCCAGCTCGCGAGTGGGCACCAGCACCAGCGTGGAGGTGGTGCCGTGCTTGGCGTGCGAAATCTTGTCGAGCAGCGGCAGCAGGTAGGCGGCGGTTTTGCCGGTGCCGGTCTGGGCGCAGGCAATCAGGTCTTTGCCTTCGAGAATGCGGGGAATGGCCTGCTCCTGGATGGGCGTGGCATTCTGGTAATTCATGGCATCGATGCCCGCGAGCAGGTCATCGTGCAGGTTAAACTCGTGAAACGTCAAGGTACAGCTTCGTTAAGATGATAGAGGGCTGACCTTGCGTCTCGGTCAGCAAACCGCTGGATTGGATTGAAACAAAGATAACGGGATTTGTGTGCGGTTGAGGTTGGAGCGGTAGTAGCGCGAACAGGACGTCATTCCGAGCGGAGCGAGGAATCTCGCGTGCTGATGTTGGATTAGTATTGCAATGTCAGCAAGCGAGATTCCTCGCTCCGCTCGGAATGACGTTCTTGAAATGACGTTCTGGTTGGAAGGACGTTCTTTTTAGCCTCTACCCTCCAGCACCTCCAGCTGCCAGCGCAGCTGCTCGGCGCGCACCGGGAAGGGCTGGCCGTGGCGGATGGTCTGGTACACCGCCTCAAACAGGCCCTGGTACTGACCCTGGGGCGCGGGGAGGCGGGAAACCTGGGTTTCGCCGGGGGCGGGCACCAGTGTAAGCGTGCCTTCTTGGCCGGTGGGTTCGTGGCCGTAGGTGGCGGCGGTGGGCAGCTGGCCCTGGTCGAGCTGGGTTTCCTGCACGTCGGCGCGGTTTTTCTGGAACGAGCCGAGCGTGCCGTGCAGCACGTAGGCCGGACCGGCCGCGGCCGTGAGCAGGCTGCCGGCCACAAACACGTTCAGCCCCTGCGGATACTGCAGGTGCAGGTGGAAGTAGTCATCGACGCGGGAGCCGGGGCGGTGGCTGGCGCGCGTGACGTGGGCGCGCTCGGGCTGCCCGAACAGGCTCAGGGCCTGATCCAGCACGTGCGGGCCCAAATCGAAGCTCAGGCCGCTGCCGGGCACGGCCGGGTCTTCCTTGAAGGTTTTGGCGTTGAGGGCCAGTTTGTACCGGTCAAAGCGGAAGTGCACTTCCGTGAGCTGGCCCAGTCGGCCGCTTTCCACCACCTGGCGCACCAGCTGAAAGTCGGAGTCCCAGCGGCGGTTCTGGTAGGCCAGCACGTGCAGGCGGCGCTCGGCGGCCAGGGCCAACAGCTCGTCCAGCTCGGCCACGGTGGTAGCCACGGGCTTCTCGATGAGCACGTGCTTGCCGGCCTGCAACGCCTGCCGGGCGAGGGCAAAATGGGTGTCGTTGGGCGTGTTCACCACCACCAGCTCCAGCTGCGGGTCGTCCAGCAGTTCGGCTACGCTGTCGTAGCTGATGATGCTGGGGTAGGGCTGGGCCATCTTCTTACGGCTGCGCTCCACCACGGCCCGCAGCGCAAAGCCCGAGTGCGTGCTCAGAAACGGCGCGTGAAAAATGCGGCCCGACATGCCGTAAGCCAGCAGGCCGGTTTGGATGGGAGAGGACATGAGCGTTTTTCGTTATTGGGGAAGCAAGTGTTGCAACGGGTTGTCAAGAACGGTATTCCGGGAACGTCGTTTCAGGAACACCGTTTTGGTAACGTCTCTTCTGGAACGTCATTTCGAGCTTGCGAGGAATCTCGCGTGCTGACGTTGTAATGGTAACCGTCATGCTGAGCGCAGCCGAAGCATCTCTCCCGCTTCGTTGTAACCGTATGGTTAGCGTTGCAACATCAGCACGCGAGATTCCTCGCAAGCTCGGAATGACGTTCTGTTTATCTACAATCCATCAATCCACCAATTCAACCATCCCTCCATCCATGCTCGACCGATTCTCTGCCCAGGCTGACCTCTACGCCCGCTACCGCATCGACTATCCGGCGGCGCTTTACGGCTGGCTGCTGCCGCAGGTGCCGGGCCACGGCCGGGCCTGGGACTGCGCCACCGGCAACGGGCAGGTGGCCGCCGTGCTGGCCAGGCATTTCGGGCAGGTAGAAGCCACCGACATCAGCGCGGCGCAGCTGGCCCAGGCGGCCCGGCAGCCCAACATCACCTACCAGCAAGCCCCGGCCGAGCACACGCCGTTTGCCGCCGCCAGCTTCGATCTGGTGACGGTGGCCCAGGCCGTGCACTGGTTTGACATGGCCGCTTTCAACGCCGAGGTGCGCCGCGTGCTGCAACCCGGCGGCGTGGTGGCGGAGTGGGGCTACGGCCTGCTGTGCATCAGCCCCGCGCTGGACCCATTGGTGCAGCACTTCCACAACGACACCATGCGCCCCTACTGGGACGCCAACCGCTGGCACATCACCGACGAGTACGCCCGCCTGCCGTTCCCGTTTGACGAGGTGCAGCAGGCCCGCTTCGAGGTGCGGCGGCAGTGGTCGGCGGAGTGGTTTCTGAACTACCTGCGCACGTGGTCGAGCGTAGTGAAATACCAGCAGCAGCACGGCCAGGATACGGTTTTGCTGCTGGCTGACGAGGTGACGCGCCTGTGGGGGCCGGGCGAGCGGGAGGTGGTATTTCCGGTGTTTGCGCGGGCCGGGCGGCGGTAAATCGGGGCGGGTGCTACCTTCGGCCGCATGAATTCTTCTGATGAACTCCCCCTAACCGGTTTGCGTGTGCTGGAGCTGGCCTCGGTGCTGGCCGGGCCGCAGGTGGGTCAGTTTCTGGCCGAGCTGGGGGCCGACGTGCTGAAGCTGGAAGCCCCGGTTGGCGACGTGACGCGCACCTGGCGCACCCCGGCCGAAGACCCCGCCACCACCGTCACGGCCTATTTCAGCAGTGCTAACTGGGGCAAGCGCAGCCAGACGCTGGACCTGACCACCGCCGCCGGCCAAGCCGCGCTGCACCAGCTAACCGCCGCCGCCGACATCGTGCTGACCAGCTACAAGCCCGGCGACGCCGAGAAGCTGTGCGCCGACTACGCCACGTTGGCGGCCCTGAACCCGCGCCTGATTTACGGCCACATCACCGGCTACGGCCCCACGGAAACCCGCGCCGGCTACGACGCCGTGCTGCAGGCCGAAATCGGTTTCATGCACCTCAACGCCCCCGGCCCCGGCCAGCCGCCCCAGAAAATGCCGGTGGCCCTCATCGATTTGCTCACCGCCCACCAGCTCAAGGAAGGCCTGCTCACGGCCCTTTACCGCCGCGAGCGAACCGGCCGGGGCGCGCTGGTACAGGTGAGCTTGCTGGATAGCGCGCTGGCCTCGCTGGCCAACCAGGCCGCTACCTACCTCGTCACGGGCCAGGAGCCGCAGCCTTTGGGCTCGGGCCACCCCAGCATTGTGCCCTACGGCACCGTGTACACGGCACAGGACGGCACGCGCCTGCTGCTGGCCGTGGGCTCCGACCGGCAGTTTCAGCAGCTATGCCAGGTGTTGGAGCGGCCGCAGTGGTCTGGGGAAGCCCGCTTCCGCCGCAACCCCGACCGGGTAGCTCACCGCGCCGCGCTGGAACAGCTACTGGCCCACCGCATTGCCGAAGTGCCGGGCCAGACGCTGCTGGCGGCGCTGGAGCGTCTGGCGGTGCCGGCCGGCGCGGTGCGCACGGTAGGGGAGGCTTTGGCGCATCCGCTGGCCCAACCGATGCTGCTGCCGCCCGCGCCCGGTTTTCCGTATGCCGGGCTGCGCACGGTGGCTTTCCGTAGCAGCGCGTGGCCGGTGGCAGCGGCCCTGAGCGCGCCGCCGGCCTTCGAGCCGGAGTAAGGCGCTTTGTAGTTCGCGTTGCTCAACCGCAATTCGGCGGGGCAGCCCGTAGTGCCAAGTAGCCTCCGGGCATTGCTAAAACTTACCGCGCACTACTTTGCGTAGATACTATCACCCGCAACTGCCACAGTAGCGGCTTTTCCTGCCCGCCGCGCCGTGCTGCGGACCGTTCTGTTCCCGCCTCTCTATGGATACTACCAAGCCCCCCAAGTCCGCCACCCCGCCCCGCCCGGCTTCTGAAGCCACCGCCAATGCCGGCACGCCCAACTCCAACAATACCGCCACCCACGCCCCCGGGGCTCCCGCCGCCGCCCCTACTGACCGCCTCGACCTGATTTTTGACGGTCTGCGGCAGAAATCGTCGGCCAAGCAGGCCATCTACCGCAACACGCTGGCCACGTTTGCTCTGCTGCGGCAGGTGTCGCAGGAGCTGGTGGTGGAGCTCAGCCGCCGCATCACGCCCGTCGATTCGACGGTGATTATCGAGTACCGGCCCGTCAACGAAATGGAATTTCACATCCGCTTCTCCGGCGACCTGCTGGTGTTCGTGATGCACTCCAACATCGTGACCTTCCCCGACGACTACGGCCCGATGGACACCAAATACGTTCAGGAGGACTTCCGGCGGCGCTTTTTCGGGCACATCATGGCCTATAACTTCATGGCCGACAGCATCAAGTACCAGCGCCTTAACGACCCGGGCTATCTGGTGGGCCGCCTGCTCATCAACATCGACAACCACTATTTCCTGGAAGGCGTGCAGCAGCTGGAATTGCCTGATAACGACATGTCGGACAACCCGATAACGGCCGACGGCCTTCGGCTGTTCGTGGAAAGCGCCATGGTGGCCGCCGTCAACAATGACCTGATTGCGCCGCCGCTCAATGATATTCAGAAAGTATCGGTGAAGCAGAAGCTGGAAAACCAGCAGGTGAGCCGCGGCAGCAAAGTGGGCTTCAGCTTCTCCCGCGAGCAACAGCACCCCAGCGTAGACGGCCTGCCCTATTGAAAAGGGGAAGTGGTAAGTTTAGGTACTGGTCATCCTGAGCGCAGCGAAGGACCTTATCACGCCTGAACGATTCGTTGTTACGAAACCGTTCAGGCGTGATAAGGTCCTTCGCTGCGCTCAGGATGACCGTTTATGTGCTGACTACCGGCGCGAATACCCCACCTTCTCGCGCACTTTGTTGAGCACTTCCGAGCCGTAGGCCTGGGCTTTGGCGGCCCCTTCGGCCAGCTTGCGGTCTACCTCGGGCAGGTTGGCGCTGTAGAAGTTAAACTGCTCCCGCTCGGTGGCGAACCGGCTGCGGATGACCTCAAACAACGCCGTTTTGGCGTGGCCGTAGCCGTAGTTACCGTTCAGGTAGTTCTGGCGCATTTCGGCGGTCTGCTCGGGCGTGGCCAGCAGCGAAAACAGCTTGAACGTGGTATCGGTATCGGGGTTTTTGGGGGCCTCCAGCGGGGTGCTGTCTGATACGATGCTGCGAATGGTCTTGAGTAGGGTCTTGTCGTCCTGGAAAATGTCGATGATGTTGCCGTAGCTCTTGCTCATCTTCTGGCCATCGAGGCCGGGAATGGTCATGAGCTGCTCATCGACGCGGGCCTGGGGCAGCACGAAGGTTTCGCCGTAGCGGCTGTTGAAGGCCGAGGCAATGTCGCGGGTAATTTCCAAATGCTGAATCTGGTCTTTGCCTACCGGCACCACGTCGGCATCATAGAGCAGAATATCCGCCGCCATCAGCACCGGATACGTGAACAGGCCCGCATTCACGTCGGAAAGCCTATCAGACTTGTCCTTGAACGAGTGGGCGTTGGCCAGCATTGGGTAGGGCGCGAAGCAACTCAGGTACCAAGTCAGCTCCGTCACCTGCGGCACATCCGACTGGCGGTAGAACAGGTTGCGGTCGGTATCGAAGCCGCAGGCCAGCCATGCGGCCGCCACGGCGTACGTGTTCTGGCGCAGCGTTTCGGCGTCGCGCACGGTCGTCAGGGAGTGCAGATCGGCAATGAAGTACAACGACTCGTTGGCCGTGTTCCTGGACAGCTCGATGGCTGGGAGGATGGCGCCCAGCAGGTTACCCAAATGCGGGCGGCCTGTGCTTTGAATGCCGGTGAGGATGCGGGACATGATGAAAAGAAATCAGTCGGAAGTAGAAGTAGAATTGACGGCCGCATAAGGCTGACCGGAATTGAAAGCCCGAACAATAGCCGGTAGGTTGTCAATGGTAACTTGTTTGTTTTCTACCAGCTTGCTCAGGTCGGGCCGCTGCCGCAAGTAGGGCACAAGTGCATCACGGAATTTCGGGCCGCCACCCGTCAGGCGGTTGGCCGGGATGTGCGCAATCGAGAGTTCATTGTTCCAGCGCAGCAAATAGACCTCGTACGTGGAGCTTCCGCCACCACTCATGCTTCCGCCTGCTCCCACCATCATAGGGCCGCCTACGGTAAACTCGTAGCGCATCAGTACCAGCGCGCCACTGTCGAGCAACTGCACAAACGCCTCGTCAATTGTCTGGCTGGCCAGCCCCATTTCCACGTCAAAATCCCTGACGGAAATGAATTTCCTGGCTCCTAGTTGAAAGGAAAGCACATTTGCCGGGGTGTATTTGCTGGTACCACCTTTCGCATCCTTTACTATTAACGTGGAGCTGCCACGCAACTTAATCCGGGCTTCGTGATGGACGGTCTTGTCGGCGGCTAGCCGGTAGGAACCAGCCTCAAAAGAGTTAAACTGGGCCATTAGTGCCTGCGGAATTAACAGGCTGATAATTAGCAAAAAGAGGCGCATATAAGCCGGAAATAATAGTTATTACACTGCCGCATCAGCCGTGGCTTCCTGCTGCAACTCCTGCGTGGCTTCTTCGCCGAGGTACCGGTCGATGAGGAAGTGGGCGAGGTAGAGCACGGGCGTGAGCAGGATGGCAGCTGCGAATTTATACCAGTAATTGGTGTTGGCCACGCTCAGCACCTGGTCCAGCGTCCAGTTGCCGAACAAATAAAAGGCCACGTACAGCACCACAAACGAATCGACGAGCTGCGACACCAGCGTGGAGCCCGTGGCCCGCAGCCAGATGTAGCGCCCGCCGGTGGCCCGCCGTAGCAGCTGAAACACCGTGGCATCGAGCACCTGCCCAATGCCGAACGCCGTGATGGAACCGGCAATAATGCCCAGGCCCTGCCGGAAAATGCTCTGGTAGGCGAAGTCGATGTTGAAGGGGCGCCCTTCGGCGTCGGTCTTGTTGACATCGAGCCAGAAAGCGGCCGGCGGCAGCTTGGTGGTGGCATATATCACCACGAAGGCAAACAGGATAAGCGCCACCGTGAGGTAGCTCACACGCAGCACGCCTGCCTTGCCGAAATACTCGTTGATGATGTCCGTCGTGACGAACACCACGGGCCAGATGAGCACGCCCGCCGTGAGGTTGCCGGGCAGGCCCATGAGGGCTTCAACCGAGAATATCTTTACACCAATAATTTCGGCCAGCAGTGCATTGACGATGAAAATACCGCTAAGGACGAGGTAGAGCTGCTGCTTTTTGTGGGATAAAGGTTGGGGCATAGAAGGGGAGAGGGAAACCAACGGTTGATTTCGGGTATTAGAATGGCCGTCATGCTTCGGCTGCGCCTCTGTATGACGTTTTGCCTACTCGGCCAGCGAAATAGTGAGGCCTTCCACGGCCAGCTCCGTCCACTCAAACTGGGTTTTGGCCTCGTTCAGCAGCGGCTCCAGGTCGCGGTAGCGGCTGCTGAAGTGGCCGATGAGCAGGCGGTGTACTTCGGCCCGCCGTGCCAGCAGACCGGCCTGCCGGGCCGTGGAGTGGTGCGTCACGGCGGCCCGCTCCCGCAGATCGTCCATAAACGTGGCCTCGTGGTAGAGCAGGTCTACGCCGTGCACGAGGTCGGCCAGGCTCTCCGTGTACATCGTATCGGAGCAGAAGGCGTAGCTGCGGGCGCGCTTGGGCTCGGCGGTAACGGCGGCGTTGGCCACCAGCAACTGGCCCTGCTCATCCAGCAGATCCTCGCCGAGGGTGAGGGCCGTGAGCTGGGCCGGGGTGAGGCCATTGGGCAGCCGGGAAGCCAGCAGGCGCCGGCGCTTGGGCTTCTCCCGAAACAGGTAGCCACAGCACGGAATGCGGTGGCGCATGGGCAGCGTATGCACGGTCAGGTTCTTGTCTTCGAACACCTGGGCGTGCTGCGTGGTATCCACGGCCGTGAAGTCGAGCTCGAAGCTGAGCTGGGTGTAGGAGTGCCGGAACTGCATGGTAAGCACCTCATCGAGGCCAGCCGGCCCGAACACCTGCAGCGGCTCGGTGCGGCCGTTGAGATGCATGGTGCCCAGCAGCCCGAACAGCCCGAAGAAATGGTCGCCGTGCAGGTGGCTGATGAAGACGGTGCGGATGCGCTGGTGCCGAATCTTGTGCTCCATCAGGCGGCGCTGCGTGCCTTCGCCACAGTCGATGAGATATTGACTGCCGGCCACCGTCAGGACCTGCGCCGTGTGGTGGCGGTCGAGGAAGGGGGTGGCCGAAGCACTGCCCAGAATTTTCAGCTCAAACTCCAAGAGAGTTGGTTGTTTGCAGTGGGTGGTCGTCAGGGGCCCGCTCCCGGGGGCAGGCTGTGAAATGCAAATTGGTTGTCAGGTGCCAGCTAAATAAAGTCTGACAACTGACAACCAACAACTGACGACCGAAAAGACGCTATTCTTTGCTGGTCAGGTCGCGCTCAATGGCGTGCAGGAAAATCCGGTCGATGCCTTCTTCCACGGTGGGCAGAATGTGCAGTACTGATTCGAGCTTGCTGATGGTAATGAGCTTCATTACGTGGTCCTGCAGGCCAGTGAGCACCAGCAGGCCGCCAGTGGAATTGCAGAGACGATTGGCAATGAGAATAGAGCTCAACCCCGATGAGTCGGTGTACTTTACGTTGCTGAGGTCCAGAATCAGGTTGTTGATTCCTTCGGCATTCAGCTTCACGAATTCCGATTTCAGATCGGGAGCCACGGTAGTGTCCAGCTTCTTCTCGTCAATCGTAATTATCGTGTACGTTTCCTTTTTATCAATTGAGTACTTCATACCGTCGGTGGTTCGGAGTTGTAAGAGAGTTGCGAAGGTAATAAAAAAAAGATTCGCTGAATGTGCGCCCGGCAGTTGAACAATTTCTCAAAAAAACTTGAGTCAACGCCCCGCAGGAGGCCGAAATCCAAATGTGAGACTCGCCCAAGTGCTCTGCCAATCGGCCTCAGGCAGCGTAGCAGGCACCATTCTGACGGTGCTGAGCAGGTATTGGCCGGCCCCGGTTAAACGAAACAGCACGCGGCCGTTTTGGTTACTGTAGAGTTTGCTGATTCGCACGGGTTGGCCGGGGCTGCACTGCCATATCTGTACCAGCTGGCCGGCCTGCGGCTGGCCCTCGGCCAGCACGCGCACCGTGAGCGAAGCCCCGGCTTTGAGGGTGTAGGGATTTTGCTCGGGCACCAGCTCCAGCGGCAGGCCAGTGGGGCGGCTCCAGGCGCGGGCGGTATCCAGGGCGGCGGGGGTGCCGACCTGCACCAGCGTGGTGGCGCAGCGGCGGTAGGCCTCGCGGCCGGGCTGGTTGAGGCTGCCGCGCTTCTGCCGTTCCAGCAATATATAGTCGAGGCCTTCTTCCTTGAGGTAGGAGTTGAATTTGCTGGCGTCGAGGGTGAGAAACGCGTTGTTGGTGGCCAGCGCAACCAAGTGCGTGCCCGGCTCCCGGAACGTCACGGCGGCGTGCAGCGTGTCGGCGGTGGTGGCGGCGGCCCGCAGGTCGTGGGGGCCGGTGGGGGCGAAATGGGTGAGTTGCGTGATGCGGCTGCTTTTGCCGGCCCACCGCTCCCCGCTGAAGTTTTCGCCCACAAATACCCGCAAATTCAGGCTGGTGCCGGGCGCTACGAAGAAGGGCGTGGGCAGCAACCAGAACTCGTGGGCGAGGGCGGTGCCGGCCAGCAGGCAAGTCCAGCCAACCAGGCAAAGGCGGATGTAAGTACGGAACGAATAGCGCATCCGGTAAAGATGGGGCCTTGGTGAAGTAACAGGTGCTGCGGTAGTTACAAAATTTTGGCCCCTCCTAACATCTGTATAATCTGTCGGTACTGCATATGTTGTTTAAGCTTCCACCCTAAAAAGTTCAACGCCATGAACACACCCACCTTTCCTAACGTCTGGACCTTGTTTCGTACGCTGCTGCTGGGGCTCTTTGCAGCAGGCAGCTTCAGCCTGGCTTCCTGCGACGATGATGCTGCTCCCGCCACGCCGGCCCAGAATATCGTGCAGGTAGCGCAGGGCAACCCCGCGTTCAGTACGTTGGTAGCGGCCGTCACAAAAACCGATCTGGCTACCACGCTCAGCGGCACTGGTCCGTTCACGGTGTTTGCGCCCACCAACGACGCCTTCGCCAAGCTGTCGGCGCCATTCAACAACGCGGCCAACATCACGGCCATCACCGATGCCAGCCAGATAGCTACGCTGCGAGGCATTCTGCTTTATCATGTGCTCGGGGCCAATGTGAAGGCAGCTGACATTGCCAACGGTAGCAGCAGCGCCACCACCGCCCGGCCCGCTAGCACGGTTGGCGGGGCCACTATCAACGATAATACGCTGTACCTGACCAAAAACGCAGCGGGCGTATCTATCAACGGCGGCACACGCGTCGTGACGGCGGATGTGGCAGCCAGCAATGGCACCATCCACGCCATCGACAACGTGCTGATGCCACCAAGCCAGACCATTGCGGCCATTGTGGTATCCAGAGCCAGTGCGGCTACGCCGGAGTTTACGCTGCTGCTGCAGGCTTTGCAGCGCCCCGCCGCGGCCCCGATTCTGGCAGCAGCCGGCACTCAGGGCGCCAACGTAACGGTATTTGCGCCTACGGATGCCGCCTTCCGGGCGCTATTGGGCACCGCTCCACTCAGCTCGGTGTCGGATGCCGACCTGACGGCCATTCTTTCCCGCCACGTTATCAGTACAGGCCGCGTTTTCTCGTCTGACCTGGCGGCCGGCACCGTCACAACGCTGGGTGGCCCCGTGACGGTGGCCGCTGCTGGCACCAGCTTTACGGTGCGGGGCGGCACCGGCACAGCGGCCAATATTGCCGCGGCCAACGTGCTGGCTACCAACGGCGTCGTACATGTCATCGACCAAGTGTTGCGGCCCTGATTTTGGCTGGTTGCGGCCTGTTGCTTCGGTCCCGGCTGCGCACTGCGCAGCCGGGACTTTTTTCGTATACACTTAGCAGAATTCGGCCAGATGCAGCCAGTGAATTTCAACGCAAAAAAGCCTGGCTTCCGTTGACGGAAGCCAGGCTTTAAAGCAAGTCAGTAAGAGGAGCCGCTGGCAATCAGTTGCGCTCCAGGGCCAGCGTGTAGGCGCGGTCGTAGTACACGCGCAGGTTTTTCCAGTCGAAGATTTCGGCGTTGCTTTCCACGTTGTTGCGCTGCATGATTCGCTCGCGGCGGTTGAGCAGCACAAACTGCCACATCATCTCAGTCAGTTCTTCCGCCGACTCGTCGAAGCTCTTTTCCTGGCGCTGCACCACGAAAATGCCCTTTTCCTCGTGCTGGGGCACGTGTTGCATCACGTAGTCGCCGAAGCCGGAGAGGTCCGACGTGACGGCCGGTACGCCGCGCGCCACGCACTCCAGCGGGGTGTAGCCCCAGGGCTCGTAGTAGCTCGGAAACACGCCCAGGTGGCAGCCCCGCACAAACTGGCCGTATTCCATGCCAAACAGGGGCGAAGTAGGCGACACGAAGTCGGGGTGGTAGACGATTTTCACCCGGTCGTGCTGGTTGTTGACGAGGTTAGCCTGCCGCACAAAGTTGAGGATGTCGTCGTTGGCGTCGTCGACGAGGTTGTGGGTGATGACTGGGGGCAGGCTGGTGGTTTTCCAGCTTTGCAGCGTACGGCGGTAGCGCAGCTTCCAGTAGTCGTCCACGAGGGCGTCGAGGTCGGGCAGGCGATGGTCGGTGCTGCCGGCGGCGGCATAGAACAGCCGCTCGCCCACCTGCCGCTCAATGGCCTCGCAGGTTTCCTGCACCTCGTCCAGAATAGCGCGGCTCTGCAGCACCTGCGGATTGATGCTGTGGAACGGCCGCTTGGTGATGAAGAACATCACAATATTGCCTTCCAAGCCGCTCTGCTGCAGGCGGTAGTTGAGGCGGGCCAGGGCCTCCAGCGTCAGGTCGAAGCCTTTGTTGTGGTACTCGTAGCGGCCACTCGTGAACAGGTAGAGCGTCTTGTCCAGGTCAAACGAGTAGCTCTGGAAGAAGTGCGCCATCACGAATTCGTGAATCTTAGCCTTGTACTGCTGGTGCAGGTTCTGGAACTCGTGCAGCGCCACAAACCGCTCGATGTTGAGGCCGTTGGGCAGCACCGCGTCCGGAATCCTATCCAGCAGGTAGATGCACTCGCGCACCGTCAGCTCGCTCACGGTCGTGAAAACGTGGCTGCCGTGGGCGGCGGCGCGCTCAATGCGCACGGCGGTTTCGATGTTGAAGCGCTTGGCCTCGGCTTCCCAATCTACCAGCATCAGGTGCTCGTAGAAGTTGGGGTCGTTCATGGCCAGGTAGCGGCCTAGCAGCGTGGCGTGCGTGGTAAACACGATGTGCAGCGGCGTCTGCTCGCGGCGCAACGCCGGAATGGCCACGCCCGTCATCCACTCGTGGAAGTGGGCCACAATCCGCTGCGGTGGCACCACCTCGGCGGCCAGGATCTGCAGGTAGATTTTGGCCAAGTGCCCGAAGGCTTCCACCTGATGCAGCAGATCGTCGTGGTCGGGCGTCGGGATGCCGTGGTGGTGCCACAGGTCGCTCTTGATCTGGCCGAGCTGCGGATACGCCTGGTAAGGGTTGATCAGCACCACCCGGGGGCGGCCCGTCACGAGCCACACGCCCAGGTGCACGTCGTAGCCGAGCCTGCGCATTTCGCGCACGGCCCCGGCAAATGGGTCGCTGAGGGTGGAAAGCTGGTAGTCGTCGTAGGGCTCAAACTCGCTCTGGGCCTGCTGCTGGAAGTAGGGGCCCAGCAGGCAGTACCGGTCGTCCCAGCCTTGCACGGTGGCGGGCACCTTGCTGCGGATAACGGTGTAGATGCCGCCCACCTGATTGCAGACTTCCCAGGCCACTTCTACCAGCAGGGCATCGGGGGCGAGGGGGGCGGGGGCAGCGGTGGGGACTTGCATAGGGGGGTGGGTTTTGCGGGCAAGATATAGGCCTTAACGTCATTTCCCGCAGAGGGCGCGGAGGTTTTCGCAGAAGTCGCAGAAGAACTACCCCTGCGGCTTCTGCGTCAACCTCCGCGCCCTCTGCGCGAACCTATGCCTACCCCGGCTCCTGCGAGATAATCAGCACCGAATACGGGCCCAGCCCGAACGAGGCGTGGAAGGGCTGGTCGTCGTAGATGCCGGGCTCGGCCAGCGTGTCGAGGCTCTCGAAGTTGCCGAACTCCTCGTCGTAGCCGGCCCAGTCGGAGTTGAAGCGCACACGCCAGGTGCCGCCGCGGGGCAGCCCGATGGTGTAGTTCTCGTGCGAGTGGTCGGCGAAGTTGCAGAGCACCACGGTGGTGTCGCCGGGGCCGGACTGGTCGCGGCGGATGAAGGCCAGCGTTTTGTCATCGTTGTTGAGGTGATGCACCTCGGTGTGCTGGCCCAGCAGGCCGCGGGTGTGGCCGGCCAGGTTGCGGCGCAGCTTAATCAGGTCGCGGTAGAGGTGCACGAGGCCGGGGTGCTGCTCGGCGTGCTCCCACTGCAGCGGCAGGTCGTCGGAGAAGTAGCCGTCGGCCAGCATCTCCTGGCCCTGAAACATCATCGGGATGCCGGGCGCCGTGAACACTAGCGCCGCGCCGAGCGTGGCGCGCTTCTTCGGAAACCAGGTGTGCGCGTCGCCGGGCATGATTTCCTCGGTCACGCGGCTCTTGCCGTTGGCCACCTCGTCGTGGCTTTCGGTGTAGATAATGCGCTGGAAGGCGTCGCCGTTGTACACGCCGGTGAGGGTTTCGGCTACGTGGGGCATGTCGCGGTCGGCGTCATTCGGCGTCACCAGCGCGTCGCGGATGATGTTGACAAAGGCCGCATCCCACTGGCTGGAGAAGCCCTGGCCGCCGTCTTCGGGGCGCCGCGTGATGTACTCATTGCCCTGCAGATCCTCGGCAATCATGATCTTCCAAGGCATGTGCCGGTGCACTTCCTCGTTGATCCATTTCATCAGGCTCCAGCCGTCGGGCAGGTCGCGGGAAGGGTCGGAGGCACCATCTACGTTGCGGATGTGCGAGATGGAGTCGCAGCGCAGGCCGTCGACGCGGTAATCTTCCAGCCACATCAGGGCGTTGTCGCGGATGTAGGCCCGCACGGCGTCGCGGCCGTAGTCGGGGCGGTTGTGGCCCCAGGGCGTTTCGGCGCGCCAGTCGTTGTAGAAGTAGATGCCGCCGCCGTCGTTTTCCTGCCAGCCGTCAAACTGCCACAAGTCCAGGTCGCCGGGCCCGAAGTGGTTGTACACCACGTCCAGAATCACGGCAATTCCGTGGCGGTGGGCCTGTTTCACCAGCTCCTTAAAGGCCTGCGGCCCGCCGTACTCGGTTTCCAGCGCAAACGGGTGCGAGGGGTTGTAGCCCCAGCTGCGGCCGCCCGGAAACTCGGTGGGCGGCATGATTTCAATTGCGTTGATGCCCAGCTCGCGCAGGTAGTCCAGCTTCTCAATCACGTCGAGGAAGGTGCCGGGCTGCTCGGGGTTTTTCACGTTGAAGGTGCCCACGTGCAGCTCGTAGATCACCAGCGAGTTCCAGGCTGGCATTTCAAAATGGTCGTCTTCCCAGTCGAAGCCGTGGTCGGGCACGATGGAGTTGCCGGCCGAGTGCGTCACCTGGCGGGCGTAGGGGTCGTTTTTGCGGAGCTGGCCGGTGGGCGTGGTCAGCTCGAACTTGTACTCGGTGCCGGCCGGCAGATCCAGGAAATCGGCGGCCCAGTAGCCGTCGGCTTCGTGCTGCAGCGGGTGCGTAGTGACATCCCAATCGTTGAGAGGCCCCACCACCGAAACGGCGGTAGCGGCCGGAGCCCAAACGCGGAAGGTGGTGCCGTGTTCGTGTGGAAGCGCGCCCATGCCAACTTGCAGCGTGGGAGTGGAGGTAGGCGAAGAAGAAATAGTAGACATGATAAGCAGGAAAGGAATCAGCACAGCAGGGGAGAGTGCTGGGGTTAAACTCTATAAATAGATCTGGGGTTATATGATGGGTTGTAAATGATTGATGGTAAGTAGCTAAGGCGCCATATAGAGTGCCGGATGGCCAGGGCGGAACCCGCTGGCGGAATGCTGAAAAAATGCGTGCTTAGTGCCCATGAACACTGCCAGCACTTCCGGTCCGGTTACGCTCTATCATAAAAACCGGGGCCGGATTGAGCGGCTGCGCGGATTTTCTCATCTGCTGCCCGCGTTAATCCTGTTCAGCGGTTTGTGGGACGTGCTGGCGGGCGAGGAAACGCTGACGCCGCTGCTGGTGCTGGAAGTGGCCGTGGGCGCCGCCTACGTGCTGCTACTGCTGCGCGAGCTGCGGCAATTGCGGCGCCACGGCGTGGCCCACCACGAGAAAATAGCCTGGCTGGAGCTGGCCGCCGCCGGTATATTGGCCTTGGAAGGCTACCACATCTGGCACCGCCACCACGAAACTGGCCTACGTACGGGCGTGCACCGCCTGCACGTGCTGCCGTGGCTGTACGGGGCGTTGGCCGTGTGGTATGGCCTGATGGCCTTCGGGCTGGCGCAGCTGCACCGGCGGCGGTTTCTGCACCTGCACGAAGCCGGCTTCAGCGGGCGGCTGCACCCGTTTCGCCGCCAGTTTGCCTTCCGCTGGGACCAGGTAGCGCACGTGGAACCCGTCGGGGCAACCGACGCCGTGGTGCATACGGTGGCCGGCGAGCCGCACCCGTTGTCCTTTGGGCAGGTGCACGACGGCGCCGCGCACCGCGACCGGCTGCTGGCACACGCGGCGCGTGGAATCCACTAAGCACCAAGTCACAAGTCTTGAGTAGTTAGATTTACTTCAACTGATTGATCATCAAATTTTTGATTATTGTATAAATACTAAGTGCCTATGTTTTATTCCCTAAAAGCGCGGCCTGAAAGGTGTCCATCCACTTCCCGGCAAAGCGGTGGCAGTGTCAGAAACGGCCTGACGCCGCTAAGCGCACCGGTTTGGCTGCTGCAAGCAGTTCTGCTGCGCCTAGTAGCGGTTTGCTGATTTTTTAGAAGTGCAATACCACCTTTTGCGGGCATACAGACTCTGCATTATACCAGAGCACTGGCTTTCACTACGATTCATCCATCATCCTTACTTCCAATACCCTATGAATGCAATGTTTACTGCCCGATTATTGGCCCGGCCCCGTGTATGGCTGTTGTGCTGGCTGCTGCTACTGCCCTTCGGCAGGCTCCGCGCCCAAACCCAGGTGGATGCCAGCTACGGGCCCATGCAGATCTACCAGCCCGCCACGGCGATCCAGGCGCTGCAGCTCAGCACCGGCGAGCGGCTGGTGCTGGGCAGCGACCTAGTGCGGGCCGACGGGGTGAAAACCCTGCAGTCGTTGCTGCGCTACTCGGCGGCGGGCGCCCCCGACGCGACGTTCGCGCTGAACATCGCCGACTACAGCTGGCTGCCGCAGGGCCTCACCGACGCCGGGGCCGGGCGCGTGTTCGTTACGATGGCTGGGCCGGCTACGCTGAACGGGCAGGTGTACTACGGGCTGGTGCGGCTGCTGCCGTCGGGCCTGCCCGACCCGGCGTTTCGGGTGCAGCCCAGCTCCATGAGCCGCGTAACGTCGGTGCTGGTGCAGCCCGATGGGAAAGTGGTGGTGGCCGGCAACTTCAGCAGCTACGCCGGGCAGGCCGCCGCCGGTATCCTGCGCCTGAACGAAGATGGCAGCCTCGACCAGCCGTTTGTGGCCAATACGGCCGGCGGCCTGACGCTGAGCGGCTTTGGGCCGGTAGTGGCGCGCCAGCCCGCCGATGGCAAGCTGGTAGTAGGCGGCTCGTTCCGGACGGCCGCCGGGCGGGCTCGCAGCGGCCTGGCGCGCTTCAACGCCGACGGTACCCTCGACCTGACGTTCGCGCCCGTTACCACCGCTACTGCCCTCGTGGGCTCGGTGGCCGTGCAGCCCGACGGCCGGATTCTGGCGTCTACGTTCAATAGCACCTACCTGGTGCCCAACGTAACGCAGACGTTGGTGCGCTTCACCGCCACGGGCGCCTTCGACAACACCTTTGTGCCCACTAATTACGGGGTCAGACCGGCCTTCAGTGGTGGGCCGGCTACGCTGCTGGTGCAGCCCGACGGGAAAATTCTGGCAATTTTTAGTAGTGGTCCGACGCCGGTCTGCTACGTGCTCCGCTTCCTGGCCACCGGCGCTATTGACCCTGCCTGGAACGTGGCTGCCATCCCCGAGAATACCCCCTTCGTGAACTCGCTGCAGCTGCTGGCGGGTGGGCAGGTGCTTATCGGTGGGGCGCCTCAGTTGCTGGGCGGGCCGGCGTCGGCGGTGCCGGCCGGCGTAAATCAGCTGCTTTCCACGGGTGCCCTCGATACCACCTTTCCCATCCCTGTCCTGCAGACGGCCGGGCGGGTCGAAGACTTTGCGCAGCAGCCCGACGGGAAACTGCTGGTAGTGGGGGCTTTTTCTGAAATCAACGGTAGTACCGCGCGCGGCCTGGCCCGGTTGCTGGCCAATGGCAGTGTGGATGCCGCGTACACCGCCGCCAGCACCATCACGCAGGGCTACCCGACGGAGGTGGTGCTGCAGCCCGATGGCAAAGCTCTGGTGGCCGGCCAATTTTCTGCCTACAACGGCGTGCCGGTCACGTCGCTGGTGCGGGTGGAAAACTCTGGCATGCGCGACGCCGGCTTTGTGTCCCCGCTGACGCGCATTGCAGGCTTAAATACCAACTCCATCACCAACCTGGCGCTGCAGCCTGATGGTGGGGTGTTGGTAGCCGGCAATCTGACGGTGTCGGGCAGCTCCGGCCCTACGTTTCGCTCGTTTCAGCGGCTGCTGCCCAATGGCAGTATCGACAATTCGTTTCAGCCGCCTGCCAACTTCAGCCCAACGGCCCTGCTGGTGCAGCCCGATGGCCGCATTGTGGTGGGCAGCTACCAGAACCCGGTAGTGCAGCGGCTGCTCCCCAACGGCAGCACCGACCCGTCCTTTGCGGCCGTGGCGTCGGGCAGCCAGTCCTTTGCCATCAACGGCCTGCGCCGCTACCCCGATGGCCGACTGCTGGTGTTTGGCTATTTCGATCAGCTGGGGGGCATTTCGACCAGCTCGGTGGCCCGGTTGTCTGCCACCGGCATCCCCGACCCCACCTTCAACGCCGCCCTTGCGGGCAATATCATTGTTCTGAGCACGGCAGTAATTCAGCCGAATAACCGCATTCTGGTCGGGGGAACAATCTTCAGCTCCAACGCGGCGTCTTCGGGCCTGGCGCGCCTGCTGCCCGATGGCAGCACCGATGCCGCGTTCAACCAGCCCCTGGGCCCGGATGATCTGGTGCTGGCACTGGCCGTGCAGCCCGACGGCGCCCTGCTGGTGGGCGGACAGTTTTCGCCCGTGGGCAGCAGCCAGCCCAACTACGCACTGGCTCGTCTGCTCGATGCCAACGTGCTGAACGCCGGCACCTCGCGGCAGGCGCCGCGCACCGAGGCGTGGCCAGTGCCGGCGCACGACCAGCTTCACCTGCGCCTCGACGCCACCAGCCGCCCCGAACAGGTAGCGTTGCACGACGCCCTGGGCCGCGTGGTGATGAGCCGGCCGGTTTCGGTGAATGAGGCAACGCTGAGCCTGGATATTGCCGCGCTGCCCGCCGGGGCCTACGTGCTGAAAGTGCGCTACGCTGCCGGCGGTACGTTTGTGCGGCGGGTGGTGAAAAACTAAGCGCGCAGAGCAGGTTTCGGGTTGGCGGGTGGATGCAGGCGAAGAGAAATCAGGGGCGTGGGGTGATTGTCCGGGAGCCTTTACCTTTGGACGGTTGTTCATTCGGTACCCAATCAGCCTTTCATTCTCTACAAGTGCCCCGACCCAAACCCGTCATCTACGGCCTGTACCCCTGGACGCCCGACTTCGGCTTCCGCTACATTCATCCCGCCAACCGCCGCTCGTTTGAGTGGCTGGAACCGGTGGGCAAGCTGTTCGAGAAAATTGCCGAAGACGAAGACGGCGAGTGGATTACGCTGCGCTACGATGAGCAGCAGTTTCTGGTGCGGCCCGAGCTGTTCCGGGAGCTGCACCTGCGCCGGCCGGCCTTCAGCTTCGGCGACGCCGTGGAGGAAGTGCAGCCCGAACCCGGCCGCTACCGCCACTTCGGCGTGGTGAGCGACGTGTTCTGGGATGATCAGACCGACACCGCCAGCTACCAGATTGTGGAGCGTAAGCGCAAGCTCCCCCGCATTTTCCGCGCTGACGAGCTCCGGCCGGATTGAGTGAGTTGCTGTCATTGCGGCCATTGTCATTGCGAGGAGGCACGACGAAGCAATCCTTCCTCTCTGAGCTCTAAGCTACCCTAAGCAGAAAGCCCTCCGGCAGTAGTGTAGTACACTAATGCCGGAGGGCTTTGCTGTAAGGAAAATGTCTGCCACGAGAGGAAGGATTGCTTCGCTCCGTTGGCAATGAAAGTGCGGCCGCTATATCCCCACGGCAATGCCCACCATCACGGCGGTGGCGCCCAGGGCCAGCAGCAGCAGGTAGAGCGGCAGCACGAATTTCCACCACTCATCAAACCGCACGCCGCAGGCCGCCACGATGGCCATGAGGGCGCCATTGGTGGGTGTAATCAGCTCGCAGAGGCCGGCACCGTACTGGTAGGCCAGCACCGTAACCTGGCGTGAGAGGCCGATGAGGTCGGAGAGGGGCACCAGCAGCGGCATGGTGAGCACGGCCTGGCCGCTCACGCTGGGCACCGGTAGGTGCAGGGCGGTGTGCACCCCCATCATGCCCAGCGCCGAAAGCGTAACCGGCAAACCTGCCAGCGGCGCCGACAGCGCATTGACGATGGTATCCACGATTTGGCCCTGCTCCAGCACCACGAAAATGGCGCGGGCAAACCCGATGAGCAGCGCCGAGAAGGCAATGTCGCGGAAGCCGGCCAGGAAGCCTTCAGCGGTACCCGTGAGGCCCAGGCCACCCACCAGGCCGGCCACTACGCCCAGCCCGAAAAATAGGGCCGCCATCTGCTCAAAATCCCAGCCCAGCTTGAGCACGCCGTAGGCGAAGAAGGCGAAGGCCGCCAGCAACAGCAGCAGCACCAAGCCGTGGTTGCGGCCTTCCGCCAGCGCGGTCGGGTCAGCGGCGGCGCTGGTTTCGGGCGCTACGCGGTGGCGCAGGGCGTAGCGCACAGTGCCCGCAATCCAGATGGCCAAGGCCAGCACCAGAAACGCCAGCCGGAAGCCCCCGCCGGAGAGCAGCGGCAGCAGCGCCAGCTTCTGGGCAATGCCTACCTGAAAAGGGTTCAGGGGGCTGAACGCCGCACCCACCGCCGCCGAGCCAATGCTGACGGCCGCCGCCGTGAGGGCCGGGTAGCCGATGCGCCGCATCAGAATCAGGAGCACCGGAATGAGCGGTACTATCTCCTCCTGCATGTTTTCGAGGGCGCCCATGGTGGCAAATAGCACCGAAATGATGGGAATCACGACGGCCTCGCGCCCCTGAAACCGGCGTAGCAGCCAATCGACGCCGCTGCGCAGGGCGCCGGTCTGGTCGACTACCGTGAAGGCGCCGCCGGCCAGAAACACCAGAAAAATGACAGAGGCGGCATCCACCATGCCCTTGGGAATATCCACGATGGCCTGCAGCGGGCTGACAGGCGTGGCGGGCACGCGGTGGTAGGAGCCGGCCACTACCACGTCGCGGCCGGTGGCGGCATCGGGGTGGCGGTCGAAGACGCCAGTTGGCAGCACGTAGCTCAGCAGGCAAGCCAGCAGAATAAACCCCACCAGTAGCACCAGCGGATGAGGGAAGCGTATCGTTTTCATGCCGCGAAGGTAGGGTGGCAGGTGATGAAGTAATGAGGTGATGGGGGGATGAAGTGAGAACTTCATGCATAAGCGCAGCCGCGGCATCTCGCGTGCTGATGCCTGAGCACCGTTGCAACGTCAGCACGCGAGATTCCTCGCTGCACTCGGAATGACGTTCTCACACCATCACCGCCTCCCCCCATCTTCGTATCTTCGGGTTTGCCTGGCACCACATGAATCTGCGCGTCTTCAAAAAGCTCCCGATGGGCCAACAGGCCGATCTGCTCCGGCGGCACGGCCACTTCCTGGCCGAGCGGCGCGAAGACAGCTTCGTGCTGCGCCTGCTGGCGCTCGGCGACTTCTACGCCGAAGAGTGGCGTGTGCAGGGCGAAGACCACCTGCTGTTCATCCACCTGTTTCAGCACCCCGCCGGCCTGAGCGAGTATCTGCGCCACATCCGGCTGCCGCAGCCGCTGTAGAAGCCGTGCGGTAGACTGCCGGTTATCAGTAAGTTATATTGAGGGATGAAACCTTCCCGCCGTTTGCTGCCGCCGTTGCTGGCCTTGCTGAAGTTCGTGTCGGGCTACGTGCTGGCCAGCCGTGCCTACGAGCTGCACCGCGACGAGTATCTCTACCTCAATTATGGGCAGCACCTAGCCTGGGGCTACCTGGAGGTGCCGCCGTTCACGGCTCTGCAAAGCTGGCTCACGCTGGCGCTGGGCGGCGGCTGGTTCTGGGTGAAGTTCTGGCCGATTCTGTGGGGCAGCCTCACGGTGCTGCTGCTGGGGCGGCTGGTCATGAAACTGGGTGGTGGCATCTGGGCCGTGGCGCTGGCTAGCCTCGGCTACATGGTGGCGGCGTATGCGCGGCTCAACTTCCTGTTTCAGCCTAACTCATTTGAGGTGCTGGCTTTCACGGCGGCTAGCTACGCGCTGGTACGGCACCTGCAAACCCACCGGCCCGGCTACCTCTACGCGCTGGGGGCGACCCTGGGGCTGGGCATGCTCAACAAATACACCACGTTGTTCTACGGGGCGGCGCTGGGCGTGGCGTTGCTGCTGTCGCCCCAGCGGCATCTGCTGGTCGGCCGCCACCTGTGGGGCGGGGCCGCGCTGGCGTTGCTGCTCTGGCTCCCGAATCTGGGGTGGCAGCTGCTGCATGGCGTTCCGTTCCGGCACCACATGGCCTTGCTCCACGACTCGCAGCTGGTGCACGTGTCGGCGGCTGGTTTCTGGAAAGACCAGTTGCTGATGTGCTTTCCGGTGGTGTGGGTGTGGGGTGCGGGGCTGCTGGCGCTGCTGCTGACGCACCAGTTCCGGCGGTTTCGGGCGGTGGGCTGGCTGTGGGTGGCGGGTTTACTGATTCTAACGGTGCTGCACGGCAAAAGCTACTACAGCCTCGGCTACTACCCGGTGCTGCTGCCCTTTGGGGCGGTGTGGCTGGAGCAGTGGGTGGCGCGCCGCTGGCACCCGCGCGCGTGGCGGCTAGCGCTGCTGGCCCTGCCCGTGCTGACCATGCTGCCGCTGCTGCCGTTTCTGTTCACGCTCTACCCACCGGCCTACATGCGCCGCATCGGCCAGAACTACCAAGGCCTGGGCCTCACCCGCTGGGAAGACGGCCTGGAGCACGTGCTGCCCCAGGACTACGCCGACATGCTGGGCTGGCAGGAGCTGGCCGACCAGGTGTGGCTGGTGTACCAGACGCTGCCCGCCCCCACCCGCGCCCGTACCCTCATCAAGTGCGACAACTATGGCCAGGCCGGCGCCATCAACTACTTCAACCGCCACCGCCCGCTGCCTGCCGCCCACAGCTTCAATGGGTCTTATCTATACTGGTTTCCGGCGCGCCCCGCGCAGCCCTGGCCGTATTTGCTGCTGGTAGAAGATGACGAGCCCGTCGGCGTGGCCGCACACTGCCAGTCCATTCGGCAGGTAGGCGAAATCACCAATCCGTTTGCGCGGGAGCGGGGCACCCGCCTGTTCCTGGTCACGCGCCCCGATACCGTGCTGCTGCGCCGCGTGTACGCTGAGCATCGGGCCGCGCTGGCGCCCTGGGAAGCCGGATTAAGGTAGTTGCCAGTTGTTAGTTGCCAGCGCATTTTCATTCTGACAACTGACAACTGACAACTGATAACCAGCAACTAAGCGGAAGCCTGCTCCATCTTTTGCAACAGCGCCACAATCTGCTCGGCGTAGCCATCAATCTGCTCCAGGCCGGTGCGCGACTCTTCGAGCTGGCCGCGCTGGTACTGGCGCACCAACGACTGCCCGGCCATCAGCATCTGCTGCAGCACTCGCTCAATCTCGCGCACCTCGGGGTAGGTGCTGTATTTGGGCTTCACAACGGTGTTGAGCCACTCGCCCAGCGGGTTTTCACGCATCGAAAACAGGGCATCATCGGCCTCCCGCACCCCATATAGTACGGAACGCAGGCGCGACTTGAACAGCACCTGCTTGATGCGGGCCTGCTGAAAATCGAGGTTGGTTATGTCCATTGCGACCGTGAGGAAGTAGAAGTCCGAATGCTGATGCGAAACCGTGTTACTGAGCGCCAGGGCGGCTTTCAGCCAGTGCCCGGCGCGCCAGCACCAGTTCGGTTACATCGTAGGAAAACTGCGAAATGCCCACAATCTGCCCGTTTTCGCGCACCGGCTGGTACGTCACGTTGAAGATCCGCTCGGTTTGCCGGCCGGTCTGCGGATCGAGCACGGAAAACGGCATCTCCGGCCCGAAAAACGGCTCGCCCGACTGATAGACCCGGTCAAGAATAGCAGTAAATCCCTGGCGCTCCGCTTCCGGAATCACCTCGGCCACGCTCCGGCCCAGCAGCTCCCGGTCCGGAAACAGGGCCTGGTAGGGCGGGTTCACGAACTCGTGCCGGTGCTCGGGGCCGCGGGCAATGGCAATCAGCGCTGGCGCCTGCATAAACAGGTCGTAGAGGCTTTCGCGCTGGCGCTGGGTCTGGCGCTGAGCCTGGTAGGCCTGCTCCGACAGCAACGCCTGCTGCTCGTTGGTTTCGAGCAGCTCCTGCACCAACATTTTCTGATCGTGGATGTCGGTGCCGCTGCCAACCCACATCGTCAACTCGCCCTGCTCGTTGTGGCGGGGCACGTTGCGGGCCAGCACCCAGCGGTACTGGCCGTCGTGGCGGCGCAGCCGGAACTCCAGCTGGTACTCATGGCCTGCCGCAATGGCCTGGGCTACTTCCGTAGCCATGCGCGCGGCATCGTCGGGATGAACCAGGCCGGGCGTCTCCTGCCATTCGCCGTTGGGAGACAGGCTTACGCCCGTGAACGACTCCCAGCGTGGGTTGTAGTAGTCGGGGGTGCCGTCGGGACGGGTGGTCCACACCATCACCGGCAGGTTTTCCAGGATGAAAGTGTTGCGCTGCTGGGTTTCGGCCAGTTCCCGGGCTACGCGGGTAGCTTCCAGGGCCGTCAGGTGCTGCTCGGTTACGTCCTGGGTGCGTTGCAGAATAAACTGCAACTGGCCCTGCTCGTCCAGAATCGGGTAGTGCGTGGCCTGCCAGTACAGCTCCTGCAGGCCACCGCCCTGTTCGGCCGACTGCTCCAGATCATACCGGATCAGGGGCATGACGTGTGGCTCCAGGTGCTGCCGGACGTGGTTGTGCGAGGTCTGGATAATGGCTGCCGAAGCGGCATCAGTAGCCGGAAAGGCTTCGAAGAAGGGCTTGCCCACCACGTTTTCCCGCTTCTGCATCGACACGGCTACGTGGCTGTCGGTGTTGTCGATGATGGTGGCTGCCGCATCGGCCCCGATGAGCAGGAAGTTCTCCGGCAGGGACCGAAACAGCGAGTGGTAAGCAACTGGAATAGCAGAGGCCATGCAGCAGGCAGAAGTAAGGAACACAATCAGACGAAACCGGCGCCCGGGCGGTGCGGCAGGCCAGCAAAGATAGCCGTGAATCAGGCGGAAAAAAAGCGCCGTCGGAGCCGAAAGCAGGTGCGCCCTGCGGCCTTAAGCGCGCACCATGTGGATGTGCGGAATGCCGTCTTCCAAGTAGCCTTCGCCGATTTGCAGGAACCCGAAGCTTTCATAAAACGCCTGCAGATACAGCTGCGCCCCAATCTGGATAGGCTGGGGCCCGAACAGCTGCTCTACGGCCCCGATGGACTGGTGCAGCAACTCGCGGCCCAGCCCGTAGCGCCGGAACTTCGGGCTGACGACCACCCGCCCGATGCTGGCCTCGGGGTAGCTGATGCCGGCCCCGAACAGGCGGGCGTAGGCGGCCAGCTCGCCGGTTTCGGTGTAGCCCAGCAGGTGCGTGGCCGCCTGGTCCTGCCCGTCGATGTCCTGGAAGGCGCAGGTCTGCTCTACTACAAACACCTCACTGCGCAGCTGCAGCAGGGCGTAGAGTTGGGGCACGGAAAGCAGGTCGAAGGGGAGGGTGGTCCAGGTAAGGGTCATGGGGCAAAGGTAGAAAGGTAGCATAAGCTTCAGCTGGTGCCGTGTCGGGAACGGCCAGCTATGAGCGCCCGGCATATAAGCTGGCGGTTGTTTATCCGGCACAGGCTAAAGCCTATGCTACCTTATTTCCACCACTGCACCTGCGGCAGCGGACCTGCGCCGGGTGTCACGGGCTGGCCCAGCTCGGGCGTGGTGATAGGCAGCAGCAGGCGGGCGGCTTCGGCGGCGGCGCGGCGCACGGGCTCGTTCCAGGCGTGGTTGGCCTCCGTGAAAGCGCCCCAGTGCACCGGCAGCAGCACCCGGCCGCGCACGTCCAGCGTGGCCTGCACGGTCTGCTCGGGGCGCATATGAATCTGGGCCCACTGGTCGTCGTACTGGCCGCACTCCATCAGGGCCAGGTCGAAGGGGCCGTGCTGCTGGCCGATGGTTTTGAAATGCGGGCCGTAGCCGCCGTCGCCGCTGTAGAACACGCGCTGGGAAGGGGTTTTCAGCACCCAGGAGCTCCAGGACGTGGAGTTGCGGTTGGTGAGGCCCCGGCCCGAAAAGTGGCGCGCCGGGGTGCTGATGATGGTGAGGCCGCCGGGCAGCCGCACCGAGTCGTTCCAGTCCAGCTCGTGCACGCGGGCTGGCTCCACGCCCCAGGCCAGCAGGTGCGCGCCCACGCCCAGCGGCACGTAGAAGCCGGCCACCTTATCGCGCAGCTTGCGGATGGTTTCGTAGTCGAGGTGGTCGTAGTGGTCGTGCGAAATCAGCACCGCGTCGATAGCCGGCAGCTGCTCGGCCGTGATGGCCAGGTTTTGGTTGTAGCGTTGGGGCGTCACCCAGCTCAGCGGGCCCATTTTCACGCTCAGCATGGGGTCGAAGAGGATGTTTTTGCCGGCTATTTCCACCAGGCTGGCCGAGTGCCCGAACCAGGTGGCGCGCAGCAGTCCGGCCGGCTTGCGGACGATGCTCAGCGAGTCGAGCGGGCGGGTGGGCAGCGGCGCGGGCGGCTGCACGTTGTCGGGCTTGCTCCCGAACACGAACTTCCACAGCGCCGAAAACGTGCTGCCGCCACCAGTCATCAGCTCAGTAGGGATGAGGTTGCGGAACTCACCGTCGGAATAGTGCCCCGACTGCGCGTAGGCGGCCTTTTGGGCCTTGGTGGGCGAGCCGCCCAGCTGCGGGCTTAGGTTGGCGAAGGCCACGCCCGCCACCAGCAGCAGCACCACAATACTGGCGGTTAGCCGCCCAATCAGTTTCCAGGAAATACGCATACGCACAGAATACGGGGAAGCGGCGCCCGTGGCCGCCCACGGGGTAGTCGGACGAGCCGCCGGAATATTTTACGCCCGGAATCTCCCGGTCCGACGCCACAGGCGTCCGACCGGTTGCCGCGTGCTGACGGGGCAGCGGCCCCGCGCAGGTGGCGCGGCTGGCACCCGGCCGGCCGGCTGCCGCCGTCGGACCGGGGCAACGGCAGACCCGCACGGAAATACTCCGCAAAAACCCCAGATTGCCACTCTATGGCCAACACCACGTCGCAACACATCCTGCCCACGGCTGCCAATCTGCTGGGGTTTTGCCTGTTCGTCATCACCTCGCTGCACATCACCAACAGCGCCACCAGCAGCCTCATCGACGAATTCACCTCGCTCATCGCGCTGCTGTTCGCGTTTTCGTGCCTGCTGTCGTTCCTCTCCATCCGAACTACCGACCGCGCCAAAGAGCAGCGGGCCGAGCGCCTCGCCGACTACCTGTTTCTGGCCGCGCTGGTAGGCATCGTGGGGATTATTCTGCTGCTGATTTTCCGGGTGATTCGGTAGGTGCGAGTGGCAGCCGTCGGCAGGTAGCCGGCGGGTCTAAGGCTGTAAAGTAGTAAGCAGCTTTCGGGTATCGTCGTAGCTGTCAAAGACGATTTCCTCCCGGATTTCATTGGGCAAGACGTCGTTTTCAAGCAGGGTTTTCACTACGTCGTAGCGGTGGATACCGCAGTTCATCCGGTAGTAAATCAACCGCAAAGGCTCCAGGCACTGGCGGGTTTTATGCTTGCGGTATATGTCGATGAAGCTACTGGCTAAGTTCTCTATATCGTTTTCAGAGGTGGCTTGCCGGGCTAGCTGCGCCAGAAGTTTATGGTCGCCGGAGCGGTAGTGATTGAGTAACAGATCCACATATAGATCAGGAGAAGCAGAAGTTGCCAGGGCCTGCAGGGCAAATTGCCGGATGGCAGGGGCTTTGAAAAACTGCAGCGCCTGAATGGCATCCTGCACAGGCCGGTCGTTGCGGCGCGGGGGCTTTGCTGCTAACGCCAGCAGGAGTTCGTAGCCGTGCGGATATTTCACGTGCCGAAATACCTGCAGGAACTTGCCCTGGCGGGCGCTATTAGTTTCCACTCGAAAAGCATCCGCCAGCTGCCGGACCTGACTCCGGGACAGGGCCCTGACAGTGCTTTCGTTCAGGCGCCGCCTGGTTTTTCCACTGATGAGTTGCTGCACAAATTCGAAGCCGCGGGCGGACGGGTAAGGTGGCTTCTGCGCCTGCCGCTGCCGGGTTTCCTGCACGGCACTGAGGTAGCGGGCAATGTGCACATTATGCTGCGCTGCCTTTTCCAGCTCTGCTTCTACCTGTACGTCGGGGTTTTCTTCCTGCGCATATTTCAGCAGCCATGTTTCTTCTGTTTCTTCCGGATCAGCGGCCAGCACTTGGCCGATTACCTCAGCGGCGCGCTTCATGCCCTCCACGCCATCCAGCAAAACAGCTTCGTAGGCACCTATGCAGGCATATTCTGGTAAAGCTCCCAACGCCAATCGTTCGTAAAAAGCTGCCCGCGCCTCCGGGTGGCCGGCCTGAGCAAGCAGCCGGGCTATTTCGAATAGCTGGTTGAGGCCATGAGTGTCTTCCTGCTGTGCCACCAGTTTCCGGAGTATCCGGCTGATGAGCTGCTGCTTATTGGCGGAAAGGTTGATTAACTCCACGATGTACACGCCCCGGCCTTTCTCGCACTGCGGGTCGTAGGCGTAGTTCGTGACGGCCGCTTTGAGAATGTCGAGCGAGAAATTTACGTGCGGATAGTCACGCATGAGCAGATGCGCCCGGCCAGTGCCGCGCCGGATAGCATCTCGGAATGCGCGTTTGATTTGGATGGTTTTCTGCATAAGCACCCGATAGAAGTAATAAGATGATAGGCTAAAGTACGCCCTCATAGACATTCCCAATGCTTCATCTCTCCGCACTCGCTCGGCTGTGCCGAGTGAGGACTACACTCAAGCAGCTGTGCTGCGCGCGTCTGCCGGCGTTGCGCAGCTGGCGTGGGCGGATTCGGGGCAGAGCCCCTCAAGCGTAGTGGTCACTCGGCACAGCCGAGCGACTGCGCGAACTGCGTTAACAACGATGCGCGAAGCAAGCATTTTGCGCTTTCTGACGCTTCATCCTCCTAATCCGACGCTTCGGTAACGGCAAGTTTCCTGGGCTGCGGCGGGTGCTCACTTTTGAGCATCACTTCGCCGCTACCCCCATGAAACGTCTGCTACTCTCGCTGCTGCTGCTCCTCGCCTCCGGACTGCCTTCGCTGGCTCAGTCTGCCACCACGCTTTCTGGCACCGTCCGCGACGCGGCGGGGGGCGTGCTGCCGGGCGTGAACGTGTTTTTGCGCGGCACCTTCGATGGCGCCAGCACCGACTCGGTGGGCGCGTTTCGGTTTGAGACCCGGCAGACCGGGGCGGCCGTGCTGGTATTGAGCTTGCTGGGATACCAGCCCCAGGAACTGCCCGTGGCGCTCAGCGGGCAGCCGCTACGGCTCACCCTGAAGATGAAAGGCACCCCGCACGCGCTGGGCTCGGTGGTGGTGACGGCCGGCGCCTTCGAGGCCAGCGACGAGCACCGCAGCGCCGCCCTCAACACCCGCGACGTGCAAACCACCGCCGGTGCCCTCGCCGACGTGGCGGGCGCCCTCAACACGCTGCCCGGCACCACTAAAGTAGGGGAGGAGGGCCAGCTGTTTGTGCGCGGCGGGGCCGCCAACGAGACCAAAGTGTACCTCGACGGGCTGCTGGTACAGAACTTCTACGCCGGCTCGGTGCCCGCGGTGCCGGCCCGGGGGCGGTTTGCGCCCACGCTGTTCCGGGGCACGGTGTTTAGCACCGGCGGCTACTCGGCGCTATATGGGCAGGCGCTGTCGGGGGTGCTGCAGCTGAACTCCACCGATTTGGCCGCTGAAACGCAAACCGGCGTGTCGGTGTCGTCGGTGTTCGTGGGGGCCTCGCGCACCAAGCGCTGGGAGCGGACTTCGCTGGACGTGTCGGGCGACTACACCAACCTGACGCCCTACATGGGCTTGCTGCCGCAGAACGTAGACTGGGTGCAGGCCCCGCGCGGCGGCAGCGGCTCCGTGAAGCTCAGCCACCGTACCGGCCAGGCCGGCATGCTGAAAGCCTACGGCACCTGGAGCGGGCAGCGCCTCACTATCGGGCAGCCCAGCCCCGAGGCCGCCGGCCGCCAGCAGATAGCGCTGCAAAACCGCAACGGCTACCTCAACACCACTTTCCGCAGCCCCCTGCGCCACGGCTGGAGCCTGCAGACCGGTGTGGCCCTCTCGCGCGACGACAAAGACCTGCAGCCCGACACGCTGCGTTTGCGCACGCTGGAACAGGCCGTGGTAGGCCGCGTGGTGCTCACCAACGACTCGGTGGGCACCCGCTGGAACCTGAAGCTGGGCGTGGAAGGCGTGGGCCAGCGCGTGACGCAAACCTATCAGCTGCAGGCCACGGAGCCTATCAGCTTTCAAACCAGCTTCACGGAGCAGCGCACGGCCGCCTTCGTGGAAACCGACTTCCAGCTGACGGACCGGCTGGCCGGGCGGGCCGGCGGGCGGGCCGAGTACTCGGCGCTGCTTGGGCTGGCTAATGCCGCGCCGCGTTTGGCGCTGGCTTACCAGACCACCGAGCACAGCTCCGTGTCGGGCGCGTACGGCCGCTTCTACCAGACGCCCGACAACGCCCTGCTGCTGGTGCAGCCGGCGCTGCGCTTCGAGGAGGCGCAGCATGCCGTGCTCACCTACCAGTACAACCACAACGGCCGCCTGCTGCAAACCGAAGCCTATCACAAAACCTACGCCCACCTCACCCGCTTCGACGGCCGCAACCCCCGCAACCCCGCCGCCTACTCCAACGACGGCACCGGTTACGCCCGCGGCTTCGACGTGCTGTGGCGCGACCGGAAAACCGTGAAGAATCTGGAGTACTGGGTGAGCTACGGTTTGCTCGATACCCGCCGCCAATACCGCCAGGACCCTGTGTCGGCCGTGCCCACGTTTGCCTCGCGCCACAATGTGTCGGTGGTGGGCAAATACTGGGTGCCCAAGCTGAACACGCTCTTCGGAGCCACCTGGAGCTACGGCAGTTCCCGCCGCTACCACGACCTCAACCGGGAAGGCTACAACCAGGGCGTGCTGCCCACTTACCAGGACCTTAGCCTGAACGCCAGCTACCTCACGCGCTTGTTTGGCCAGTTCACCATCGTGCACGTGTCGGCCTCCAACGTGCTGGCCCGCCCCAACGTCTTCGGCTACCGCTACGCCACCACGCCCGACGCCGCCACCGGCCAATACCGCCGCGTGGCCATCACGCCCACGGCCCCGCGCATGCTGTTCGTGGGCGTGTTCATCTCCATCAACAAGAAAAGCCCCGGCGACGTGAACGAGCGGCCGGAGTAGTTGGAACTCTAGCTCTAGTCGCCTCACCCCCTAGCCCCCTCTCCCGTGGAGAGGGGGGACTAGCACTAAAATTCAGTGCTGCAAAGTCGCCAGGCTCCCCCTTCTCCACGGGAGAAGGGGGCCGGGGGGATGAGGCGACTAAAGCTAGAGGGTTTCCAGCCGACGCTTCATCCGCCAAATCTGACGCTTCGGTAACGGCAAGTTTCAGGGCCGCCCCGGGCCGCCCACCTTTGAATCACTCAACCACCACAAACCATTTTCCTGTCATGAAAAAGCACCTGTTCACCCTCGCCCTCGTTGCCGCTTCCTTCGCCGCCACTGCTCAAGCGGTGCCCGCCGCCAAGCCCGCTGCTGCTACCACTACCGCCGCTGCCACCGACCCCTACACCGACATGATGATGGCGACCATCAAGGAGCTGATGAGCACCGGCGACGTGGCCCAGCTCAAGCAGGTGGATGCCAAGCTGGAGCGCGCCGCCGCCGTCAACGGCAAAGACTGGCTGCCCCGCTACTACCAGGCCTACGCCCGCCTTATCACCTGCTTCCAGAGCAAAGAAGATGGCGACACCAAAGACAAGTACCTCGACCAGGCCGAAGCCGCCCTGGCGCAGGCCCGCAAGCTGGGCGGCGACGAGTCGGAGCTGCTGGTGCTGCAGGCCTACATCTACCAGGCCCGCCTGGGCGTGTCGCCGATGCCGCGCTCCATGAAGTACTCGGGCATGGTGACGCAAACCCTGGAGCAGGCCAAGAAGCTGAACGCCGCCAACCCGCGCATCTACCTGGTGCAGGCCAACAATGTGTACTACACGCCCGCCATGTTCGGGGGCGGCGCCGACGTAGCCAAGCCGCTGTATGAGGAAGCCAGAAAGCGCTACGCCGCCTTCACGCCGGCCTCCACCACGGCCCCCAGCTGGGGCGAGCGGCAGCTGCTGGGCCGCCTGAAAGCCTACGAAACGGCCTCGGTGAAGTAAGCCGGCGCTTGGATAAACAGCCGTTATGCTTCGCTCTGCATGACGGCTGTTTAACGCTTTCTACCCTTATTCCTTTACTTTGATGCAAACTTCCCTGCCTGCTGCCGTGGCCCCTCCCGACTCTCCGCTGCCCTCGATGACCCCCGTGTTTCGTGCGCCCAACTCATTGCGCTCGGTGGGCCGGGCCCTGCGGATTATTCTGCTCATGGCCGTGGTCATCAGCCTGCTGGTGAATCCGCAGGCCCTGCACAACGGGCGGGCGTTTGCCATCACCTACGGCTACACCGTGATGTACAGCACCGGCCTGTGGATCACGAACGGCTACGTGGTGGAGTGGCTGAACCGCCGCTACGCCTGGACGACGCAGCCCCTGCGCCGCCTGCTGCTGACGCTGGCCGTGTCGTTGGGCGGCTCGGTGCTGGTGATTGTGCTCATGAATGCCGTGCTGCTGCAGTTGCTGCACAAGCCGCTGGAGCGGCTATGGTCGGCCGACATGTACTGGCAGATTCTGGTGCCGCTGATTATCACGGTTATCATCTCCCTGTTCAACCACAGCCGGGCGTTTTTTCTGCAATGGCGCGAAGCCGCCGTGCGCGCCGAACGTCTCGAAAAAGAAACCGCCGTAGCCCGCCTCGACTCGCTGCGCCGGCAGGTGGACCCGCACTTTCTGTTCAACTCGCTGAACGCCCTCACCTCGCTCATCGAAGACCACGACCCGGCCCGCGCCACGCGCTTCGTGCGGCAGCTGGCCCAGGTCTACCGCTACGTGCTCGACTCGCAGGAGCAGGAAGTGGTGCCGCTGCGCGAGGAAATGCGGTTTGTGGAATCGTACGTGTACCTGCAGCAAACCCGCCTCGGCGAGGGCCTGCAGGTAGACATCAGGCTGCCGCCCGCCGCCGACCTGGACACGCTGCTGGTACCGCCGCTGGCCGTGCAGCTGCTGCTCGAAAACGCCCTCAAGCACAACGCCACCTCCCGGCACGACCCGCTGCGCCTCAGCCTCACACTGGACGTGGCCGCCCGGCAGCTGGTGGTGCGCAACGCCCTGCGCTACCGCCGCGTGCCCGACGGCGAATCGACGGGCCTGGGCCTGGCCAACCTGCAGGCCCGCTACCAGTTCCTGTCTGGCCAACCCGTGCTGATCGAGAAAACCGACACCGAGTTCGTCGTGACGCTGCCGCTGCTGGAGCTGACGTAGCGCGGCCAGTAGCGCAGTAGCGTGAACTCTGTAGTTCGCGTCCCCGCGCCGTTATAACCTCCCGGACGGCGCGAAGGCGCGAACTGCAAAGTTCGCGCTACTGTCCGGCAGTGCCTGGACCGCGCCAAACCCCACTTCTCCAACGACGCACCAAGCTGGAGCTTGGTGTTACTTTCGCCTATGCCAACACCCCTACGCGCCCTGATTATCGAAGATGAGCCGCTGGCGGCCAACCGCCTGATTGGGCTTCTCAACAAGCAAGCCCAGCCCGTGGAAGTGGTGGGTACGGCCGAGTCGGTGGCGGAGGCCGAGGCGCTGCTGCGCACCGTGCAGCCCGCGCCCGACGTGCTGTTTCTGGACATCCATCTGGCCGACGGGCTCAGCTTCGAGCTGTTCGAGCGGCTGGAAATCCGTTGCCCGGTGGTCTTCACCACCGCCTACGACAAGTACGCGCTGCGGGCCTTCAAAGTGAACAGCGTGGATTATCTGCTCAAGCCCATTGATGCCGACGAGCTGACGGCCGCCCTGGCCAAGCTGCACCGCCAGCGCGAGGCCGCCACGCCGCCGCTGGATGCGGCGCTGCTGGCGCGGGTGCTGCAGCAAACCCAGCCCGCCAAGGAGTACAAAACGCGCTTCGTGGTGCGGGTGGGCGAGCACCTCAAGGCCATTCCGGTGGAGCAGATTGCCTACTTCGCCAGCCTGGAAAAGGTGACCCTGCTGCACACCCGCGAAGGCCGCCGCTTCGTGGTCGACTACACCCTGGAGCAGCTCGAAGGCCTGCTCGATCCGCTGGAATTCTTCCGCCTCAACCGCGCCTACCTGGCCCACGCCGACGCCATCCACGACATCATCCACTACACCAACTCCCGCCTGCAAACCGTGCTCAAGCCCACTCCACCCGACAACGACACCGTGCTGGTAAGCCGCGAAAAAGTAAGCACGTTCAAGGCCTGGCTGGATAGGTAGATTGACTGTCATTGCGAGGAGGTACGACATTCCGCGCATCAAGCGGTGTCAATCTTTACTTTCTATGCTTGGAGCAGCCCTTAGCAGAAAGCACTCCGACAGTAGTGTAGTACACTAACACCGGAGGGCTTTGCTGTAAGGACAGTGTCTGCCACGAGAGGAAGGATTGCCACGGCCTTCGGCCTCGCAATGACAATCCACTCAGCCTTCCAGCCATTGCTTCAGCGCACTGGCCTTCTCACGGCTCACCAGCACCTCTTCGCTGGGGGCGGGGTGCAGCTCCAGCAGCAGCTTGCCGTTGAAATGTGGGTGCAGGCGCTGCACGGCGGGCAGCTGGGCCAGAAACTGGCGGTTGAGGCGGAAAAACTGGCGCGGGTCGAGTAGGCTTTCCAACTGCTCCAGCGTGTAGTCGACCACGAAGCGGCGGCCGTCCTGCGCCACAAGGGTAGTGGTTTCGTGGCGGCTCTGGAACCAGGCCACCTGGGCGGCGGGCAGCGGCAGCAGCTGCTCGCCGTGGCGCACCAGAAACCGGGTTTTGTAGGGCCGTTCGGGGCGCGGCAGGCTGTCGAGGAGGTGCTCCAGGCGCTGGGCCGGCTGGGTTGGCGCGGCGGCCGGCGTGCGCCACTCGCGCAGCTTGGCCAGGGCCGCCTGCAGCTCCAGCAGCTTCACCGGCTTCAGCAGATAATCCACGCTATTGGCCCGGAACGCCCGGATGGCGTAGGCGTCGTAGGCGGTAGTGAAGATGACCGGGCTGCGCACCACGGCCTGCTCGAATATCTCCAGGCTCAGGCCGTCGGCCAGTTGAATGTCGCTCAGAATCAGGTCGGGCGTGGGGTTGTTATCCAGCCACTGTAAGGTCGCCGCCACGCTGTCGAGCACGGCCAGCACCTGCGCCTCGGGCGCAGCCTGCAGCAGTTGCCGCTGCAGCCGCTCTGCGGCCGGATATTCGTCTTCAAGCAGCAGAACGGTCATTTGCTGGGGGTGACAGGTGAAGGGGGTAAGAGGAAACGTCATTCTGAGCGGAGCCGGAGGCGAAGTCGAAGAATCTCGCGTGCTGACGTTGGAATGGCAAACTACTGAAGCGGTAGAGATTCTTCAACTGTGGCTGCGCCTCCGCTCAGAATGACGTTCTTCCTTTGTCACCTCATCACCTCATCACCTCATCACCTCATCAACAACGGCAGCTGCACCCGAAACCAGCCATCGTCGGCTGATACGGTTACCGGCGTAGCGGCTTGCAGCAGCTCATAGCGGTGGCGCACGTTGCGCAGGCCGGTGCCGGTGCCGGGCGCGAGGCCGGCCGTGCGGGGACGCAGCGTGTTTTCCACCACCAGAACCTGCAGCCCGGCATCGGCCCAAATGCGCAGCTCCAGCGGATGCTCCCGCGAAGCCACGTTGTGCTTGAGGGCGTTTTCCACGAGCAGCTGCACACTCAGCGGCGCCACCTGCCGGGCCAGCAGCGCGGCCGGAATGGTGGTTGTCACGTGCAGGTTGTCGCGGAAGCGGGTCTTGTGCAGGGCCAGGTAGGTATCCACGAATTCCAGCTCCTCGCTGAGCGGCACGGTGGGTTTTTCGCGGGCCTGAAGCACGTAGCGGTACACGTCGGCGAGCTGCTCCAGAAACTGCTGCGCGGCCTCGTTTTCAGGTTCTACTAGCGCCGACAGCGTGTTCAGGGAGTTGAACAGGAAGTGCGGGTCGAGCTGGCTTTGCAGCGCTTCGAGCTGGCTTTGCACGCCGGCTCTTTGCAGCTGCTCGGCGCGGCGCAGGTTCTGCTTCCACTGCTGAAACAGGTGCCAGCTCTCATAAATCAGCTGCACCACTACCGTGGGCACCATGTTCAGCCCGAACTCTGACAGGTAGCCGCGTCCCGTGAGGTATCCGCCTTGCGCCCCGGCCGCCAGCAGCCCGATGCCCAGAGTTACAACTGCCGTGATGGACGTGTTGATGAGGGCCAGCCACCACAGCCGCCGTGCCGTCTGCTCGACGCGCGGAAACCGCCGCAGCAGCAGGCGCCACAGCTGCCGGCCCGCCAGCCAGAACGTGGTGGTAATTCCCAGCGACACCCCCCACGCGCCCAGCGCTTCCGGCACCGAGGGCACCTGCAACAGCCCCCGCGGCAGCAGCACCAGCAGAGCCAGCGTCGGGATACCGAGCAGCAGAAACCACCGGTCGTTCAGGTAGGCGGCGGGGCGGTCGGCAGGTGGCGGCATGCAGCAGGAAATCCGTTTGGTGTTCAGTGAGCGGCAGTAGCGCGAACTGTGTAGTTCGCGCCCCCGCGCCGTTAGAATCGTCTGAACGGCGCGGCAGTAGCGCGAACTACACAGTTCGCGCTACTGCCGCGCCGCCTAAGCTACGTTAGCGCGGTAGCTTCTGCACGAAGCTAACCACGGCCTGCCGGAAGGCCGCTGGCTGCTCCAGAAACGAGTTGTGCTTGCCGGGCAGCACCACCGTCTGCTGCTGCGGGAACCGGAACGTGCCGGGCGCGGCGCCCGTGGTGCGGTCGTCCTGGCCCACGATGTTGAGCACGGGCATTTGGAGCCGGGCGGTGGCAGGCACGAAATCCTGGCCGTAGTCGGGCAGTTGGCCGCTGAACACCTGGGTGCCGAAATCGGGGTTGGCGGGCACGCTGCGGCTCACGCGGCTGGCACGGGCAGCCAGGGAATCGGCGGAAAACTGCAGCTGCCAGGCCAGTTTCTGCTGTTGCAGTGCGCCCATCACCATGCCCACGCGCTGCATCATTGGCAGGCCGGGGTTGGGCTGGGCGGCGGGCGGCAGCAGGGTGGTGCCATACTGCACCATGCTTTCCAGCGAAGCCGGTGGGTTCAGCACGGCATTCACCAGCACCAGCGCCTGCACCCGCTGCGGGTGCTGCGTGGCGTAGGCCGTGGCAATGGTGCCCCCAAACGAGTGGGCCATCAGCACCCAGCGCTCCAGCCCCAGCTGCTGCCGCAGCTCTTCCAAATCCTGCACCATGCGCGCCATGCTGTAGTTGGGCCGCCGGGGGCTAGCCGAGCGGCCGCTACCGCGCTGGTCGTAGTAAATCAGGTGCAGCTTGTCTTCGAGACGGTTGCCGCCCAGCTTCTCAAACGAGTAGCTGCCGGCTCCCGGCCCGCCGTGCACAAACACGCACGGCTTCCCCTGACCGGCCACCTGCACGTACAGCTGCACCGAGTCGGAGGTGAGCAGGGTGGTGGGGCCGTTGGTGAGCCGGCTGGCCCGCTGCTGGGCCATGGCGGTTGGGGCCGTGAGCAGGAGCAGGCCGAAAACCATCAGCAACTGGTGAAACGAAAGTCGGAAAGCAGCCATGAGCAGGAGGAAGTTTAGGTGAGAAGTACACGAAACAGGTGGCTACCGGACCGCCAGCAGCGGCACGCCCTGCAGGGCCAACGCAAACAGCAGCACTACCAGGCCGGCGTAGGCGGCGGCGCCCAGCCACGTCAGGAGCGCAGCGCGGCGCGGCAGGTGCCGGCTCATCCACCAACCCAGCAGCGGCAATGCCTGCAGGCTGTGGAGGCCCAGGAAGTGCGCCGTGCGCAGGTCGCCGGCGCGGGTGCTCCAGCCCAGGCCGGGCAGGCCGGGGCCGCCGTCGGGTGCGCCCACGGTGTGCTGGTTGAGGTGAATCATCATGCCGCCCAGCAGGCTACCCAGCAGAAATAGCAGCAACCCCAGGCGCACGCCCCACACGTAGCCGGCCGGGCCGTGGGGCCGGTGCCGCCACACCAGGTACACCGCCCAGACCGTCAGCACGGTATTGAGCATGATGAACACGCCCATCAGGCTGAACAGGGCGCCATCGAGCGGTGTAGCGCCGTTGAAGTGGGAGGTGGTGCCGCGGGCGGCCTGCGTCGTGATGCAGACCATTTCCACCACCATGCTCAGCGCCACGCCCCCGCTGATGCGGCGCACCGACCGTTGGGCCGCCGCCGGCAGATCGGCCAGCAGCCAGCCCAGCGTCCAGAGGTAGAGCAGGCCCGAAAGAGCAAACTTGGCCGGCTTGATCCACACGGGCAGGCCCGTCACGAGGCGGTGGTCGAAGGGCAGCAAAGCCAGCGCCAGCAGCAGCATTGCTACGTGCAGCCAGCCGGCCCAGGCCAGCACTGGATTCACGCGGTGCAGCACGCGCAGCCACGTGGTGGCGTAGTTGGCCGGCGAAACGGAAGCGGCTGAGGCAGCGGCATCGGATTTTAGGGAAAAATCAAGAGTAGCCATGACGCAGAAAAGTTAAAGGGAAGCAGAAAGGGGAGTGGCCGCGGCAGTGGCGGGAGCCGCGTAGAAGCGCCGCACCACCGCATACAGCAGCAGCCCCATCGGCCCAAACAGAAACGTGAGCAGCAGGCACGGCACCAGCAGCAGGTGCGGTACGCCGCGCCGCCGCGCATCCAGGCTTTCCCAGATACCAATGCTCAGATCGAAGCACAGGTAGTGCACCCAGCCGGCCAGCAGTGCCCAGGGGTTGCGAAACAGCAGGGCCACGTCAGCCAGCGAGTTGAAGCCACCTTCCGTGGCGTGCTGGCCCAGGTAGTGGCCGCTAATCAGCAGGGTATAAGCTACGGCCAGCAGCAAGGGCAGCGCCCCGCTGAGTACGAGACGGCGCGTGATGCCCCAGCGCGGCGCCAGTACCAGCAGCGCCCAACCCAGCAGCGCTACGGGGTTGGCGAGGGCAAACAGAAAGTCGGGGGTGAGTGCCATGGCAGTGGGGCTTGGATGATGCTCCGAAGATACCAGCCGGCAGGCCCGGGCCGAAGCGCAAACTGGGTGAACCGGCCGCCGGCCGGGGCGAAGCGGCGCCGGCGCCAAGGCGAAGCGGAGCCCGCAATTTGCGCGGGGCGGCAACCACGCGGGCCGGGGGCCGTACCTTTGCGCCGTGGTAGCATTGCATACAATCGGATTCAGGCACTGGGCGCGGGCGCTGGGCGTGCTGCTGCTCGGCGGCGCCGGGGCCCTGCCCGCGCTGGCCGCCGCCGCCCCTTTTCCCGCCGCCGACGACTCGGTGAGCGTGCGGCACCCGCACCGCCGGCCGGTGTTTCAGCTGGACATTCGCAACTCCATCATCAACCACCGCCTGGTAACCATTCCGGGCCTGAAGCTGGGCGTGGAATGGCGCGGCCGGCTGCGCACCGGGTTGGGCGTGTACCTGCTCAGCAACGGCATCCCGTCGCGCCAGCCCATTCCCTCGGAATTGCCGGCCGCTACCAGTTCGGAGCTGCGGCTGCGCTATGTGGCCGCCTACGGTGAGTATGTGGTGCTGGGCAACCCGCGCTGGGAAATCGCCACCCAGCTGCAGCTGGGCGTGGGCAAAACCTACGCCCGCTACGCCCTGCCCGACGGCGCCGTAATTCGCTCGCCCAAGAAAGTCATCTGGCTGGCCGAGCCCTCGCTGACCGGGCAGATGCGGGTGTACCGCTGGCTGGCGCTGGGCGCGGGGGCCGGCTGGCGCCAGCCCATGTTCGTAAACAAGTTTACGGAGCGCGAGCTCAACGGCCCGGTGTTCTACGGCCGCGTCAAGCTCTCCCTCGGCGACGTGTACAAGGTAATGCGCGGCCGTCAGCGCCTATTCACCCAGCAGGGCCTGCGCCGCGCCGACTGGTAGCGGTTTAATGGATAAATGGCTGCATTGTTGAATGGCTGGCCGTTCTACTGAGTGTAGTAGAACGGCCAGCCATTCAACAATGCAGCCATTTAACAGGTAATTCGTCTGCTTACTGCTTGTTCACGTTTACGCCTTGTGAGGAGCGCAGGCGGCGCAGCATGAAGAACTGCTCTTTGTTGCGGGCGCTGCCCGAGTTGATGTCGCCGTACACCTGCACCACGTCCCAGCCCAGGGAGCCCATGTAGTTGAGGGCGCTGATGTGGGTGGCGAAAACCTGCAGCTTGCCGGCTTCCATTTTGGAGAGCGAGCCGCCGCCCAGCTTCTCGGGGCCGTAGCCGAAATCGGCGAATACGTCGGCGCCCTTCAGGTGTAGCTCGCAGTACTCGTAGCGCGCTGCGTCGGGGGCGGTTTGGGCGCGGGCGGCCGGGGCGGCCAGCAGCAGAATCAGCAGCAGGAAAAGTGCGGAGAAGTATTTCATGCGGTTTGGTTGGTTGGGGATGTTGGTGAGTAGAGCAAAAAGAACGTCGTTTCGAAAAAGAACGTCATGCTGAGCTTGTCGAAGCATTTCTACCGCTTCGTATGAAAAGCATTGCAACGAAGCGGTAGAGATGCTTCGACAAGCTCAGCATGACAGTTACTACACTAGCGAGATGCTTCGGCTGCGCCTCTGCATGACGTTCTCTTTACAGAATGACGTTCTATTGGGGCGGACGTGCTAGTTGTAGTTCGGGAGCAGGCGGTATTTGCGGCCGTATTCCAGCATCTGCTGGGCGAAGTCGGTGGGGTATTCCACTTTCACATCCACGATTTTGCCGCCGTCCAGCACTGGCACCAGCTTGGGCTGAATGAAGCCGGCGTAGGGCGCAATGTTGAGCTTGGCGTAGCGGGCCAACACTTCCTTGTGCAGCACGGGGTCCACCTTCACGCCGTAGGTTTCGATGAGGGCCTTGCCGGCGGCGTAGTCGCCCTCGCTGGTGATGCGCTGCAGCTCGCGCAGCAGCTGCCCGAACAGGCCGCGCAGCTTCTCGTAGTCGTTCACGCGGAAGTAGGTTTTGCCGTCGCGGGTCACGCGTTCAATCACCTTGTCTTTCTGGCCTTTCTCGAAAGCCCACTTGGCCACCATCTGGCGGTTGCGCATGTGGGCTTCCTCCACGGTTTCGCCGGGCTGCAGGCGCACCAGCTGGGTCATCAGGCCGTTGCGGATGTAGTTGTCGTACTCGGCCTTGGCCAGCTCGCCGCCGGCCGGCACCACGCCCAGTTGCACCAGCTTGGCATCGGGCAGATAGTAGAGGGCCACCAGGTCGGCGCGGGCTTCTTCCAGCGCTGAGGCGTAGCTTTTCAGGGTTTCCTTGGGCGTGCCCACGCCCTTGTTGATCTGGCCCGACGCGTGCCCGATTACCTCGTGCATGTCGGTGTGGAGCTTGCCGGCCATGCCTGCGAACTGCCGGGCGCGCTGCATTTCGGCTTCATCGAAAGCAAACTCGTCGAGCATCCCGCCGGCATCGGCCAGGCCGTAGGCGTCCACGATGTTGCCCAGGTTCACCGACTTCGAGCCGTGCTCTTTGCGAATCCAGGTGGCGTTGGGTAGGTTGATGCCGATGGGCGTGGCGGGGGCGGCGTCGCCGGCTTCCACCACGGCCGTAATCACCTTAGCCGTGATGCCCACCACGTTCTGCTTTTTGTGCTCGGGCTTGATGGGGGAGTTGTCCTCGAACCACTGGGCCTCGTCGCCGATGGCCTGGATACGCTTGGTGGCCTCCAGGTCCTTGAACGACACCACCGACTCGTAGCTGGCGCGGTAGCCGAGCGGGTCGCCGTAGACTTCAATGAAGCCGTTTACCACGTCGGTGCGGCTTTTGGTGTCGTGCACCCAGGCAATGTTGTACTCGTCCCATACCTTCAGGTCGCCGGTCTGGTAGAACTGCACCAGCTTCTGCAGGGCCAGCTTCTGCTCGGGGTTTTCGGCCACTGCCACGGCCTTGTTCAGCCAGAACACCACCTGCGAGAGGGCTTTGTCGTAGAGGCCGTCGGTCATCCATTTGCGCTCCTGCAGCTGGCCTTGCTTGTCTTTCACGAGGCGCGAGTTGAGGCCGTAGGATATGGGCTGCGGGTCCTGGGGGTTGATTTTGCGCTTGTAGTAGGCTTCCACCTCGGCTTGGCTCACGCCCTGGTAGAAGTTCATGGCAGAGGTCTTTACCAGGTCTTTACCAGCCTCCTGGTTGACGCGCTTGGGCGCCACCGCGGGGTCGAACAGAATGGTCGTCATCGAACCCAGAAACTTCGTGACGCTCTCATTGGGCTCCAGTGGCAGCTGCTTGGCATCGACGGCAAAAATCAGCTCCCGGAAGTAAGCCGGCGTGCACTCGGGCAGCATCTTGCGGGTGCTGTAGTGGTGGTGGATGCCGTTCGAGAACCACACGCGCTTGGCGTAGGTGGCAAACTTGGTGGCCTGGTCCAGCTCGCGCGGGTTGGTGCTGGCGGTGCGGCGCTGCTCATTGGCGGTCCACAGGGCCTGCAATGTGCGCAACACCCGCAGGTTGTGGCGGTAGTTTTGGTCGTAGATGATTTCGCGTCCGCTCAGCGCCGCTTCATACAGGTAGTAAAGCAGCTCTTTCTGTTGGGCTTCCAGCGTCTCGAAGCCGGGCACCTGATAGCGCAGCACGCGCAGATCGGCAAACTGCTCGGCTACCACCTGAAACGGTGGGGCGGCCGGCACGGCAGCCGGAGCCGGCGCAACCGGCGCCACCGCAGCGGCCGCGCCCAGCTGGCTGACGGCCTCGGTGGTAGCATTGCCGACGGCAGTGGTAGGGGTAGTGGTGGTGCTGGCTGTGGTGGCACAGCCGCCCACCAACTGGCTGGCCAGCAACAAGGCCGCTACGGAAACTTGGGTACGCTTCATTGATTGGGTGCAGAATAGGAACTTGCACAAATCAACGGATAATTTCACATAATTAATATTGGCGCTAGCCCGCTACCGGCCGCCCACACCCGGCGCGGGCGCGAGGCCGCGGACGGTACTCAGCCGGTCGAGCTTGCCCGAGGCGGTGGTGCGGAACTGCGGCACGTACACCATGTCGCGGGGCACTTCGTACTTGTCGAGGCGCTGGCTGAGCAGGGCCAGAAGCTGCTGCTGCTGCTGCGGGCGCAGGGCCGCGCCTTCCAGAAACGCCGTTACCTGCTCGCCCAGGCGCGGGTCGGGGCGGCCGGCCACGAAGGCGCGGCGGCCCAGCCCCAGCTCCGTGAGGGCCACTTCCAGCACCAGTTCCACCTTCTCGGCCTGCACCTTCACGCCGCCGCTGTTAATCACGAAGTCGGCGCGGCCCAGCCACTCAAAGCGGTGGCCGTCGTCGGAAAGCGTTATCCGGTCGTTGGTGATGATGAGCTGGTCGAGGGTGACGTCGGCGCGGGCGGTGAGGCAGCCGCGCGCATCCTGCCCGACGTGGATGCCGGGCAGCACGCGGTAAGTGGTCTGCACGTCGGGGCCGTTGAGGCGGCGCAGGGCAATGTGCGAGGCGGTTTCGGTCATGCCGTACGTCACGTACACCGGCACTTTTAGCTTCCGGATTTCGGTTTCGAGGCTGCGCTCCACGGCCGCGCCGCCCACCAGAATGCCTTTCATGCGGTTGAGGCGCGGGGCGTGGCCGGCATCGAGCACGGTGCGCAGCTGCAGCGGCACGAAGGAGGTGAAGTCGAACTCGGCGCCGGCTGGCACCAGCGCCAGCGGGTCGGCGTGGGGCTCCACGATGGTCAGGTGCATGCGCCGCTCCAGGCCGCGCACCAGCATCATCAGGCCGCCCACAAACTCGCAGTTCAGGCACACCAGCAGCCGGTCGCCGGGGCCTAGGTCGAAGTAGTCGCCGGTGCGGCGGGCCGAGGCTTCCAGCTGCCGCCGCTTCATCTGCACCAGCTGGGGCTTGCCCGTGGAGCCTGAGGTACGCAGGCCGAACTCCTGGGCGCCGTTCAGCCACTGCCGCACAAAGTCCAGTACGCGGGCCTCGTAGCCGTTCAGGTCCTGCGGCGAGTTGGCCGGATACTGCTGAATATCGGCGTAGCGGAACTCGCGGCCGTTGAGCAGGAGAGAATCGGGCAGAAGCAGGTCGGCGGAGGTAGCGGAAGTATTCATAGAGGAAAAAGGCCTTGGCAGCATCAGCGTAGCAGCCAGCGTTGGTATTTCTTGGCGGAAGGAGCCGTAGCCAGGCACAAGACCAGCACCAATAGCCCGGCGCTGGCCAGCTGCCACCAGGTGCGGGTCAGGGAATAGCCGATAAGCAGCGGCAAGCTTAGCAAATTCAGCAGACTGTTGCGCAAAATCAGGCGGCTTTTGTAGATGCGCAGATTTTCTTCGGCCAGCCGGCGCAGGTTAGGGCGGAGCCGGCGGGCCGTGGCATAAAGTAGCGCGGCTACCATTGGCAGCAGCACGCCCAAACCCAGTAGCGCGGGCCAGGTGGCCAGTCGGGGCTCGGGGCCGGCCCCGGCCGGGCTTAGCTGCCGGCCGGCGGCCAGCACCACGGCGGCCATCAGCAGAGCCTGCGCCGGGAAATGCAGCCAGTGTAGCCGCCTAATGCGCTGGATGGCCAGGTGAAAATCGGGGTTGTTCATAGTGTAGCGCGGGCAGGGACTGGCACCTTGCCGGGTGCAAAGTGCCGGGGCAAGCTTCCGGCGTGGGCTGCGGGCCGCTACAGTGGCTGCCCACCGCGCCCGAACACAACCACCATTGCCCGCAAAACTCCCTGAGGTGTGCGAGGAATTATGCTGCGCGCCTGGTTGCAGACCAGAAAAAAAGGTATATTAAGTGGCAGGCTTATACTTTTTGCTTCTGCCATGACCACTGCCGCCCCCAACCCGTTTGCCCTGGTCAAAACCGTCGTGCTCCGACGCTGCATCACGCTGCGCCACTACCTCGACGCTACCAAAACCGGTACCCGCGCCTTGCGCGAAGCCCGCAAACAGCGCAAGCGGCAGGAAAAGGATGCCCGGCTGCGCGACTTCTTCGGCTGGTGCAGCGGCTGCGAAGCCTATGGGTCGATATTCTGAGGCCTGCGAGCAACCGTAGCAAGACGCGCAGTACGCTTATCTAAAACGATAGAAATGCTTCAGCAAGCTTATGCTGAAGGCAGGACAGACTGCTGCCAATAGTTCTCTAAATATCCTTCAGGCAGCTGCGGTGTCTACTTGGACTTCGTGGGCTCTGGTAGAAGACGGAAGTAAGTTGCTTTAAACCGGTTGTCAACCACTGAGCCTTGCACTTCGGCTTTGCGCACCGTGTTGCAGAAGCCGTTATCGGCATGCGCGTCGCCGTGCGAGTCGATGGTGGTGCCATCTACAAAATATGCCTTCCCATCCATGCGGATAGCCAAGTCGCAGTCTTTGCCCTTCAGTCCAAACCGGCATTGGCCACAGGACGCATCCACCTGCAACACCGGTACGGCTGGGTTAGGAGCAGCCATGCTCGAAGTTGGGCCTGATACCGATTGGGCGCGTAGCTCAGGTGAAGTGGCCAGCAGCAAAAGCAGCGAGAGCAGCAAAGGGAGGACGTTTTTCATTGTGGAAGGGAAATGAGGCCTGTTGAGAAAGATAGGCATTAAGCGCGGCAAGCGTCCGTATTTTCTGCGGCTATTTCACAACAGCAGTCCAAAAGTGTTCAGCCACTATGTGAGAAGCGGTTATGCCGAGAGAAGGACGGTTGACGTCATCATCGTCAGGTAATAGTTGGTGCAATGAACGGCAATCAGCAAGAGCACATGCTTGGCAGCCAGCGCTTCAAAATCCTCGTTGCTGCTGATAGTGTAGTCGTAGTTGGCGCTGTTCCATCTGAAGTCGGGCCGGATCAGTAGGAGTTGTTGATCGGCTTTGTTCAGCAAAACGTACTCGTTTTTCAGCAGCGAGCGGCTTTTCAGAACGAAGGTCTGGTTCACGCCGCCCATCCGGGACTTCAGCAGAATATTGCCGTTCCAGTGCATCTTGAAGCTCAGTAGTACTTCACCCTGCTCTTTCAGCTCGATGGTGGTGCCCCAGAAACCCTTCGGCTCGATTTGCAGAGGCGGGCTGTCGCTCAGATTTAGCAGCGCTTTAAAAGAAAACCACTCGGTGTACGTCAGCTCGCCCAGTACGGCGTCTGCTTCCCGTAGTGTGAAAGTGCGGGTAGAATGTGATTTTACCTGATAGTCAGCCATTGCGGAAAAATGAGGTTAAGACGACGAACTGTGTTGCAGGCAGCCCTGGCCGTCGCCGCGGCTCAATATAGCGCTGCCGTATCCTAAAACTGCTGTACAGCGCTTGATAAGCCACTATGCAGAATAAAAACGGCCTGCCCCAACGATGGGGCAGGCCGTTTGCTACTCGTTGATGGAGCGCCGCCGTTACGGGAACTTGGGGTACTTCGAGAAGTCGGGCTGGCGCTTCTCGATGAAGGCGTTGCGGCCTTCCTTGGCTTCCTCGGAGAGATAATAGAGCAGTGTGGCGTTGCCGGCCAGCTCCTGAATGCCAGCCTGCCCGTCGAGCTCAGCGTTGAAGCTGGATTTGAGCATGCGCAGCGCCAGCGGGCTTTTCTGTAGGATTTTGTGGCACCAAGCCACGGTGGTTTCCTCCAGCTTGTCCAGCGGCACCACTTTGTTCACGAGGCCCATGTCGAGGGCTTCCTGCGCGTCGTACTGGTCGCAGAGGAACCAGATTTCGCGGGCCTTCTTCTGGCCCACCACGCGGGCGAGGTAGGAGGCACCGAAGCCGCCGTCGAACGAACCCACGTTCGGGCCGGTCTGGCCGAAACGGGCGTTTTCGGCGGCTATGCTTAGGTCGCAGACTACGTGCAGCACGTGGCCGCCCCCGATGGCCCAGCCGGCCACCATAGCCACCACCGGCTTCGGGATGGAGCGGATGATTTTCTGGAGCTCCAGCACGTTCAGGCGGGGCACGGTGTCCTCGCCCACGTAGCCGCCGTGGCCGCGCACGCTCTGGTCGCCGCCCGAGCAAAAGGCCTTGCCACCCTCACCCGTGAGGATGATGACGCCGATATCGGTGCGGTCCTGGCAGATGCGCATGGCCTCAATCATCTCCTGCACCGTGAGCGGCGTGAAGGCATTGTGGACCTGCGGGCGGTTGATGCTGATTTTGGCGATGCCTCCGTGCTGGGTGAAGAGGATTTCGCGGAACTCCTTGATCGGAGTCCAAGTGAGTTGTTCTGACATAGAAAGAACTGGTTTAGAACACCGCGAAACACTGCGTCAACACTGCGAAACACTGCGAGAAAAGTCGTTGTATGCTATTTCTCGCAGTGTTTCGCAGTGTTGACGCAGTGTTTCGCAGTGTCGTTCACGAGGAAAAAGAAGTGCGGACCAAGGCCCGGTAGTGTTCAAAAAAGTCGGCGTTGGTGGCGCTGTCGGTGGTGATTTCGAGCAGCGCCGCGCCGGTTTCGGCTGCAAAGAAAACCGGTAACGCCGACTCTAGTTCAGCAAATGTGGAAACGGCGAAATAGCGCAGCCCAAAATCCCGGGCCGTATTCTCGGCGCGCAGCGGCTGCCGCGTCTCGAAGAACTCCTCCAGCTCGGGCTGCTGGCGGGGCCCGTCGATGAGCCGGAAAATGCCGCCCGCGTGGTTGTTGAGCAGCACCACGCGCAGATTGGGCATAGGGTAGTTGTGCCAGAAAGCGTTGCGGTCATAGAAGAAGGCCACGTCGCCGGTGAGCAGCACCACCGGCCGGCCGGGCTGGGCCAGGGCCGCGCCCACGGCCGTGCTGGTGCAGCCATCGATGCCGCTGGTGCCGCGGTTGGCGAATATTTCCACGGTGCGGCCGGCCGGCACCCCCAGGATGTTGGCGTAGCGCACGGCCATGCTGTTGGCCAGGTGCAGCGCTGTGCGGTCGGGGAGGTGCTGCAGGGCGTGGTAGATGGCCGTGAATTCGTTGAACGGCTGGTTGGGCTGCTGTATGAAGTCCTGCAGGAAGTTCGTGGCCCAGCTTTCGGCGGCCAGCCAGGGCTTGAGGTACGCTGCTTTGGCCGGGTCGGCGTCCGGCGTGGGCCAGCTCAGCCGCACCGGCTCGCCTAGCGGCTGCGGGCGTGAGGCTACGCGGGTGGCGTCGGCTCTGGCAATGATGGATGACGCAGACGGTTCGAATCCCTGCGGCTTCACGTTTGTGGTGGGTCCAACTGGAATCGAACGAGTAGCCTGTTCTTGGTGAGCGGTTTCGTGCGGATGTACACTGACTTCACTCAGCGCTGCAAAAAAATCCACCGGCTCCATCCGCACCACTTTGGTCAGCGACTGGAACGTGTCGGCTACGGCGCCGGCGGGCTGGATGTGCCAATGCTGGGCCGGCTTGGCGTTGCGCAGGTAGAGCTTGAGGGCCTTGGAAATCAGCGACTGGCCGAAGGTGATGAGCAGCTCCGGCTTCAGGGCTTCTTTCAGGCCCGGCTCCGGCACGGCCATAAACACGTCCTGGCGGCCCAGCGGGCGCAGGCGCTGGTCGTAGCCGGCGGCAGCGGGCAGGTGCAGGTTGGCAATCAGGTCGCCGACGACGGGCACGTGGTGGGTGGCGGCAAACTGCTGCAGCGCCAGCAGCAGCTCGGTGTCGGCGGGGTGCTGGCCGGCTACCACCAGCACGCGGCTGGTGCGCTGGACGGCGTCGCGCAACTCGTGTAGCACGGCGGCCGGCAGCTGGGGACGGCCGGGCAGCTCGCGCGTCACCTTCACCGGGCCAAACTGCAACTCCTCGCCCTGCTTAGGATAGAACGGCTCCCGCAGCGGCACATTCACCTGCACCGGCCCGGCCGGAAACTGCTGCGCCAGCCCAATTGCCTCGCTCACAATCCGCGTGGCGTGCCACTGGGCATCGGCGTGCGCGGTGTCGGCCGGAAACGTGAACGAGCCTTTGGCGTGGGCTCCGTACAGGTCGGTTTGCCGGATGGTCTGGCCATCAAGCTGATCAATCCATTCCGGTGGCCGGTCGGCCGTGAACAGCACCAGCGGAATCTGCTGAAAGTAGGCCTCGGCTACGGCGGGCGCATAGTTGAGGCCGGCCGTGCCGGAGGTGCACACCAGCGCCACCGCCCGCCGCTGCGCCTGCGCCAGACCCAGGGCAATAAAGGCCGCCGCCCGCTCATCGGGTACCGTGCGTACCGCAATACCCGGGTGGCGCGCAAAGGCAATGGTGAGCGGCGCGCACCGGCTGCCCGGCGAGAGTACCACGTCGGTGATGCCCAGCTGCGCGCAGATTTCGGGGATGTTATGGACGGCTTGCATAGTCAGTAACACCAGGCTCCAGCCTGGTGAGTCGGTGAACGGTGTGCGTTGAACAGCTGACGGGCCGAGACGTTCAACGAGTCACCAAGCTGGAGCTTGGCGTTACTTCAGAATAGCGCCTACGGTGCGCAGCTTTAGTTCGGTTTCCTGCCACTCGCGGGCTGGGTCGGAGTCGACGGTGAGGCCGGTGCCGGCGTAGAGGATGGCCTCGGTGGGCCGCAGCTGCAGGCAGCGCAGGTTCACGTAGAGGCGGGCCACGCCGGCGTCGGGCAGGTTTACGGGGCCCAGAAAGCCGCTGTAGTAGGCCCGGTCGTAGCCTTCGTGGCGGGCAATGAAGTCGAGAGCTGCCTGCCGGGGCATGCCGCCCACGGCCGACGTAGGGTGCAGCAGCCGCAGCATATCGGTGCCCAGCGTGGCAAACGGCACCTTGCGCAGGTCCACGGCAAAGTCGGTGCGCAGGTGCAGCACCTCACCGGCGGCCACGGTGCGCGGGCCGGTTTCCTGGTACTCGCGCAGCCGCAGCTGCTTGAAGCAGTTGACGATGTAGCGCGCCACCAGGGCCTGTTCCTCGATTTCCTTCTGCCGCCAGATAGCCTCGCTGGGCCGATGCCCCGGCAGCAGCGGCTGCGTGCCGGCCAGCGCCATCGTCCGGAATATGCCGTCGGCCCCCACTTCGGCCAGCACCTCGGGCGTCGCGCCCAGCCAGGTGCCCACGCCCGGCGCACTCACCACCGAGACAAAGGCGTTGGGGTAGCGCGCCTGCAGCTCCTCGAAGGCCTGCAGAGCATCAAACCCCGCCGGCAGCTCCCGCCGCACGGCCCGGCTGCTCACCACTTTCTGCACCTGTCCGCTGGTGATGGCCGCCACGCCGGCTGTCACCAGCGCCTCATACTCAGGCTGCGAGGCCGCCGCCGGGGCGGGCTGCGGGCTCACGTGCCAGGGCAAAGCGGCCGCCGGGGCCAGCGCCATAAACTGCTGCCGCAGAGCTGGCAGCCGCGCCGCCGCCGTGCTGCTGACCTGGATTTCGTCGGGCTGGGCCAGATCAAAAAACAGGTCAGCCGGCAGAAACAGCGGCGGGTTGTGGTCGGAATCCTGGAAGGGGAAGAAGGCGAAACCGGCCGGTGCGGTAGGCTCCAGCGCGGGTGGCAGCCCCACATAGGCCGCTTCTACCCGCAAACTCAGGCATAGTTGGGCGTGCGCGGCGCCCGGCAGCCGCCACAGCGCCACGGGCCGCCCGCTGCTTAGCGCCAGCGCCACCAACTGGCGTTGGCGGGCGGCTGGGGCCAAGTCGGGGTGCCAGGAAAGGCGCTGCAGGCTGCTCACGCGGCCGGGTTTTGGGGGCCGCCCGGCAGGTCGATGACGGCCATGGTAATGCGGCTGACGCACACCAGCACGCCGGTTTCTTCGTGCGTGATGCGGATTTCCCACACCTGCGTGCTGCGGCCCACGTGCAGGGCCGTGGCGTGGCCCACCACGTAGCCCGAATGCACGCCTTTGAGGTGGTTGGCGTTGATTTCCAGCCCGACACACGCTTTTGTGCGTACGTCTACCTGCAGTTGCGCCCCAATGCTGCCCAGCGTTTCGGCCAGCGCCACGGAGGCGCCGCCGTGCAACAGGCCCATGGGCTGGTGCGTGCGGCGGTCGACGGGCATGCGGCCGGTGAGGCTCCGCTCTCCCACGGCTGTTATTTCAATCCCCAGTTGCTCGCCCAGCGTGTTGCGGCACAAGGCGTTGAGCTGAGCCAGGTCGGAGGAAAGGCGTTCGGAATTCATTAGCGAGGGGAAATAGGACGCGGATGCGGATTTCGGGGCCTGAAAGGCTACTTTTGACCCCATAAACAGCAAAGCTAGCGGGAAAGTGAGCGTCAAAAAAATATACCTCATTCGGCACGGCCAGACCGACTTCAACGTGCGCGGCATCGTGCAGGGCAGCGGCATCGACTCCAGCCTCAACGCCACCGGCCACCAGCAGGCCGGGCGCTTCCACGCGGCCTACGCCCACCTGCCCTTCGACCGGGTGTATACCTCGGCGCTGCGCCGCACCCACCAGTCGGTGCAGGGCTTCCTCGACCAGCAGCTGCCCCACGAGCAGCACGTGGCCCTCAACGAAATCAGTTGGGGCACCCGCGAAGGCACCCGGATTTCGCCCGAGGAAGACGAGGAGTACTACGGCGTGCTGCGCCAGTGGACGGCCGGCAACACCGCCGCCCGCCTGCCCGGCGGCGAAAGCCCCGACGAAGTGGCCGCCCGCCAGCGCCCGTTTATTGAGCTGCTGAAGTCGCGGCCGGCGGAGGAAACGGTGCTGGTGTGCATGCACGGCCGCGCCATGCGGGTGCTGCTGTGCCAGCTGCTCAACTACCCGCTGCGCTACATGGACGCCTTCGACCACCGCAACCTGGGTTTGTACCAGCTGCACTACTCGGGCTCGATGTTCACGGTGCGCAGCTTCCTGGACGTGGCGCATCTGCAGGAGCCCGGGTAGCAGGGGAGGGGCCGGACCGGGCGCAGCCAGCAATAATTATATTTTATAATATAGCCCGCCGGCGCGGCCGGCCGGGCTGTGTATTTCAGTTTTCCGAGAAAAATTATGCTTGTTCATTATCCTATGAAATATGGGCGTAACGCTACTGTACGCAGGAAAGAAGGCTGGCAGGGAGGATTAACGGTCGAGCTGCATTTTGTTTAGCAATAACAACTTGTAACTTACTCGCAACAAGTAATAGGCAGCGCGTGTGCTGTCTGCCCGAAAGTGGTAAAGTCCGGACGGCTCCCTGGAGCTGCTGCTTTCTGCCGTCCTGAACGCAGATGCAGGTGCCGCCCGGAAAAACGCAATTCTGTTTCCCATCCCATTCCTGACACTATGCTATCCAGACGTGCCTTTGTAAAGTCCGCTTCCGTGCTCTCCGCCGGCGTACTGGCTGCTCCCGCTTTGCTGGCTAAGGGCCAGACCGACATCGGGCTGCAGCTCTATACGCTGCGGGAGGCTATGCAGAAAGACCCGGTGGGCACGCTGGCGCAAGTAGCCAAGCTGGGCTACACCACCGTGGAAGGCGCCACCTACACGGGTAGCCTGAAGTATTATGACATGACGCCGGCGGCGTTTGCCCAGGCCCTCAAAAAAGCCGGTTTGCGGATGCCCAGCAGCCATTATCTGCTGGGTGAGCAGCAGAACAACGGCCAGCCCACGGCCGGCACCATCCTGCACGGCTGGGACAAGGCCGTGGACGACGCGGCCGAAGTGGGCATCAAGTACATGGTGTGCGCCTGGCTAACCGAGTCGGAGCGCGGTAGCCTCGACCACTACAAACTGCTGGCCGAGCGCCTGAACAAGGCCGGTGAGCGGTGCAAAAAGGCCGGCATCCAGCTCTGCTACCACAACCACGACTTCGAGTTTATGGCCCAGGACGGCAAGCTGCCCTACGACGTGCTGCTCAGCACCGATAAGGACCTGGTGAAGATGGAGCTGGACCTGTACTGGGCCACCAAGGCCGGCCACGACCCGGTGGCCCTGTTCAGCAAGCATCCCGGCCGCTTCCCGCTCTGGCATGTGAAGGACATGGCCAAGACGCCGCCGCACAGTTTCACGGAAGTCGGCAACGGCTCCATCGACTTCAAGCGCATCTTTGCCCAGGCGAAAACGTCGGGCCTCAAGCACTTCTTCGTGGAGCAGGACCAGACGCCCGGCTCCCCCTTCGACAGCATCCAGCAAAGCATCAGCTACATCAAGCGCACCTTGGTGTAGCTACCAAAAGAACGTCATGCTGAGCGGAGCGAAGCATCTCGCGTGCTGACGTTGTCAACGTAATTTGATTACCCGCTGGCGAGATTCCTCGGCTCCGCTCGGAATGACGTGCTGGTAAATAGTCTGCCTTCAACTGCCTACCCTCATCCCACCACATTCTATGGAAAAGAACACGTATGACGCCATCGTCATTGGATCCGGTATTTCGGGCGGCATGGCGGCCAAGGAGCTGACCGAGAAGGGTATGAAGACCCTCATGCTGGAGCGGGGGCGCAATATCGAGCACATCAAGGACTACGTGAATGCCAACAAGAACCCCTGGGAATACGAGCACCGGGGCGGCAAAACTGAGCAGATGATCAAGGACCACCCGGTCCTGAGCCGCGACTACACCCTCAACGAAACCAACCTGGACTACTGGGTGAACGAGAAGGAAAGCCCCTACGTGGAAACCAAGCCCTTCGACTGGTTCCGAGGCTACCACGTGGGCGGCCGCTCCCTGATGTGGGGCCGGCAGTCGTACCGGCTGAGCGACTACGATTTCGAGGCCAACGCCAAGGACGGTATTGCCGTCGACTGGCCCATCCGCTACAAGGACCTGGCTCCGTGGTACAGCCACGCCGAGAAGTTTGCCGGCATCAGCGGCTCGCGCGAAAACCTGCCCCAACTGCCCGACGGCGACTTTATGCCGCCCATGGAGATGAACATCGTGGAGAAGGATGTGGCCGCCCGCCTCAAAAAGCACTACGAGCACCGCCGCATGATCATCGGCCGCACGGCCAACATCACCCAGAACCACAACAACCGCGTCAGCTGCCAGTACCGCAACAAGTGCTGGCTGGGCTGCCCGTTTGGGGCGTATTTCAGCACGCAGTCGGCCACGCTGCCGGCGGCCGTGGCCACCGGCAACCTCACGCTACGGCCGTTTTCCATCGTCACGCGCATCCTATATGATAAGGATACCAAGCGGGCCAAGGGCGTGGAAATTCTGGACGCCGAAACCAACCAGACCTATGAGTACTACGCCAAAATCATCTTCCTGAACGCCTCGGCCCTGAACTCGGCCTGGGTGCTGATGAACTCGGCCACCGACGTGTGGCCCGGCGGCCTGGGCAGCAGCAGCGGCGAGCTGGGCCACAACGTGATGGACCACCACTTCCGGGCCGGTGCCCACGGCGAAATGCCCGGCTACGAAGACAAATACGTGTACGGCCGCCGCGCCAACGGCATTTACGTGCCCCGCTACCGCAACCTGTTCGGCGATAAGCGCGACTACATCCGGGGCTTCGGCTACCAGGGCAGCGCCGGCCGCGAGGGCTGGGGCCGCGACATTGCCGAAATGAGCATCGGCGGCGACTTCAAGGACGCGCTGACCGAGCCCGGCGACTGGACGATGGGCATCATGGGCTTCGGCGAAACCCTGCCCTACCACGACAACCAGATTTCGCTCTCTAAAACCCAGAAAGACAAGTGGGGCCTGCCGGTGCTGGTGATGGACGCCAGCATCCGCGACAACGAGCAGAAAATGCGCATCGACATGATGGCGGATGCCCAGGAAATGCTGGAAAAGGCTGGCGTGAAGAACGTGAAGACCTACAACAACGGCTACACGCTGGGCGGCGGTATCCACGAAATGGGCACCGCCCGCATGGGCCGCGACCCGAAAACCTCGGTGCTCAACCAGTACAACCAGGTCTGGGACGCCCCCAACGTGTACGTAACCGATGGCGCAGCCATGACCTCGGCGGCCTGCCAGAACCCGTCGCTCACCTACCTGGCCCTCACGGCCCGCGCCGTGGACCACGCCGTGAGCGAGCTGAAAAAACAAAACGTCTAATCCCGCCCATCATGAACAGAAGAGACGCCGTAGCTCGCGTAGCCCTCCTCATGGGCGGCACGCTCATCGGGACCGAGTATTTCCTGTCTGGCTGCACCGCCGACACCGACAAGAAGGTCACCGCCACTAAAGCGAAAACCGCTCCTGTTAAGCCCGCCAAGCTGGCCGAAGTGCTGGATGCCAAGCAAATCAACCTGCTCAACGAAGTGGGCGAAACCATCCTGCCCACTACCAAAACGCCCGGCGCCAAGGCTGCCAACGTGGGCGGCTTCATGGCCGTGATGGTGCGTGACTGTTACAAGCCGGAAGAGCAGAAAATATTTCTTGATGGCTTCAGCAAGCTGGAAGCGGCGGCCAAGAAAAGCGGCGGCAACGACTTCCTGGCCCTCAACGCCAGCCAGCGTACCGCCCTGCTCACTGCCCTCGATGGCGAGATGAAGCAGTATGAGAAGGCTAAGACCCCGGAGCAGCCCAACCATTATTTCCGCATGATTAAGGAGTTGACGCTGCTGGGCTTTTTTACCTCGGAGGTTGGTGCCACCAAAGCCCTGCGCTACCTGCCCGTTCCCGGCAAATACGACGGCAACGTACCGTATAAAAAGGGTGACCGGGCTTGGGCGACGACCTGATTCTGTTTCCCGAAAACGTCATGCTGAGCTTGTCGAAGCATCTCTACCTCTGGCTAATCAATAGCGTTGCAACGAAGCGGTAGAGATGCTTCGGCCCCTGGCTTGATGCGCCACATGCTCAGCATGACGGCCAGCCGATTACCTAATAACACAACAGGCACTGCATGAAATTACGCTTGGGCATGATTGGCGGGGGGCAGGGCTCCTTTATTGGGGCGGTGCACCGCATGGCGGCGGCGCTGGATGGGCTGTATGAGCTGACGGCCGGGGCCTTCAGCAGCAACCTGGCTACTTCCCGCACCACCGGCCAGGAGCTGGGCTTGGATGCCGAACGTGTCTATGATTCGTACCAGCTGCTGCTGGAGCAGGAGGCGCAGCGGCCAGCCTCGGAGCGGGTGCAGGTCGTCAGCATCGTAACGCCCAACCACCTGCACTTCGCACCCGCCAAAATGGCCCTGGAGCTGGGCTTCGATGTGGTGCTGGACAAGCCCATGACGTTTTCGCTGGCCGAAGCCCGGGAGCTGGCCGCCGTGGTGCAGGCCACCGGCCGCCGGCTCTGCCTCACGCACACCTACACCGGCTACCCCATGCTCAAGGAAGCCCGCCACCTGGTGGCCACTGGGGCGCTGGGTGCCTTGCGCAAGGTGTACGTGGAGTACCCGCAGGGCTGGCTCAGCAGCTTCGAGGAAGGCAACGCCAACAACAAGCAGGCCGCCTGGCGCACCGACCCCGCCCGCAGCGGCGTGGCCGGGGCCATGGGCGACATTGGTACCCACGCCTTCAACCTGGCCGAATACGTGAGCGGATTGGAAGTCAGCCAGCTGTGTGCTGACATCCACACTGTGGTGCCCGGCCGCCAGCTCGACGACGACGGGGCCGTGCTGTTGCAGTTTGCCGGCGGAGCCAGCGGCGTGCTGGTAGCCACCCAGGTGGCAGCCGGCGAGGAAAACAACCTGCGCCTGCGCATCTACGGCGAAAAAGGCGGCTTGGAGTGGCAGCAGGCCGACGCTAACACCCTGCTGGTGAAGTGGCCCGACCGGCCTACGGAAATTCGCCGCACGGGCGCGGGCTACCTCTGCGCCGCCGCCCGCCACAACAGCCGCATTCCGCCCGGCCACCCCGAGGGCTACCTCGAAGCCTTTGCCAACCTCTACCGCAACTTCGCCCTCACCCTGCGCGCCGACCTGGGCGGCCCGCCCGCCCCGCCCGAAGCCGCCGATTACCCCGGCATCCGGGACGGGCTGCGCGGCATGGCTTTCATCGAAACCGTCATTGCCTCGGGCCGCTCCGCGCAGAAGTGGACGCCCCTTACTGTGTAATCCAGCCTATGCGAACCATCAAAGGCCCCGGCATATTTCTGGCGCAGTTTCTCAGCGACCAGGCCCCGTTCAACAACCTGGACAGCATCTGCGGCTGGGCAGCCGGGCTGGGCTACAAGGGTGTGCAGCTCCCCACCACCGACCCGCGCATCATCGACCTGCAGCTGGCCGCCGAAAGCCAAACCTATGCCGACGAGTTGAAGGGCCGGGTGCAGGCGGCGGGGCTGGAAATCACGGAGCTATCCACGCACCTGCAGGGGCAGCTGGTGGCTGTAAATCCGGTGTATGATGCGCTGTTTGATGGCTTCGCGCCGGAAGCCGTGCGCGGTAACCCCAAGGCCCGGCAGCAGTGGGCGGTGCAGCAGCTGAAGTACGCCGCCCAGGCCTCGCAGCGGCTGGGGCTCACGGCCCACGCCACCTTCAGCGGGGCGCTGCTCTGGCCCTACCTGTACCCCTGGCCCCAGCGGCCCGCCGGGCTGGTGGAGGATGGCTTTGCCGAACTGGGCCGGCGCTGGCGGCCGATTCTGGACGCCTTTGACGCGTGCGGGGTGGATGTCTGCTACGAGGTGCACGCCGGCGAAGACCTGCACGACGGCGTCAGCTACGAGCGGTTTCTGGCCGAAGTCAACCAGCACCCGCGCGCCTGCCTGCTCTACGACCCTTCGCACTTCGTGCTGCAGTGCCTCGATTATCTGGAGTACATCGACATCTACCACGAACGGATCCGGGCGTTTCACGTCAAGGATGCCGAGTTCCGGCCCAACGGCCGGCAGGGCGCCTACGGCGGCTACCAGAGCTGGACCGACCGCGCCGGCCGCTTCCGCTCCCTCGGCGACGGGCAGGTGGATTTCAAGGCCATTTTCAGCAAGCTAACCCAGTACGACTACCCCGGTTGGGCGGTGCTGGAGTGGGAGTGCGCCCTCAAGCACCCCGAAGATGGGGCCCGCGAAGGCGCGCCCTTCATCCAGAACCACCTCATCCGCGTCACCGACCACGCCTTCGACGATTTCGCCGCCTCCGGCATCGACCAATCCCTCAACCACCAGCTTCTCGGTATCTAACGCTTCCTTTCCATGAAAAAGGCTTTTCTATTGCTCGCGTCGGGCTCTTTCCTGCTGGCCTGCGGCTCCGATAACACGTCCACTACCAAGGCTAAGGAAGACTACACTCTAGCCGACGAATCTGCGCCCGCCCAGGATAGTACCACCGGCGCCAACCTCAGCGCCGTGGCCCGCCAGCCCCAAGTGGATACCAGCGTCACCAAAATCGGGACGGCGCCTACTGGCGGCGCGGTGGCCGTGGGAGCTAAGCTGATGGAAGGCTCCGACTGCGCCAGCTGCCACCGCGAAAACGAGAAGCTCATCGGCCCCGGCTACCGGGAAATTGCCGCGAAATACCCCGCCACCGCCGCCAACATCACCATGCTGGCCGGCAAAATCATTAAGGGCGGCAAAGGCAACTGGGGCGAAATCCCGATGACACCTCACCCAGCCCTCTCCCAGAAAGACGCCGAGGAAATGACCCGCTACATTCTGGCGCTGAAGTAGCTAGTCTGTCATTCCGACGAAGGAGGAATCTGGATAAAATCGTTGGATCAGTTACCTCAGATTCCTCCTTCGTCGGAATGACAAATTCCATTTTATTCCCACCAATCCCTGCCTGCCCATGACTGCTTCCATCCGCATACGGCTATCCATCATGATGTTCCTGGAGTTCTTTATCTGGGGCGCGTGGTTCGTGACGCTGGGCACCTACCTGTTGCGCAACCTGGGCGCGTCGGGTACGCAGGTGGGCGTGGCGTTTCTCACGCAGTCTATCGGGGCCATTGTGGCACCGTTCATCATCGGGCTCATTGCCGATCGGTTTTTCTCGGCCCAGAAGATTCTGGGCGTGTTGCACCTGGCCGGTGCGGTGCTGCTGTGGCGGGCATCGGTGGCCCCCGATTTCAGCAGCTTCTACCCCAGCATCCTCACCTATATGGTGCTGTATATGCCCACGCTGGCTTTGGTGAACTCCATCAGCTTCCGGCAAATGCGGAACCCGCAGAAGGAGTTTGCGCCCATCCGGGTGCTGGGCACGCTGGGCTGGATTGTGGCCGGCCTCACCATCGGCTGGCTGAACTGGGAGCAGACCAACAGCCTGCAAAGCACCTTCCTGATGGCGGCCGGCGCCTCGGCCCTGCTGGGCGTGTTCAGCTTCACGCTGCCGGCCACCCCACCCGTGAAAAAGGACCAAACCAGCTCCCTCGGCGACCTGCTGGGCCTGGAAGCCATTGGGATGCTGCGCAACCGTTCCTACCTCATCTTCTTTTTGGCGTCCATTGCCATCTGCATTCCGTTGGCCTTCTACTATGGCTTCACCAATCCGTTTCTCAACGAAGTCGGAATGAAGTCGGCGGCGGGAGTGCAGAGCTTGGGTCAGGTGTCGGAGCTGCTGTTTATGCTGGCCATTCCGCTGTTTTTCAGCCGGCTGGGCGTGAAGAAGATGCTGGCCATCGGCATGGCGGCCTGGGTGCTGCGCTACCTGTTTTTCGCCTACGGCGACGGCCTCGGCAACTATTGGATGCTGATTGCGGGCATCGTGTTGCACGGCGTCTGCTACGACTTCTTCTTCGTGACGGGCCAGATTTACACCGACAACCTGGCCGGCGAGCGGTTCAAAAGCTCCGCCCAGGGCTTCATCACGCTGGCCACCTACGGCGTGGGCATGCTCATCGGCACGCTGCTCTCGGGCCGCATCTTCGATGCTTACCAGACCACCCCCACCACCCACGATTGGCGCATGATCTGGCTGATTCCGGCCGGCATTGCGGTGGTGGTGCTGCTGGCCTTCCTGGCCTTCTTCCGGGAGCAGCCCCAGCCGCAGACCGCAGCCATAGCTGATACCCTGCAGGACCCGGCCACGCCGCTTACACAAGTCGTTTAGCCATGGCCACCTGGAACCGAAGGGCGGCGCTGAAAGGCCTGGTAACCGGCACGGCAGCCGTGGGCACGCTGGGGATGTCGGCGGCGTGTTCGGCTGAGGAGAAGCCGGCCGCTTCCGCACCTTTAAAGAACAACCTGAAGCAGTCGGTGTGCCGCTGGTGCTTTGGCAAGCTGCCGCTGGAAGAGCTGTGCGCGGCTGCCAAAGCTATGGGCCTCAATGGTATTGATCTGGTCGGGCCCGCCGAGTGGCCCACGCTCAAAAAGTACGGCCTCGACTCGCCGATGTGCAACGGCGCGGAAATCAACCTCACCGATGGCTTCAACGACCCCAAATTCCACGCCCAGCTGCGGCAGCGCTACGCCGCCATGATTCCGCAGGTGGCGCAGGCCGGCTACACCAACCTCATCTGCTTCAGCGGCAGCCGCCGCGGCCTCTCCGAAGAGGCCGGTTTGGCCAATTGCGTGGCGGGCCTGCAGCCGCTGATGGCACTGGCTGCCAAGCACAAGGTGGTGCTGGTGATGGAGCTGCTCAACAGCAAAATCGACCACCCCGACTACCAGTGCGACCGGACCGCCTGGGGCGTGGAGCTGGCCAAACGGCTGGACTCGGAGCACTTCAAGCTGCTTTACGACATCTACCACATGCAAATCAACGAGGGCGACGTTATCCGCACCCTCACCGACCACCACCGCTACATTGCCCACTACCACACCGCCGGCGTGCCCGGCCGCCACGAGCTCGACGATACCCAGGAGCTGAACTACCCGGCCATCATGCGCGCCATCCAGGCCACCGGCTTTCAGGGCTACGTGGCCCAGGAGTTCATGCCGCGGCAAGCCGATGGGTTGCAGTCGTTGCGCGAGGCCGTGCGGCTGTGTGACGTGTAGAACCAAACCCAGTAGAACGTCATTCCGAGCAGCGCGAGGAATCTCGCGTGCTGACGCTGCCAACGTAATCCTGTCATGCTGGGCGAAGTCGAAGCAGCTCTACCGCTGGCCAACCTCAACCTCATTAAACGATGTAGAGACGCGACACTTCGCGTCTCCCGCCAGAACGAATCGGCCGCCCCAACGTCAGCAACTAGGAGACGCGAAGTGTAGCGTTTCTACAATCGACCAACGAAGCGGTAGAGATGCTTCGGCTCCGCTCAGCAGGACGCTCTTTATTCCCATCCGCCTCTCATTTCTTGCCCATGAAATTAGCCATTCTCATTCCCGCATTAGTCATCAGCCTTTCCGCCGTGGCACAAACCAAACCGCAAGGCAAGCCCGAGGATACCGAAGTCTGGAAGCCCGCGCCCAAAGTGGTAGCCGCCACCGGCGTGTTCACCGCGCCGCCCTCCGATGCGGTAGTGCTCTTCAACGGCCGCGACCTGTCGCAGTGGGTGTCGGTGGAGGACCGCACCAAGCCGGCCGGCTGGAAAGTGGCCGACGGGCTGCTGACCGTGGATAAGAAAACGGGCAACATCGAAACCAAGCAGAAATTCACCAACTACCAGCTGCACCTGGAGTGGCGGGTGCCGGCTACCATTGCCGGCTCCGGGCAGGTGCGCGGCAATAGTGGTCTGTTTCTGGCCTCCCTGGGCAAAGGCGACCTAGGCTACGAGCTGCAGATTCTGGACTCCTACCAGAATGAAACCTACGTGAATGGCATGGCCGGCAGCATCTACAAGCAGGTTATTCCGCTGGCTAACCCCACCCAGAAGCCCGGCCAGTGGCAGTCGTACGACGTAATGTGGACCGCGCCCACCTTCAAACCCGACGGCTCCCTGCTGACGCCGGCCCGCGTGACAGTGCTCTTCAATGGCATACTGGTCCAGAATAACACGGAGTTGAAGGGCGCCACCGTGTACATCGGGCCGCCCAGCTACCAGGCGCACGGCCCGTCGCCCATCAAGCTCCAGTCGCACGGCGACCCGAGCGAGCCGCTCAGCTTCCGCAACATCTGGGTGCGGGAACTGTAGCAAGACGGATATGGGACAGTAGTAGCCGACTGTTTCGGCAGCAGGGGAGCAGCCAAGGTGGCGCCTGAGTTGTTTGACGCTCAGTCAGGGAGGAAATGGCTGCCTAACCGCGGGGAATGGGTCGCGGGCAAGGTGCAAGGCAGACTCGCAGGCGAAAATTCGCTCTTGGCAGGCACGGGCTTAGGCGAGACTTTCGTTTGCACCCCCGGATTTTCGGGCTAATTTTGACCCATTCAATTCAACAGTAGACGCAGATGGCCGAAATCATAAAAATGCCCAAAATGAGCGACACGATGACCGATGGGGTCATTGCTTCGTGGCTCAAAAAAGTAGGCGATAAAGTGAAATCCGGAGACATTCTGGCGGAAGTCGAAACCGATAAGGCCACGATGGAGCTGGAAAACTACGAAGACGGTACCCTGCTCCACATTGGCCCGCAGGCTGGCGAGTCGGTACCCGTAGACGGTTTGCTGGCCATTGTTGGGAAAGAAGGCGAAGATATTTCTGCCCTGTTGGGCGGCGCGGCCCCGGCCGCCCCGGCTCCGGCCGAAGCTGCTCCGGCTCCCGCTCCGGAAGCTGCTCCGGCTCCCGCTCCGGAAGCTGCTCCGGCTCCGGAAGCGCCACAAGCTGAAGCGCCTGCCACTGCTGCCCCCGCAGCTCCGGTTCCGGCAGCAACCCCGGCCCCCGCGGCCGCACCCGCTGGCAATGGCAAGAAAGCCACCGTCATCCGGATGCCCAAAATGAGCGATACGATGACCGAAGGCACCATTGCCTCGTGGCTCAAAAAAGTAGGCGACAAAGTGAAGTCCGGCGACGTGCTGGCCGAAGTGGAAACCGACAAGGCGACCATGGAGCTGGAAAACTACGAGGATGGTACGCTGCTCTACGTTGGCCCCAAAGACGGCGAATCGGTAGCGGTAGACGGCATCTTGGCCATTATTGGCGAGGAAGGTGCTGATGTGCAGGCCCTGCTGGGCGGCCAGAGCGGCGGTAGCGCGGCCCCGGCCGAAGCGGCTCCTGCTGCTCCCGAAGCCGCTCCTGCTGCCTCCGAGGAAGCCCCGGCTCCCGCAGCGGCTCCAGCCCCAGCCGCAACTCCGGCGCCTGCTGCTCCGGCGGCTGCCGCGGCACCTGCTGCGGCCGTTACGGCAGTAGCACCGGCGCCCGCCGGCACCCGCATCCTGGCCTCGCCGCTGGCCAAAAGCATTGCCCGCGAGAAAGGCATCGACCTGAACGGCGTGAAAGGCTCCGGTGAAAACGGCCGCATCGTGTCGCGCGACCTGGAGAATGCCCAGCAGGCTGCCGCGCCCGCGCCGCAGCCTGCCGCCGCAGCCGCTCCGGCCGCAGCGCCAGCAGCTGCAGAAGCTCCAAAGGCCGAAGCCCCCAAAGCAGAAACTGCTCCGGCCGCTCCGGCTCCGGCGGCCCAGCCCGCCGACGGCACCTATACCGACACGCCGGTGTCGCAGATGCGCAAGGTTATTGCCCGCCGCCTCTCCGAGAGCCTGTTCACGGCGCCGCACTTCTACCTGACCATGGAAATCCTGATGGACCGGGCCATGGAGGTGCGCACGCAGCTCAACACTCTCTCGCCTGTGAAGCTCAGCTTCAACGACCTGGTAATCAAAGCCGCCGCCGTGGCGCTCAAGCAGCACCCGGCCGTTAATTCCTCGTGGCTCGGCGACAAGATCCGCCAGAACAAGGTGGTGAACATCGGGGTGGCCGTGGCCGTGGACGAAGGCCTGCTGGTACCGGTAGTGCGCAACGCTGACGGCAAAGGCCTCTCCACCATCGCCACCGAGGTGAAGGAGCTGGCCGGCAAAGCCAAGAGCAAGAAGCTGCAGCCCGCCGAGTGGGAGGGAAGCACCTTCACCATCTCCAACCTGGGCATGTTCGGCATCGACGAATTCACGGCCATCATCAACCCGCCGGACGCCTGCATCCTGGCCGTGGGCGGCATCAAGCAGACCGCCGTGGTGAAGGATGGCCAGCTGGCCGTCGGCAACCTCATGAAGGTGACGCTGAGCTGCGACCACCGCGTGGTGGACGGCGCCACCGGCGCCGCCTTCCTGCAGACGCTGAAAGCCCTGCTCGAAGACCCGATGCGCATGCTCATCTGAGTTGCATAACCGCTTCCATACAAAAGCCAGCCCTCTAGCGGGGCTGGCTTTTTTTATGCCCGGTTACTGACGGAAAGGGCCGGGACTGGGCGGGGACTGGCCGCCACCATCAGCCACAGGGGGCTGGAAATCGTAATAATTCCTCTATACTTACCGTAGGAGGGCGTTGCGCCGGCAGCACCTGCAATGGTTGAACAACGAAAACCAGATAGCTCATATGAAACAACAGTTACTTGTTGCTGCGCTCAGCGTGGCCAGCCTTACCGCCTATGGCCAGTCCCAGACCCTCTCGGGGCAGGTGCTGGATGCTGCCGGCCGGCCCGTTATCGGCGCTACGGTGGTGGAGAAAGGCACCAACAACGGCACCGCCACCGACAATGCCGGCCGCTTCACGCTGTCGTCCAGGGCGGCCAGTCCGCGGCTGGTGATCAGCTCGATTGGCTACACTACGCAGGAAGTGGCTGGTAGCGGCAGCGTAAGCGTGAAGCTGGCCGATGCCTCCACCAGCCTGGGTGCGGTGCAGGTGGTGGGCTCGCGCAGCCAGAATCGCTCCGTCACGGATTCGCCTTCACCGGTGGACATTATCGACCTTCGGGAGGTGACCACCAAAACCGGCCAGCTCGACGTGAACCAGCTGCTGCAGTTCGTGGCGCCCTCGTTCAACTCCAACCGCCAGACCGGCTCCGACGGCGCCGACCACGTAGACCCAGCTTCCTTGCGCGGCCTCGGCCCCGACCAGACGCTGGTGCTCGTGAACGGCAAGCGCCAGCACCAGTCGGCGCTGGTGAACCTGTTTGGCTCGCGGGGGCGCGGTAACACCGGCACCGACCTGAACGTCATTCCGGCGGCCAGCATCGAGCGGATTGAGATTCTGCGCGACGGTGCGGCGGCCCAGTACGGCTCCGACGCTATTGCCGGCGTGATTAACATCGTGCTCAAAAGCTCCGTGAACGAGCTAACCACCAGCGTCAACTACGGTGCCTACGACGCCAAATACCGCCGCGACGACCAGAAGTTCGATGGCGGCAACTTCAACGCCAACGTCAACTATGGGGTGGGCCTGGGCGAACAGGGCAGCTTCGTGAATGCCACCGTCGACTTCAATCAGCGCCAGCACACCCAGCGCGCCAACGTGCCGGTCGGCCCCGGCGGCCTGGCTCGCCGCGAGTACGGTGACCCTAAAGTGTCCAACCTCTCGGCCTACGTCAACTCCAAGTTTGCCGTGAGCGACCAGACGCATGTGTACGTGTTCGGGGGCGCCAACAAGCGCCAGGGCGACGCCTACGCTTGGACCCGCTTCGCCGACGACGACCGCAACGTGCCATCCATCTACCCCAACGGCTTCGACCCCATCATTACCAGCGACATCGTGGACGTGTCGGCGGTGGCTGGGGTGCGCACCAAGTTGGGCGAGTGGGACCTGGACCTGAGCAACAACTTCGGCTCCAACCGCTTCGAGTACGGGCTACGTAACACGCTGAACGCCTCGCTGGGCGCGGCTTCGCCCACCAGCTTCTACGCCGGCGGCTTCCAGCTGCAGCAGGACGTGGTGAGCTTGGGCCTCACGCGCAACTACAAAACCGTGCTGCAGGGCCTGAATGTGGCCGCTGGGGCGGAATTCCGGCGCGAGTGGTACTCGCTGTTTGCCGGCGAGGAAGCTTCCTACCGCAACTACGACCCCACCAAATCGGGCGGCTCGCAGGGCTTCCCAGGCTACCAGCCCGGCGACGCCATCAAGGCCCAGCGCGACAACGTGGGCGCCTACGTAGACGCCGAGCTGAGTGTGACCCAGCAATGGCTGTTGGCCGCCGCTCTCCGCTACGAGCACTACACTGACTTCGGCAGCACGCTCAACTACAAGGTTTCGACGCGCTACAACCTGACTGAGTTTCTGACCCTGCGCGGCACCTATAGCACCGGCTTCCGGGCCCCGTCGCTGGCCCAGATCAACTTCAACTCCACGTTCACCAACTTCATCAACGGCGAACCGGTGGAGGTGCTGCTGGCCCGCAACAACAGCGCCGTAACCCAGAAGCTGGGCGTGCCGGCTCTCAAGCAGGAAACCTCCAATAGCGCCAACGTGGGCTTCACCAGCCGCATTGGCTCGTCGCTGAGTTTGACCGTGGATGGCTACTACATCAAGGTGAAAGACCGGGTGGTGCTCACCAGCCAGTTCTCGGCCGAAGACCCGGTTATCGGGCCCGATCTGGTGGCGCTGAACGTGGACCAGGCGCAGTTCTTCGCCAATGCTGCCGACACCCGCTCCATTGGCCTGGACGTGGTGCTGAACCACACGGCCACGCTGGGTACCGGCCGCCTCAACTCCACGCTGGCCGCCAACATCAATAACCTGAAGATTGACCGGGTGCAGACCACGGGCCGCCTGGCCGGCCGCGAAGACGACTTCTTCGGGCCCCGCGAGCAGGCGTTTGTGAAAGCCTCGGCGCCGCCGTCCAAAATCAACCTCACCTTCGACTACCAGCTGGGCCGCTTCAGCACGCTGCTGCGCTTCGTGCGCTTCGACAAGGTGCGGCTCGTGGATTTCGACGGCGCCGACATGAACTACGATGCCCGTGTCACCACGGACCTCACGTTCAGCTACGCCCTCACCGACCACCTGCAGCTCTCGGCAGGCAGCACCAACCTGTTCAACCGTTACCCCACGCTGTTCGATCCGCAGCGCACGGAAACCGGCGGCGCCTGGGACCCGGTGCAGATGGGCGCGAACGGGCGGTTTTACTTTGCTAAATTGCAGGCCCGATTCTGATAGGAAGTCAGCCCGAAACCAGCTGTCATCTTGACGAAGGAAGGGCCTTATCACGCCCGAACAAGACGGATACCCGTTAGTTGTTCGGGCATGATAAGGTCTCTCCGCTTTATGCGCGGAGTCTTCGTCAGGATGACAAACGTTTTTCCGCCTCCTGACTTCCGACAACTAATAACTACCCCATGAAAATCCGTTCTACAACCGTGCTGGGCGTGCGCCACAACGGCCAGGTGGCCCTCGGCGCCGATGGCCAGGCCACCATGGACAAGCACGTGGCCAAGAGCAATGTGCGCAAGGTGCGCAAGCTCCACGACGGCAAAGTGGTAACCGGCTTCGCCGGCTCCACCGCCGATGCGTTTCTGCTGCTCGACCGGTTCGAGGAGAAGCTCGGCAACTACGGCGGCCAGCTGCGCCGCGCCGCCATCGAGCTGGCCAAGGAGTGGCGCAAAGACCAGTACCTACGCAAGCTGGAAGCCATGATGGTGGTCTGCGACAAGGACGAGCTGCTCATCATCGCCGGCTCCGGCGACGTGCTGGAGCCCGATTCCGACGTGGCCGCCATCGGCTCGGGCGCTATGTATGCCCAGGCCGCCGCGCTGGCTCTCAAGAAGCACGCCCCCCACCTCACCGCCCGCCAGATGGTGGAAGAAGCCCTGCACATTGCTGCCGACATCTGCATCTACACCAACCACAACCTCATGATTGAGGAGCCGGTATAGATGCTGGAAGCATAAGAAAAAAAGAACGTCATGCTGAGCGAAGGCGCAGCCGCAGTCGAAGCATCCCTACCGCTTCATTGCTGCCGATAGGGCTACCATTGCGGTAGAGATGCTTCGACTACGGCTGCGCCTTCGCTCAGCATGACAAACAACAAACAACTGACAACCCCAACAATGCAAATCACCAACTTCCTCAAGCACCACTACCGCCACTTCAACGCCGCCGCGCTTATTGATGCCGCCGAGGGCTACAACAAGCACCTGGCCGATGGTGGCAAGATGATGATTACCCTGGCCGGCGCCATGAGCACCGCCGAAATGGGCATCCAGCTGGCTGAGCTCATCCGCCAGGACAAGGTGCAGATCATCAGCTGCACGGGTGCCAACCTGGAGGAGGACATCTTCAACCTGGTAGCTCACGACTTCTACGAGCGGGTGCCCAACTACCGCGACCTGACCCCCGCCGACGAGCAGGCCCTGCTGGAGCGCCACATGAACCGCGTGACGGACACCTGCATCCCCGAGGAAGAGGCCATGCGCCGCCTCGAGCACTCGGTGCTGAAGTTCTGGGAAAAGGCCGACAAGGCCGGTGAGCAGTACTTCCCCCACGAGTTCTTCTACCAGATCCTGAAGTCGGGCGAACTGGAGCAGTACTACCAGATTGACCCCAAGGACAGCTGGATGCTGGCCGCCGCCGAGAAAAACCTGCCCATCATCTGCCCCGGTTGGGAAGACAGCACGCTGGGTAACATCTTCGCCGGCCACGTCATTTCGGGCGACATCAAGAACGTGCACACCGTGCGCACCGGCATCGAGTACATGATTTACCTGGCCGGCTGGTACACCGAGCAGGCCACCGACGCCAGCCCGGTGGGCTTCTTCCAGATTGGCGGCGGCATTGCCGGCGACTTCCCCATCTGCGTGGTGCCCATGCTGCACCAGGACCTGGGCCGCACCTCGGTGCCGCTGTGGGGCTACTTCTGCCAGATTTCGGACTCGACGACTTCGTACGGTTCGTACTCCGGCGCCGTGCCGAACGAGAAAATCACTTGGGGCAAGCTGGGCCAGGACACGCCCAAGTTCATCATCGAGTCGGATGCTACCATCGTGGCTCCGCTCATCTTCGCCATCGTGCTGGGCCAGTAAGCCGCAACGCGCAGTAGCGCGAACTTTGTAGTTCGCGCTACTGCACGGCCACCATCTTATTCTACAGAAAAGCCCGCCGCTGACGTTCAGCGGCGGGCTTTTCTGCGCAAGCAGCGGCACCTATTGCGGCCGGGCCGCGGGCGGGGCGGCGGCGTTGCGCTGCTGTTCCTGCTTGGCTTTGGCCTGCTGCTTCACCGACTGTTTGATGCTGGACCAGTTCAGGGTAAACATCACCACTACACCCACTACAATGAGCATGATGTAACCCAGCATAAAGGTCAGAAAGCCGCGCCACAGGCGACCCAGCCAGCCGATAGTTGTATGATTTAGCAAATTGCCGTAAGCCCACGAGGCGTAGCCTATCACCAGCAGCAGCGCGTAGAAGCTGAAGGTCTGGATCTGGGGCGTGCCGCTGTAGGCATACGTGACGGGCATCAGCAGCAGGGTGATAAAGTTGTTGATGGCCGTGATGAACGAGGCAATGATGAGGCATTCGGCGTAGTTGTAGCCGCCGCGCCGCAAAAACAAGCGGGCCGCCAGCGCCCAGAGCGGCACCGTCGCCAGGTAGCACCAGGCCAGGTATTTCATGAAAAACGCGCTGAACGACACCTGCATTTGATACACCGCCTCCGGCACGGTGGGGTCGCGGGGGGGCATCATGTTGATGTGCAGCGCCGAGAAGAGCACGGCATACACCCCCGTGATGAGAAACAGCAGCGACAGGGGCCGAAAATGGTCGACGCGCTGACCGGCTAGGTAGGCCCGGATAGTGGAACCGGGGCGGAATACCATCGTGCGCAGCGTGTACAGAATGCCCTTGTCAATGTGCCAGATAGAATGGAGCACGTCGTGGGGCATATCCTTCAGCGTGAGGCGGTGCGTGTGGTGCGCGTCCTGCCCGCAGCGCCCGCAGAACCGGTCGGGCACGGCATGACCGCAGTTCAGGCACGTATGCGCGGCGGTATGCGCGGCCTCTGAAGGAAGTGGATGAGGCGCGGCAACAGGTGCGGAAGGCAGGGAAACGGAGGACATAGTGTGGAAACCGGGGGATTGAAGGATTAATAATAGTGGATATTAGATAAAAAGCCCGCCGCTGTACGTCAGCGGCGGGCTTTTTGACTGTATTGAAAGCGTCTGCGTGCGTTAGAACAGCACGTGCTGGGCCAGTACTTTCTGCAAATCATAGATATTGACCTGCTTATTGAACTTGCGCATCACGCTGGGTTGGGTTTCGCCGGAAACCCAGATTTTCAGCTCCGCATCTAGGTCCAGATGGCCGGCCGTTTCGATGCCGAAGCGGGATATGCTTTTGTAGGCAATTGACAGGTAGTCGATTTTCTTACCCGTAAGGCCTTGTTTGTCTACCAGGATCAGGCGTTTGTTGGTGAAGATAAATACGTCCCGTACCAGCTTGAAGCCGATTTCGATGGCTTCGCCATCAGCCATCAGCATGCCGTATTCGGTTTGTAACTCGGAGGGTTGGGCAACGCCTGCGTTGCCGAGAATTGCGGAAAAGAATCCCATGTAGATAGGTAGTAAAAGGAGAATATGGTTGAGTTAGGAAGGTAAAGCAAATGCCGGGCTCTATCAAACAGCCCACCTTTGAAACAGCTGGCCAGGCTGGCCCGGGTGCTGCTTCACGCATCATAACGCCTACCTTCGCCCTGTTCCACCCCAGCGCCGCCGCCATGAGTATCGACCTTGCCAGCTTCCTGCACCACACGCCCGAGAGCGAGAAAACCACTGTCTACATTCATGTGGATGAAGATGAAATAGCCGCCTACGACGCCCTGCTGGTCGCCCAAACGCGGTTCCGCAAGCTCTACATCACGCTGGAGCCCAAGCGTCGCTACCTCACCCACACCCAGGTGCCGGGCGAGGAAGAGCCCGAAATCGACTTCCTAACCGACTACGAGGAGGTGGAGGCCCTTCTGGAAGACGCCGGGCTCGACGGCCTCCACGACGGCGAGCAGGGCATGTACGCTTCCCCGAATCGAGTGCCAGTTGTGAATAGAGAAAGGCGTAACTTTTCCTACCTGACGACTGCAACATGAAAAAAGGACGATTCAGCGAGGCCCAGATTGTGGCCATTTTACAGCAGCAAGCCAGCGGGCAGACCGTGGCTCAAATTGTGCGCGAGCACGGCCTGAGCGAGGCTACCTTTTATGCGTGGAAAAGCAAGTATGCGGGGGCTAGCCTGGCCGAGCTCACCCGCCTCAAACACCTGGAAGAAGAGAATCGCAAGCTCAAGCAGATGTTCGCCGACCTGAGCTTAGAGAATCAGGCTATCAAGGAGATATTGCGAAAAAAGTAGCTAGCCCTGCGGCGCGACGCCAGGCAGCGCAGGGCTTAGTGGGGAAAGGCTGGAGCCAGCGCCGGGCGTGTGCCCTGGTGGGGCTGGCGCGCGGCAGCTACCACCCCGTGGCGCGCGGGCGTGAGGACGAGCCCGTGCAGCAAGCCCTGCGGGCATTAAGTGGGCGGCATCCGGGCTGGGGCTTCTGGAAGTTGCACCACCGCCTGCGCAAAAATGGACTGATCATCAACCATAAACGCACGTTACGCATCTATCGGGCCCTGGCGCTCAACCTGCCTCGACGCCTGAAAAAGCGCCTGCCCGCCCGCGTGAAGCAGCCCTTGACCGTGCCCGAGGCCGCTAACGGGTGCTGGTCGCTCGACTTTACGAGCGATGTGTTGACCGATGGCCGCCGGTTCCGGACCTTGAACGTGCTCGACGATTACAACCGCGAGCTGCTGGGCGTGGAGATAGATTTTTCCTTGCCGGCCAGTCGCGTTGTGCAGGTGCTCACGCGCTTAGTCGAGTGCTATGGCCGTCCTGCGCAGTTGCGCACCGACAACGGGCCTGAGTTCATCAGCGCCAAATTGAGCGAGTGGTGTGAGCAGCAAGGCGTTATCCTGCACTGGATTCAGCCCGGCAAGCCGACGCAGAATGCCTATATCGAACGCTTCAACGGCTCGTTTCGCCGCGAACTGCTCGACGCCCACCTGTTTCGCTCACTGGCCCATGTGCGCCAGCTGGTGGACGAGTGGCGGCACGATTATAACACGCAACGGCCACACCAAGCCTTGAATTTTATGACCCCACTCGAATTTAAACAAGCAGCTTAACCTCTGCCTACCATTGGCTTATCGAATAGGGAAGCGTACAGGCATGCTCTATCATAACCTGCTGTTCCTGCTCATGAACCCCTGAGCGGTAGTGTTCCTGCCGTTTGCTGAACATAAAAGCGGCCCGCTCATCCTCGGATGAGCGGGCCGCTTTTGTGTAGCTACCGAAAGATTAGAAGCGGAACAGTGGGCGAGCCGGGTTCCAGTTGCCGAGGCCCCACGGAATCATGAGCAACACCAGGATTAGCGAAACTGTGAACCAGATGAAGGCTTTTTTGTGCTTGAGCACGGCCTCAGGCGCTTTCTTGGAAAGTGTGCGGCCCACCTGTGCAGCCACCACGGCTAACACCATAATGCTGATGTGCTCCACGCCCCAGAAGCGGGCAATGGGGTCTTTCATGGCGCCGGCCACTTTCATGCCCTGCAGGCCCACCGGGCTGTACACGAAATAGAGCAGCAGCCCCAGCAGCAGCTGCAGGTGCATGGAGCCCACGAAGGAAGCGCCCATGCCGTTGTCGGCCCCCACGAAGGGCTTGCGGCCCTGCCACCCCGAAAAGGCGCGGAAGATGGCAATCATCCCGAAAATAAGCACGAGCCAGCGGCTCCAGGAGTGCAGCACTAGTACGATTTGGTACATAAGCGAAGGTCAGTAGGTGAATTGGTGCCGGCAAAGCTAATCACGGATTTTTGCGTATCAGCTGGCTTGCACGGATTTTGTGGACGATGTGCAGTGGTACCACGAATTGCCCGGAGGGCTTCGTGGCACCACTGTCGCTGAACGACACGTTCAACCGTCAGCAACGCTGGTAGCACCACGACAGAAAAAGTCGTGGCACCACAGCACGCCGTCCACAAAATCCGTGCAATCCGTCTAATCCGAGGTTCAGAAAAGCAGGGGAGCCACGTCCTGCTTGTGGCCTTCGAAGTGGAAGACTTTTTCCGGCAAAAACTGCTCGCCCTCCTGGCGCATGATGGTGATGTTGTTGATGACCAGTTTCAGGTTGAAGGTCTGCTGGTTGAGGTACTGCAGCACCGGCCCCAGCATCTCGGGCGTGGTATCGTGCAGGGCCAGTGAAATGTGCGGCAGCCAGCAGTCGGGCCCGCTGAACTTGTCGGTGCGCAGGCACAGTGGCTGAGTGGCCTGAATAATGCGTCGATGCAGGTTGTTGAGCGCCTCGGAACGCAGCACCGGAATATAAATCACCGGATTGGGTCCCGGAAACAGCCCCAGACCAGTGGTGTAGGCCGGAAACGGCATGGTTTGCCGGGCTACATCACGCAACACTTGGTTCAGAGCCGAGAGCTTGCGCACTCCGGCCAGCTGGTAGGTGAAATGCGGATCGGGGGTGGCCTGCACATCGTCGAGGCCGAATTCGGTTTCCAGGCTTTTGATAATGCGGTTGATCCGCTCCGCATTTTGCGGGTTCAGCACAGATGTTATGGCGAGCATCAGTTGAAAAACGAGTAGAACAATGAGCGTGGCATACGGCCGCCGGCCGGCTTTCTGTTACTCGCTTGGCGCCGGATGGTTGCCGGAGCCCGCCGAGGTAGCCGGAAAATCAACAAACTGAGAGTTGGCTCAGCCCTGGCCGGCCACTTTATCGTAAGCGCAGGGCTAGTGCGTAGTGCGCCGCAGAAAGGTAATCAAACCTGACAGACAGCAGGCAGGTTTGGTACACTTTCAGCTCCTGATTACTTCTGTTCCAGTACGTAACCGCTCGTGTTTCAACCCACCACCGATTCTGCCGCCGTAGCTGCTGCGCCCCGCCGGAGGTGGGGCTGGTGGCTGGGGGGCGGCAGTCTGCTGCTGGTGCTGCTGCTGGCGGCCGCCGTAGCGTTCGGGCTCGACCCCTGGCTGCGCCACACCCTCGAAAAGCAGGTGCGCACCGCCAGCAACGGCCGCTACGAGCTGCGTATCGGCGCGCTGGAAACCCACCTCTGGACCCGCACCCTCACGGTGCGGCGGGTGCAGCTGCGCACCCTGCCCGCCGCCACTCCCGATACCGCCCGCCTGCCCGATCTGCGCCTCGATCTGGGGAAGCTGCAGGTGGCAGGCATCGGTTTGATGGCCATAGTGCGCCGCCAGATAGTGCCCATTGATAGTGTGGGGCTGGATTCAGTTCGGCTGCGGCTGGCGGGCATGCCGGCTTCCGCCGACACTGCCCGGCCGCTCTACCAGCAGCTGCCACTGGGTCTGCCCGGGGTGCGTTTTGGCGTGGTGGCGCTGCGCCGGGTGCAGGCCCGCTACGGCACCGTGCAGCACGCCGTGGCCCAGATCAACCGCGCCTCGCTGCGGGCCACCGATATAGAAGTGAGTGCTGCCGCCGCCGCCGATAGCTCCCGCATGGGCTACGCCCGCACCATTACGGCCGATGCCCGGGGCGTGCTGGCGCGGGTGCCAGGCCACGTAGTGCGGGCCGGGCATGGGCAGTTTGCCTCGGCCCGCGGCCGGTTTCAGCTGGATTCGGTGCGCGTGATGCCCCTGCGTGCCGTCAGCCGCCAGCGCACTCCCTCGGCGCGGGTGGCGCTGTGGCTCCCGCGTCTGCGGCTGGCCGGGCTGGCCGCCGCCGACCTGGCCCGCGGCCGGTTCCGGGCCGATTCTCTGGTGCTGGCGGCGGCGCAGCTGGCCCTGACGCTGCCCGCCGTGGCCCCACCGCCGCCCCACCAGCTGCTGGCGCCCTATTTCAAGGATATCCGTCTGAAGCAGTTGCGCATAACCAACAGCCGACTGCGGGTGCTGGGCGACGAGCACCGCCCGGAGCTGCGCCAGGTTACGCTGCTCGGGACGGATATCCGGCCGGTGGCAGCCACGTACAGCAAGGCAAACTATCTGTACTACGCCCGGGCCTGGCAGCTGCGCGCCGGTGGCGGGCGGCTGGAGGTATCGGCGCCGTATTACCACGCCACTTTCGGCGGCCTGCAGGCTGATACCCGCGCCCGCCAGCTTACGCTTGCCAGCGTGGCCGTGGCCCCCACCATGTCGGTAGCGGCGATGGCGCGCCGCAAGGGCCACCAGACGGCGCACGTATCGGTGCGCGCAGACCGGCTGGCGGCGCAGGGGCTCGACCTGTTTGCGCTGCTGCACGACGGCAGCGTGCTGGCGCAGCGGGTGGTGCTGGGCCGCGTGCAGGTGGCAACTACCAGCGACGGCCGTATGCCCATCAACCCCAACCGCTCCATCATGACGCCTGAGGCCATCGGCAAGCTGCCGGTGCGGGTAGACGTGCGCCAGCTCCGGCTGCAGCACGCCGACGTGCGCATGAGCTACCGCGCCCCGCGCAGCGCCCAGCCCGGCGTGATGGCCATCCGGCAACTGCAGGTTACGCTCCGCAACCTCAGCAACGACCCGCGCCGCATGAGCGCCGCCCGGCCCCTCACCGGCGAGGCTACCGGCCTGCTGCAGCGCCGCAGCTTCGCCCGCGTTTCGTTGCGCGCCAACCTGCTCGATGCCCAGGGTCGCCACACGCTGGTTGGCTCTCTTGGCGATGCGCCGTTGGCCATTCTCAACCCGATGATCGAGCCCACGCGCGGCATTCGGTTCCGGAGTGGCCGCATCGGCACCATCCGCTTTCAGATGCAGCTGGACCGCCAGCAGGCGCGTGGCACCATGTGGGCGCCCTATACCGACCTCAAGCTGGATCTGCTGAACCGCCAGGGCAAGCGCGACGCCCTGCGGCGCGTGGGTACCACGCTGGTCAACGGCTTGTTTCTGCGCGACAACAACCCGCGCCGGGTGGGCCGCGACCTGCAAACCGGCCGCATGACTTCGGGGCGGGAGCTGCGCTTCTCGGTATTTTCGCTGTGGCGCCAGGGCCTCGTCAGCGGGCTGCTCAATAGCGCCGGGGTGCCGGCGCCGCTGGCCAAGAAGCTCAGCGAAAGCGAGTAGTGGTGTTAGCGCCGTGGCTGGGGTGCCGTCGGAAATATTCGATAGATATATAGTGTTGATTAGGTTAGTTGAACTCTTTCCTAAATTTGATGATTGGCAGATGCGAGGCTGCTCTTTCCGGATGCCGGACAGCGCGGCGCCACCTTCTGTCTGCCCCCGTTCTTCGCTTCTATGACCGACATTTTATTTGACGTAAACCTGCACCACATGCCCGAGGAGTTCCTCACCGGCGACTGGTGCGTAGCCGACCGGGTGCTCAACCGCAATGCGCCGGATAGCTCACTGGCTCGGGCCACGCGGTTTGTGCTGCAGCCTGGCATTGTACAGGTGCAGGCCCCGGAGCTGCAGGATTCCGGCCAATGGACGATGGAGCGCGACTCACTGTTGAACCGGCCCTATCTGGAGCTGCGTCTGCTGCAGGAAGAAACCCGCGCGCTCATCACCCGCCTGCGCCGCTCCACCGATGGCCTGCAAAGCCAACTCAACCTCTACTTTCAGTCGGGCATGGAAATTCAGCTTGCCCGTCCCTGCTAAGCCTTTTGCTGCATGAATACCGAACCTATTTTTTCTGAAGAACAGCTCCGCCAGCAGACCAACGAGCAAATGCGGTTTCTCGCCGATTTCATTCCGCAGCTGGTGTGGTTCACTGACCCAAACGGGTTTCACATCTACTTCAATCAGCGCTGGATTGACTTCACGGGCTACACGCTGGCCGACAGCGTGGGCCCCAACATGTGGAACAACCTGCTGCACCCCGACGACCAGGACCGCGCCCGCCAGGTGTGGGGCCACTCGCTGGCTACCGGCGACTTCTACGAAATAGAGTACCGCTTCAAAGCCAAAAACGGTGACTACCGCTGGTTTCTGGGGCAGGCCCGCCCGCAGTTCAACGAGCAGGGCCAGATCCGACAGTGGTTTGGCACCTGCACCGACATTCACGAGCAGAAGGAAACCGAGTTTGCCTTGCGCAAGCGGGAGCAGGACCTGGAGCGCGCCTACTCTGATCTGGAAGTGAAAGTGACTTTCCGGACGCTGGAGCTGGAGCGCGAAGTGCAGGAGCTGCGCCGTCAGGTAGCACCCGGCCGGACTTTTTAACGCAAACCAGCCGCACGAAAAAGGGCGAATCCTGTGCAGGATTCGCCCTTTTTCGTGCGGCTGGTTTGCCGGAAACAGCGCCTTAAAAGCGCACTTTGCTGATCGTGAATACGGATACCGGTGGGCTCTGCATCATCTTGTCGAGGTTGGCATACAGCACGTAGCTGTCGGCGTCGCGGCGGGCGAGGGTGGTGGGGTATTGGGGCAGCGTGGCGAAGGTGCCGCTAAGCGTGGCGGCTGCCCAGCTGTTGCTGGTGCTGAGGCGGTACACTTTGCTTTGGCTGTTGGTCACTACCTGCAGCGTGTTGTTGTCCTGCAGCAGTAGGCCGTCGGCGGCGCGCAGGTCGAGGCCGGTGGTAGTCACGCGGGTGAAGCTGGCCGGGTTGCTGACGGGCACTTTGAACAGCGCGCCTTCGTCGGACTTGGCCACCAGCAGGTAGCCATCGGGGTGAAACACGATGCCGTTGAGGCCGAAAGCCCCGGCCGGCGCGGCCAGCTGCATATTGTCGAGAAACACGGTGGCCACGCCCTGCGGATCGACTTTGTAAATCACCGGCGCAAAGCTGTCGGTGACGTAAGCATTGCCCTGGTTATCCACGGCAATGTCGTTGGCGAAGTGGTTTGGGGCAGCACGTAGCGCGCCCAGATCAGTATTGAACAGCACCTGCCCATTGTCGCGGTTGAAGCTCACGAGCTTGGCGATGTTGCGCTGCGTGCCATTCGAAGAGGCTACCAGCAGGCGGTTGCGGCTGTCGTCGAGGTTCATGCCCACAGCCGAAATGATGCCGGCCCCGGAGGCGAAAACGCTGTAGGTGCCGTCATCCTTCACCTGGCCCACGTTGCCGGTGGTAAGGGAGCTGACCAGAAAGCGGCTGTTTTTGGCGTCGTACTGCACGCCTTCGGGGTAGAGATTGGGCACGGTAAACGCTACCGAGTCGGGGGCGGCTGGCGTGGCGTTGTCGTCATCGTCGTTGGAGCAGGAGGCGGTCAGCAGGCCGCCCAGCAGCAGCGTGGCCATGGCGAAGTGCCGAACGGGGCCGGCCAGGGTAGGGGAGAAGGTAGGCATGGAGTCGGAAAGGATAACGTGAACTATGTACCTACCCAGATACGGCATTACCAGTGCCGGCGGCGTGTAGAATTATGGGGAAGCAGTGCCGGCCGGGCCCGCGGCGGCGGCTCCGGGCCGGGCCGGGCCCCGGCCGTAACCAATCGGGGTGGGGGCGTGTTTGGGGCCTACGCTGCCATTCGCCCGTTTCCTCTATGCCTGTTCCCCAAAAGCTCGTTAAGGGCAATCTGCCCACCAAAATCTGCCTCACCTGCGGCCGCCCCTTCGAGTATCGCAAAAAGTGGCGCAACAGCTGGGACGAGGTGAAATACTGTGGCGAGAAATGCCAGCGCAACAAGCCCCGGCCGCCCTCTTCCCCGGCCGTCTGAAGGCATGGTGGCCGGCTACCGATTCCGTCCTATCTTCCCCGCAAAAACCTGCCCGATGAACCGAAGAATATTCCTGCGCAACAGCTCGCTGGCCGGCCTGGCCATTTCCACCTTCACGCTGGATGCGTGCTCGTCGTCGCCTTCTTCAGCTCCCGAAGCCGGGGCGGCAGCCGGCGCCGGGCCGGAAGCGCTGCCGCCGTTTGAGCTGCACGAGGCCACGGTAGCGGGGCTGCAGGAGCAGATGAAAAGCGGCCAACGCTCGTCGCGGGTGCTGTGTGAGCTGTACCTCAAGCGCATTGAGGCCATTGATAAGGCCGGGCCGCGGCTCCACTCCGTTATCGAGCTGAACCCCGACGCCCTGACCATTGCCGACCAGCTCGACCAGGAGCGCAAAACCGGCAAGCTGCGCGGCCCGTTGCACGGCATTCCGGTGCTGATCAAGGACAACATTGACACCGCCGACCAGATGCGCACCAGCGCCGGCTCGCTGGCGCTGGCCAGCCACAAGGCCACCCAGGATGCCTTCATCGTGGGTAAGTTGCGCGAGGCCGGCGCGGTGGTGCTGGGCAAAACCAACCTCAGCGAGTGGGCCAACTTCCGCTCGACGCGCAGCACCAGCGGCTGGAGCAGCCGCGGCGGCCAGACCCGCAACCCCTACATCCTCGACCGGACGCCCAGCGGGTCCAGCGCTGGCTCGGGTGCGGCGGCCTCGGCCAACCTGTGCGCGGTGGCCATCGGCACCGAAACCGACGGCTCCATCGTGTCGCCGGCCTCGTGCTGCGGGCTGGTGGGCATCAAGCCCACGGTGGGCCTGCTGAGCCGCACCGGCATCATCCCCATTTCGGCCACCCAGGACACGGCTGGCCCCATGGCGCGCACCGTGCAGGACGCGGCCCTGCTGCTGGCCGCCACCGCCGGCGCCGACCCCGCCGACGCCGCCACCAAAGCCAGCGCCGGCAAAATCCCCGCCGACTACACCACGTTCCTGAACGCCGACAGCCTGCGCGGCAAGCGGCTGGGCGTGGAAAAAGGCCATCTGACGGGGGCTTCCGATGCCATCGGCCTGCTCAAAGCGGCCATCGAGCTGCTCAAGGCGCAGGGCGCTACGGTGGTGGAAGTGGAGGTGGAGAAGCTGACCGACCCGCTGGGCGAGGCCGAATACGACGTGCTGCTGTACGAGTTCAAGGATGGCGTGAACAAGTATCTGGCTACGGCTGGCGCCGAGGTGAAAACCCTGGCCGACGTCATTGCCTTCAACACCCGCAACAAGCCCAAGGCCATGCCCTACTTCCAGCAGGAAATTCTGGAAGCCTCCGAGAAGCTGGAGGGCCTGGGCAGCCCCAAATACCAGGCGGCCCTGCGCAAGTCGCAGCAGGGCGCCCGCGCCGCCCTCGACGGCGTGCTGCGGGGCCAGCAGCTTGATGCCATAGTGGCCATCACCAACAGCCCCGCCCGCTGCATCGACCTGATCAACGGCGACGCGGGCGGCGGGCCGGGCTTCTCGTCGCCGGCGGCCATGGCGGGCTATCCGCACATTACGGTGCCTATGGGCCAGGTGTACGGGCTGCCGGTGGGCCTCTCGTTTGTGGGGGCGGCGTGGCAGGAAGGGCCGTTGCTGGGCCTAGCCTACGCCTACGAGCAGGCCTCGAAGAAGCGGGTGGCACCAGAGTTCAAAGCGCCGTTTGTGGGATAAGTGAGGCCGGCCCCGATCCGACGCCAGAGGCGCGTCGGATCGGGGCGCTACGGCACGTACTGCTCATCGAGCCGCACTGCTACCCCCTGCTTGGTTTCGATGATGAACGGCGAGAGAGTAAGCGTCCGGGGTACGTTGGCCTGCAGTTTGGCCGGAGTGGCAGGCACGCGTTCCAGGCCGTTTTCGCTACTGCGCCACAGCGTGAAAGTTGCCGCCGCCGCCAGCGGGAACGTGCGCAGCTTGGGGTTGTCGTTGACGATGTAGTAGTCGTTGAAGACCGAGTACACGGTGTCGCCTTTCACGACGTCCACGGCCGCGTCGCCCTTGCGGCGGGCGGCGGCCACGGCGGCCTCGCCGCTCAGAAACTGCACGTAATCCACGTCCACGTAGTACTGCCCATTCTGCTGGTAGAAGCGCCGGATGTAGGCGTGGCTGCGGCCGGTTTCGCCCACGGCTTCGGTCGTGGATTGCTCACTTTTGAGGTCGTCCGGAATGGTTTCGGCCATGCTCTGGCCCGACGATTCGCGGTCGGTGGAGGTGCAGGCGGCCAGGAGCAGGACCGGGGCAAGCAGGAGCAGTTTCATGCCGCAAGGTACGGAGTGGCGAATGGGTAGTTCGGAGTTTTGGAGGCAGGCCTTGGCCTGTCAATCACTTGATAGTACCGGCCAGCACATATCTTTGCCTATCACTTACGCAGTTGAAAGTATGGCTCTCATCACCGACGTGTCGCAACTGGACCTCTCGCGCCGCTATACCTATGCCGACTACCTGACTTGGCAGCTGACCGACTGGGTGGAGCTGATCCGGGGTAAAGTGCGCCTGATGAGCCCCGCGCCCAAGCGTAGGCACCAGGATATAACGCGCAATATCGAGCTGCCGATTATGCAGTTTTTGCGCGGCAAAAGTTGCAAGATGTATCATGCTCCCTTCGACGTGCGCCTCACCCGCAGCACGCCCAACGGTGACGCCAGCATCGAAACCGTGGTGCAGCCCGATGTATGCGTCATCTGCGACCCGCAGAAGCTCGACGACCGGGGCTGCCTCGGCGCCCCCGACTGGATCATCGAAATCCTGAGTGCCGGCAACATCTCGCGCGACACCAAGGAGAAATTCGACCTCTACGAAGAAGCCGGCGTGCTGGAATACTGGGTGGTAGCGCCGGAACAGAAAAACATCATTGTATACCTGCTCGACGAAGCCGGCCGCTACCAGCTACGAGGCGAATTTTACACGCCCGGCTTGATTCCGGTGGCTACGCTGCCGGAGCTGCAGATGGAGTGGGCGGAGGTGTTCGAGGGCGTGTAGGAAACGGCCTAACTCCGTTGAAAATCCCAGCTCTCCGCCACGCATTCGAAGGTGTTGTCTCTCAGGAAAAACACAAATTGGTGAAGCTGAGTGGATCCAGCGACTGACCCAAGAGTAAAGGCATCTTGAGGAAAGTCAGTCTGCCAGTCGGTAAACAGCTCATAAAATTCTCCCCACGGCAATTGTTGGTCGTTGTAGCGGTGCTGCCCTCTATAATAGCCTTCATCGTTTAGCGTGTTAAAGGAATACTTGTGGCAGTTCCGGAACGTCAGACACGCCTTGTCGCCTTCCTGAAATTGCGCGAACTGGAAGGCATTCAGGTAAAACTCAAGCTGCACAGTCTGGCCTGCGACGGTCAGGTGTGGCTCCGGAGCATTCGGGTCAGCATTCCAGTCGTGGTTGAGCTGTTGGTAGCGCATAGTATACCTTGTTGTAGAGTAGTCAGAATTGCATCGTCTCAAACCCGTACCTTTGCGGCCTCAGACCCAGCAAAGCAGAATGATTTCCATTAGCGACTTAGACTTCCATTTCGGCTCCCGTACGCTCTACGACAAGGCCAGCCTGCACATCAAACCCAAGGATAAGATTGGCCTGATCGGGCTTAACGGCCGGGGCAAATCCACGCTGCTGCGCATTCTGGTGGGCGAATATAAGCCCGACGGCGGCAGCATCTCCATGAGCAAAGACGTGAGCCTAGGCTTCCTCAACCAGGATCTGCTCAGCTACGACTCGCACGAATCCATCCTGGTAGTGGCCATGCAGGCGTTTTCGGAGGCCCTGGAGCTGCAGAAGAAGATCGACGCTATCCTGCTGGAGTTTGAAACCAACTACACCGACGATTTGGTGGAGAAGCTGGCCGACCTGCAGGAGCGGTTCGAGTCGCTGGGCGGCTATACCATGCAGGCCCGCACTGAGGAGATTCTGGAAGGTCTGGGCTTCACTACGGAGGAGCTGCAGCGCCCGCTGAAGCTGTTTTCAGGTGGCTGGCGCATGCGCGTGATGCTGGCCAAAATCCTGCTTCAGCAACCCTCCCTGTTGCTCCTCGACGAACCAACCAACCACCTGGACTTGCCGAGTATCAAGTGGATTGAAAACTACCTGGCCGGCTACGAAGGCGCGGTTATCATCGTAAGCCACGACCGGGAATTCCTGGACCGCACCACCAACACCACCGTGGAAGTGACGGGCGGCAAACTGGTGCCGTACGCCGGCAACTACTCGTATTACATTGAGGAGAAACTGGAGCGCAACCTGATTCAGAAAGGCGCTTTCGAGAACCAGCAGGCCCAGATCAAGCAGGCTGAGCGGTTTATTGAGCGTTTCAAGGCCAAAGCCAGCAAAGCCAAGCAGGCCCAGAGCCGCGTGAAGGCGCTGGACAAGCTGGAGCGCATCGAGGACGTAGCCGGCGACGATGCCAAGGTGAACATCAAGTTCAACTTCACCGTAGCGCCCGGCCGCCACATCCTGCGCATGGAGCACGTGGGCAAGAAATACGGCGAGAAAATTATCTTCCGCGACACCCACGTGCACATCGAGCGGGGCGACAAAATTGCCCTCATTGGCGCCAACGGCAAGGGCAAATCCACGCTGATGCGGCTGGTGGCCGGCCAGGAGGCGCCCACCAACGGCAACCACCAGTTGGGCCATAACGTCATCATGTCGTTCTACGCCCAGCACCAGCTGGAAAGTCTGCGCGTCGAGAACGAGATTCTGCAGGAGATGATTGAGGCCGGCTCGCGCCGCTCCGAAATGGAGCTGCGCTCGGTGCTGGGCTCGTTTCTGTTCACGGGCGAGGAAGTGTACAAGAAAATCAAGGTGCTGAGCGGCGGCGAGAAAAGCCGCGTGGCGCTGGCCAAAACCTTGATTTCCGAGGCCAACTTCCTGCTCCTCGACGAACCGACCAACCACTTGGACATGCAGTCGGTGAACATCCTGATTCAGGCGCTCGACCAATACCAGGGTACCTACATCGTGATTAGTCACGACCGGTTCTTTGTGGAGAACGTGGCCAACAAAATCTGGTACATCGAGGACTTCCAGCTCAAGGAATATCCCGGCACCTACGCCGAATACGAGCAATGGCAGGAAGACCGGGAGAAGGCCGCCAAGAAAGCCGGCCTGCCTTCGCCATCGGCCGCGAAACCCGTTCCGAAAGAGGAAAAGAAGGTAGAAGCCGCCCCGGCCAAAACGCCTTCCCCCGACCAGAAGAAAGCCCTGAAGGAGCTTGCCGAAATAGAAAAGAAAATCGACGAGCGGGAAAAAGAGCTGGCCGTTTACGAAAAGCAGCTGGCCGACCCACAGATCTACCAGAACGCCGCGCAGCTGAAAGACGCCACGCTGAAGTTCGAGCAGGTGAAAAAGGAGCTGGCCCAACTCAACGACCGTTGGGAAATGCTGGCCGAAATGTAATTGTCCGCAGTTACCAATAACGAAACGCCCCGTCGGAAGCCACGTGCTTCCGGCGGGGCGTTTCGCGTTTTCCGGGGCACGATGTACTAACAGTGCAGCATTGAACGATGTAGAGACGCGTATTCACATCTCGTCATTGAACGGCCGGATCCGCGCCAGATAAACAACGTCAGCAACGAGTGAGACGCGAATACGCGTCTCTACACCGGGACGATACCAGCTCCTTTACCAACTATATTTTGTCTTTCCAGATAAGAATGATTCTTATCTGGGTGGCATTGACTACTTTTGAGCCCGACAACAAACAGCCCCGGTTGGGGCTTGTATTGGAGTCGTACCGGTTGCCGTCGGCGGACGGAAAACTGGTTAGCAAGCGTCTTTTCAGCGTTACGTTCAAACCATCCCAAACAACCCCATGGCGCACGAACAGAAGGGGCACGCCCCCGAGAACAACACCACCGAGTACTTCATGAACGACACTTCCGTGGCTAAGTGCCCGGTAATGGGCGGGCAGCTGAAGCAGACCGCCGGCAGCGGCACCCGCAACCGCGACTGGTGGCCCAACCAGCTGCGGCTCAACATCCTGCGGCAGCAGTCGGCGCTGTCGAACCCGATGGACCCGGACTTCAACTACGTAGAGGAATTCAAGAAGCTCGACCTGGCCGCTGTGAAGCAGGATCTGTTCGAGCTGATGACCACTTCCCAGGACTGGTGGCCCGCCGACTACGGCCACTATGGCCCGTTCTTCATCCGCATGGCCTGGCACAGCGCCGGCACTTACCGCATTGCCGATGGCCGCGGTGGCGCCGGTTCGGGTATGCAGCGTTTCGCCCCGCTCAACAGCTGGCCCGATAACGCCAACCTCGACAAGGCCCGCCTGTTGCTGTGGCCCGTGAAGCAGAAGTACGGCCGCCAGATTTCCTGGGCCGATTTGATGATTCTGGCCGGTAACTGCGCGCTGGAGTCGATGGGCCTGAAGCCGTTCGGCTACTCGGGTGGCCGCGCCGACGTGTGGGAGCCGCTGGACGAAATCTACTGGGGCTCGGAGAAGGAGTGGCTCGGTGGCGACCTGCGCTACTCCGGCGACCGGCAGCTGGAAAAGCCGTTGGCAGCCGTGCAGATGGGCCTCATCTACGTGAACCCCGAAGGCCCGAACGGCAACCCCGACCCGATGGCTTCGGCCCGCGACATCCGCGAAACGTTCGGCCGCATGGCCATGAACGATGAGGAAACGGTGGCCCTGATTGCCGGCGGCCACACCTTCGGCAAAACCCACGGTGCCGCCGACCCCGCCAAGTACATCACCCACGAGCCCGCCGCGGCCGGCATTGCCGAGCAGAGCAAAGGCTGGCTGAACTCCTACGGCACCGGTAACGCCGGCGACACCATCACCAGCGGCCTGGAAGGCGCCTGGACCTCCACGCCCGCCCAGTGGGGCCACGACTACTTCAAGTTCCTGTTTGAGTTTGAGTGGGAGCTGACCAAGAGCCCTGCCGGCGCGCACCAGTGGAAGCCCAAAAACAACGGCGGCGAAGGCCTGATTCCGGATGCCCACGACCCCGCGAAGAAGCACGCGCCGTTCATGCTCACCACCGACCTCGCCCTGCGCGTGGACCCGGCCTACGAGAAGGTTTCCCGTCGCTTCCTCGAAAACCCCGAGGAGTTTGCCGATGCCTTCAGCCGCGCCTGGTTCAAGCTCACGCACCGCGACATGGGCCCGATTTCCCGCTATGTAGGCCCCGACGTACCCGCCGAGGAGCTGATCTGGCAGGATCCGGTGCCCGCCGCCACCTACGAGCAGATTGACGAGGCCGACGTGGCTGCTTTGAAAGACAAGCTGCTGAGCTCCGGCCTTACGGTAGGTCAGCTGGTGCGTACGGCCTGGGCTTCGGCCTCCACGTTCCGCGGCTCCGACAAGCGCGGCGGGGCCAACGGGGCCCGCATCCGGCTGGTGCCCCAGAAGTACTGGACGGCCAACAACCCCGCCGAGCTGGATAAGGTGCTGGACAAGCTGACGGCTATCCAACAGGAGTTCAACGCCAGCCAGACGGGCGGCAAGCAGGTTTCCCTTGCCGACCTGATTGTGCTGGGCGGCAGCGCCGGCATCGAGCAGGCGGCCCGCGCGGCCGGCCACGAGGTGCAGGTGCCTTTCAGCGCCGGCCGCACCGACGCCACCCAGGAGCAGACCGACGTGCAGTCGTTTGAGGCCCTGGAGCCCAACGCCGACGGTTTCCGCAACTACCTGGCTATTTATCACGAGGCCGTGGCCGAAGCCATGCTCATCGACCGCGCTCAGCTGCTGACCCTGACGGCTCCCGAAATGACGGTGCTGGTGGGTGGTCTGCGCGTGCTTGATGCCAACTACGACGGCTCGCAGCATGGTGTGTTCACCGACCGTCCCGGCCAGCTCACCAACGACTACTTCGTGAACCTGCTGGACATGGGCACCACCTGGAAAGCTACTTCGGAAGCCGATGAGCTCTTCGAGGGCAGCGACCGGAAGACCCGGGAAGTGAAGTGGACCGGTACCCGCGTGGACCTGATCTTCGGCTCGAACTCGGAGCTGCGCGGCGTGGCCGAAGTGTACGGCACCCACGACGCCCAGCCCAAGTTCCTGCGCGACTTCATCGCCGCCTGGACTAAGGTGATGAACCTGGACCGCTTCGACCTGCATCAGAACTAATGATGTAGGCGGCCAGCCGCCCGGATAGTAACGGATAGTAAAACGCCCCGCTCAAAGCTGTATGCTTTGGGCGGGGCGTTGTGCTGTAGCGCGCAGCCTTTGCTTCGCGTATCGTTGATGACCAGCAGGCATTCGCTAAAAAGTAACTTGTTCTGCGAAACGCGAAGCAAAGGCTGCGCGCTACAATCCGTGCTGTAGAGTGACGCCTTTACTTTGCGTTTCGCCGAGTAGTTTCTATCAGGTCTTCCTCTCGGTATTTCCCGTTTTCTGAACCACGAAGCCAACGCTTCGCGCTACATTCGCCCTTATGCTCCACCGCCTCGTTCCTGCTTTCTTGTTGCTGCTGGCCACGGCGTGTGTGCCGCTCGGTACGCCCATCACCGACCCCAACGCCGCCCGCCGGCCTGCCACGCCCGGCCAGGCCACCGCGCCACCCGAATACTACGCCGACAAAACCCTGCGCTACCAGGACCAGACCTACGACCCTAACGTGCGCAGCGTGCAGTGCTACGTGCAGTCGGGCAGCACCAACGAAATCTTCACGCCGCCGGTGGTGCCGCTCAGTCAGGAGCAGCCCATTGCCCTGGAGTTCGACCTGCTCGGCGACCAGAGCCAGCGCCTCACGGCCAAGCTCGTACACTGCGACCTGGACTGGAAGCCCTCTATTCTGACGGATATCCAGTTTCTGAACGAGATAAACGAGATTCTCATCACCAACTACCGCACCTCCGTCAATACCAAGGTGCCCTACTACCACTACCGCCTGCAGGTGCCGCGCGTGAAGCTGAGCGGCAACTACCTGCTGGTGGTGCAAAGCCCGGGCGGCACGCCGCTGCTCAGCCGCCGCCTGCTGGTGTACGACAACAGCGTGCAGATTTCGATGAAGCAGGGCATTCCGGTGGCGGGGCAGGAGCGCTACACGCTGCAGCAGATCGATTTTGGCATACGCTACAACATGCAGCTCGTGAACCCGGCCCAGGAAGTGAAAGTGGTGCTGCGCCAGAACTACCGCTGGGACAACGCCAAATACAACCTGCGCCCCACCTTCGTGCGCGACATCGACCGGCAGCTCGACTACCAGTATTTCAACTTCGAAAACGCCTTTCCGGCCCTGAGCGAGTTCCGCTTCTTCGACCTGCGCACGTTCCGGAGCCTGGGTATCGGGGTGGCGCAGCTGGATGCTGAAACCTCGCCCCGGCAGGCGCTGCTGCAGCTCGATGGCACCCGCAACGGCCGCGCCTATACCCAGCTCGACGACATCAACGGCCAGCGCGTGATTGAAAGCCGCGAGTACGGCAACGGCGCCACCAACGCCGACTATCTCGACGTGACGTTTCAGTTGAAAGCCGAGCAGCCCGCCGCCGGCCCCGTGTACGTGCTCGGGGCCCTCACCGACTGGCAGCTTAAAGACGAGTTCCGGATGACCTACGACGCGGAAAACCAGCGCTACACCGGCCACGCGCTGCTCAAGCAGGGCTACTACAACTACGTGTACGCCACCGCTACGCCCCAGGGGCTTAACAGCGTGGTGTGGGAAGGCAGCAACCAGGAAACCGAAAACCAATATGACCTGCTGGTGTATTACCGCCCGCCCGGCACCCGCGCCGACCTGCTCATCGGCTACCAGAGCCTCGACGTAAACCGCCGCCGGCCGTAGGGCAGCACCGGCCGGAATCAGTCGAAACGGCCGCGGCTGCGTAAAACTGCAGTTCCGCATATATATTCTGCTCCGCTGAGCCTGCTGTTGCATGTCGCACTACAACCTGATCCTGGTGATACTGGGCGTGGCCATTCTGGCCGTGGCCTGGCTGCCTTCCCTGCTGAAAAAGTTTCCCCTCTCGTATCCCATTCTGTTTGTGGGCCTGGGGATGCTGGTGTTCTGGCTGCCGCTGGGCCTGCCCAACCCCGACCCCAACGAGCACTCCACCTTCACTATGCACCTCACCGAAATCTGCGTGACGGTGGCCCTCACGGGTACGGGGCTCAAAATCGACCGTAAGTTTTCCCTTTGGCGCTGGCGAGCCCCGCTGCAGCTGGTAATGGTGCTGATGGGCATTACCATTGCCGTGTTTGCGGTGGTAGCCTGGAAGCTGGGCGGCTTGGTGCCGGCGTCGGCCCTGCTGCTGGCTGCCACGCTGGCCCCCACCGACCCCGTACTGGCCGGCGACGTGCAGGTGGGCAACCCCGGCGAGGGCCGCGAAGACAACGTGCGCTTCGCCCTGACTGGTGAGGCCGGCCTCAACGACGGCTTGGCCTTCCCGTTTGTGCACTTGGCCCTGGTGGTGCTGGCGGCCTCGTCGCTGCACCTGGGGCAGGAGCTGCTGCACTGGGCCTGGATGGACGTGCTCTACCGCACCGGCATGGGCGTGCTGGCCGGCTGGCTGGCCGGTTTGGCGCTGTCGTTTCTGATTTTTGATTTGCCCCGCCGCGTCCGGATCAACCCCGAGGCCTACGGGTTTGTGGCGTTGGCCGTCACGCTCACGGCCTACGGCGTGACCGAGCTGCTGCACGGCTACGGGTTTCTAGCCGTGTTTGTGGCCGCCGTGACGCTGCGCAGCCATGAGCGGAGCCACGAGTACCACACCGAGATGCACGAATTCACCGACCAACTGGAGCGCCTGCTCATTGTAGTGATTCTGATTCTGTTCGGCGGGGCCATTGTGCGCGGGCTGCTGGCCCCGCTCACCTGGACCGGCGCGGCCCTGGGCCTGTTTCTGCTCCTGATTCTGCGCCCCATGGGCGGCATCCTCACCCTGGGGCGCAGCCGCGTAACGTGGCCCGAGCGGCTGGTGATTTCCTTTTTCGGCATCCGGGGCATCGGCTCGTTTTTCTACCTGGCCTTTGCTTTGCATGAAGCGCAGTTTGCCGATGGCCGGCAGCTGTGGGCCATTACCGGCTTCACGGTGCTCACGTCCATCATTCTGCACGGCACGCTGGCCACGCCCGTCATGGACTGGCTCGATCGGCGGCATGGCCGGCCCACGGCTGGGGAGCTGGAGGAGCAGCAGCAGGCCGCCCCGGAGCACCCCCGCAACTGATCCGGCACGGAATTGGTCTGGCCGAGGAGCAGGAACTGTAACCTTGTCACCATCGGGCTTCGTTGCAGGCGTATCTTGCGCGTAACCTCCCCTTCCCACGCTCACTCTCTTTGCTCATGCCTACTCCCTCTTCCTTGCTGTACGCCGGTGCGGCGCTGGCTTTGCTGCCGGCCGCCGGCGCACGTTTCCTGACTTCCGCCCCGGTCCCGCAGCCGTCGGCTACCACGGCCGCCGTAGCGCTGCCCGTGCAGGGCGCGCAGCCCGATCCGCAGGTAATTGCCCAGTTCGGTTTGCTCGATAATGCCAAGCTCCAGAGCTACATCGACCAGAAAGGCATGCAGATGGGCCGCATCTCCGACCGCCCAGCCGACGTGAAAGGCTTTACGGTGGTTGATTCGCCCATCATTAACGCCTTTGCCACGCCCGATGGCCACGTGTATTTCACGCGGGGCATTCTGGCGCATTTCAACAACGAAGCGCAGTTCAGTGGGGTGCTTGGCCACGAAATCGGGCACATCACGGCCCGCCACGGCCAGAAGCAGCAGACCCGCTCCACCATTGCCAACGGCGCCTTGATTCTGGGTTCCATCCTGTCGAAGCGGGTGGCTTCGCTGGCCCAGCCGGCCTCGCAGGTGGTGGGCATCGGGCTGCTGAAATACGGCCGCGACGATGAAACCGAATCCGACCAGCTGGGCGTGAAGTACTCCAGCAAAATCGGCTACGACCCGGCTTCCATGGCCGATTTCTTCCTGACCCTCTCGCGTACCGAGCAAAGCAGCGGTGCGGCTACCGTGCCGTCATTTCTGTCGTCGCACCCCAACTCCGCCGACCGTTATACCAACGTGAAAAAGCTGGCCGCCCAGGCCGAGCAGCAGGCCGGCCGCCAACTGGCCGTCAACCGCGACCAGTACCTGCGCCTGATTGAGGGCCTGCCCTACGGCGACAACCCGCGCGAAGGCTACGTAGAAAACAGCGTGTTCTACCACCCCGACCTGAAGTTCCAGTTCCCGGTGCCGCAGGGCTGGAAGTCGCAGAACTCGCCGAGCCAGTTTCAGATGGCCGAGCCCAACGGCAAAGCCGTGCAGATTCTGCTGCCCGCCGGCAACAAAGGCCTCGATGAAACCACCCAGGCCCTGGCCGAACAGCTCAAGCTCCAGAACGCCCAGGCCCAGAAAACCACCGTCAACGGCTTACCGGCCATGATTATCCAGGGCGACCAGGTAGGGCAGGACCAGCAGACCGGCCAGCAGGGCGTCACGGCCAGTTCCCTGACCTACCTCATCCAGGACGGCCAGACGATTTACGCGCTGGTAGGCCTCTGCGGCCCCGGCACCCTCGGCACCTACGGCAGCACCTTCCAGCGCACGGCCCAGGGCTTCCGCCGCCTCACCGACGCCAGCAAAATCAACCGCCAGCCCGAGCGCATCCGCATCAAAACCGCCAAAGCCGGCCAGACCCTAGCCTCTGCCCTCGCCGCCAACGGCGTTTCCAGCAAGCGCTACGAGGAAATGGCCATCCTCAACGGCATGAAAACCACTGATAAGATGACGGCTGGAATGCTGTTTAAAGTGGTGGGAAAGTAGATTCAATAGAAGCGCAGAAACCAGAACCGGCCCCTAGAATCAATTTCTAGGGGCCGGTTTTGGTTTACTCAATTAGAATTATCTTTTTGGCTCGCACTATCCGATAGTGCCCAGAATAAAATTGGCTGACAGATATGCTTCCAGCCAATTTTATTGGGTCAATATCATTTAGTGTGTTCTCCGATGAATCGTCCACGCGTTTTAGCGTTAACTCCACCGCAGACAGGTAGGAGCGTTGTTCCCAACTGCTCTTTACATAAAATGAATCAGGCGTACTGGGCCAGGAAACGTTTAGCAACGCAAATTCGAGTGCACCTGTACTGATATGTCGGGCTTTGTGTTCACCGATCGAACGAACATTTTGACCGAACGAGAGAGTATCGTTGAAAGTGCACGGAATAAAATAGTCGAAACTATTGTCATTTCGGGCTTTATCCATCACTAAAAGCCCGGTTTCATGCAGATAAGCAGGCTTCTGCTGGCAGGCTGATACAGAGAGGCAGCCAAGTAAAAACCCAAGCACGTGTTTCGTTGCCATCATAATGCAAAACGCCCCAGCCGAATCGTTCGGCTGGGGCGCTTAAGTTACTGGTTGCCGCTGAAGAAACGGCGTTAGGCCTTCTTCAGGAATTCGGTTTTGAGCACCATCGTGCTGCCACCGGCGCGGCCTTCAACTTCGGCGGCGCTGTTGGTGAGGCGGATGTTCTTGACCACCGTGCCGCGCTTGAGCGTGAGCGAGGAGCCTTTCACTTTCAGGTCCTTGATGAGCGTCACCGAATCGCCTTCCGCGAGCAGGTTGCCGTTGCTGTCTTTTACGTCCATGGGAAGGGCGGCTATTGGTGTGAAAAATAGAACGTCATGCTGAGCTTGTCGAAGCATCTCTACCGTAGTGCTAACTAATCGACACTACAACGAAGCGGTAGAGATGCTTCGACAAGCGGACGCCAGATCAAGCATGACGGTCGGGCAGGTGTATTCAACTATACGTTAAAGCGGAAGTGCATGATGTCGCCGTCCTGCACCACGTACTCCTTGCCTTCCACGGCCATTTTGCCGGCTTCCTTGATCTTTACCTCGGTTTTGTACTCCTGGTAGTCAGCCAGCTTGATGACCTCGGCCCGGATGAAGCCCTTCTCGAAGTCGGAGTGGATGACGCCAGCTGCTGCGGGGGCTTTGTCGCCGCGATGCACGGTCCAGGCGCGTACTTCCTGCACGCCGGCTGTAAAGTAGGTAATCAGGTTGAGCAAGGTGTAGGAAGCGCGGATCAGGCGGTTCAAGCCCGACTCGGTGAGGCCGTACTCGCCCAGAAACATCTCCTTTTCCTCGGGATCTTCCATCTCGGCAATCTGCGACTCGATGGCGGCCGATACCAGCACTACCTCGGCGCCTTCCTGCGTTACGTGGGCCTGCAAAGCGGCCGTGTGGGCGTTGCCGCTGATGGCGCTGGCCTCGTCCACGTTGGCCACGTAAATCACGGGCTTGATGGTGAGCAGCTGCAGATCGGCCACGGCCTCCAGCTCATCGGCCGAAACCGTGAGGGCGCGGGCGTTCTGGCCGGCTTCCAAAGCATCCTTGAAGCGCTGCAGCGCGGCCACTTCCTTCTTGGCCACGGCGTCGCCGTTCTTGGCCGAGCGCTCCGACTTGGCCAGCTTCTTATCGATGCTTTCCAGGTCTTTGATCTGCAGCTCGGTGTCGATAACGTCCTTGTCGAACACGGGGTCAACGCCGCCGGCTACGTGCACGATGTTGGGGTCGTCGAAGCAGCGGATAACGTGGATGATGGCGTCTACCTCGCGGATGTTGGCCAGGAACTTGTTGCCCAGTCCTTCTCCCTTGCTGGCACCTTTCACGAGGCCGGCAATGTCCACGAACTCAATGATGGTAGGCAGCACGCGCTTGGGATTCACCAGCTTTTCCAGAATCTGCAGCCGCTCATCGGGCACGGTAATCACGCCCACGTTCGGCTCGATGGTGCAGAACGGATAGTTGGCCGATTCGGCCTTGGCGTTGGAAAGGGCGTTGAAAAGCGTGGATTTGCCGACGTTCGGCAGGCCGACGATACCGCAGCGGAGACCCATATAAGAGGTGATTGAGTGACTGAGTGAGTAAGAAAATCCGGTCATATGGCCGGATTCGTGGCGCAAAGGTACGGGGCTTTTTCGGGGAAAGCACGGCTGTGCGGCGTCTGCGGCAAGTAGTGGGCCCGCCACTGAACCCAACCCGGCCCGGCCGCTGTTAGGCGGTCATGTGTGAACACCACAAACCCGCTCATAAGCTGCAGCGCCTGGGTTTCTACCTGGCCGCAGGCGTGCTGCTCCTGGTCAGCCAGTATTATTCGCTCTGATTTTATTTAATGCACAACGGCGTGCCTGGCCAAAGCCGGGCACGCCGTTGTGCATTAAATCGGGTCAGGGAAAGGGGAGAGAGTATGCTGTGTTTCGGTAGGCTGGCGGCTTAGAAGTTGTCGTCGGCGCGGTTAGGGTTGAATTCGCGGTCTTCATAGGCGGGGCGGGGGCGGTCAAGCTCGGCCACTTCTTCGGCGGTCAGCAGCTCTTCGCGCACGTATTCCACGGCGTCCTGCAGGGCATCCACGAACTTCAGAAAGTCCTCCTTATAAAGGAAGATCTTGTGCTTCTCGTAGGAGAAGGTGTCATCGTCGCGGAGCTTGCGCTTGCTTTCCGTGATGGTCAGGTAATAGTCCTGTCCACGCGTGGCTTTCACGTCGAAAAAGTACGTGCGCTTGCCTGCTTTGATGCGCTGGGAGTAAATCTCTTCTTGGTCGTGACGTTCTTCCACGGTGCCTTCTGTAAATTTTTGTTATTCCAAGATGGTTGAATTTCAGGCCAAAGTACAACTACTGCGTCGGATATAAAAATTTCCAGGCAGCCATATTTTGCTAAACCCTTGACTGTCTACCAGAATGCGGATTTTTGTGCTGGCCGGCCCTGATTGAGGTGGTAGCCTGCTTTTGACGGGTACAAATCAAAAGCAGGATTATATTAGATTAATACTATGGCCGGGCCACCTTGTCCGGTAATTTGTTTCTTTGGGAAAGCAAGCCGGATCCGTTGCGTTCCGGCAGGCATTGCCTCCTCCGTATTTGCATGGCCCAACCCCTTGACCTCGCGGCAGTCCGCTCGTTTGAAAACCTGGAATTTCTGGCCCGTCAGCTGGTCGAAGGCTTCATTACGGGCCTGCACCAATCGCCGTACCACGGCTTTTCGGTGGAGTTTTCCGAGCACCGCCTCTATAACCCTGGCGAAAGCACCCGCCATCTCGACTGGAAGATCTTCGCCCGCACCGACAAGCTGTTTGTGAAGCGCTACGAAGAGGAAACCAACCTGCGCTGCCACCTGCTGCTCGACGTGAGTGCCAGCATGTATTATCCGGCGCCCGGCCACGACAAGCTGCGGTTTGCGGTGCTGTGCGCGGCGGCCCTCACCACGCTGCTGCAGAAGCAGCGCGACGCCGTGGGGCTGGTCACGTTCAGCGACAAAGTGGAGCTGCAGACGCCGGTGCGCTCCACCAGCACCCACCGCCACACGCTGCTGCTGGCCCTGCAGCAGCAGCTGGAGCGGCCACCGGCGGCGGCCAGTGCCACCGCCACCACCGATGTGGCCGGCGTCATTCATACCATCGCCCAGCAAATCCCGAAACGCTCGTTGGTGGTGTTGTTCTCCGACATGCTGGGCCGGGCACCCGAGGAGCAGACCGCCACGCTGGCCGCCCTGCAGCACCTGCGCCACCAGCACCACGAGGTGCTGCTGTTCCACGTGATGGACCGCGCCACCGAGGCCAACTTCGACTTCCAGGACCGGCCCTACCTGTTCGAGGACATCGAAACTGGCGAAACGCTGAAGCTGCAGCCAGCTCAGGTGCGCGAGCAGTACCGCGCGGCCATGCGGGCCTACGAGCACGAGTTGGCCCTGCGCTGCGGGCAGTACAAGATTGACTTTGTGCCGGTGGACATCCGCGAGCCGTTCGACAAGGTGCTCTACGCCTACATGGTGAAGCGCGGGAAAGTGCGCTAAGCTACCTTTACGGCATGGATGAACTTGCACTGGTCATTGGGCTGTTTCTGGTGGCGTCGTTTTCGGCGCTGGTAACGGCTTACATTGCCCACATGTACGGCCGGCCGCTCAAGCGTTGGCTATTGATTGGCTTCTGCCTGCCACTGCTGGGCATATTTATAGCTATAGCGGCTAGCCTGCGCGAGGCCCGCCGCCGCGAAGACCTGTAACGCGGAAGCTCCCGCTTCCGCGTACGAGCGAAGCGAGTAGCTGGCGTTGGCGCAAGTGGCGCGGTGCCGGATACTCGCTTCGCTCGTTTGCAGAAGCGGGAGCTTCGCGTTACGCAGGCGGGTTGTCCAGTGACTGCCAGAGGTATTTGCAGGCCAGGCTGCGGTAGGGTCGCCAGGGCTCGGCTATTTCTGTCATGCGCTTGAGCAGGGCCCGGCCGGTTTCTTCCAGCCCGTAGTGACGGCGCATGGCGTTCTGCACGCCAAGGTCGCCTTCGGCAAACACGTCGGGCTGGTCCAAAGCAAACATCTGCAGCATCTGGGCTGTCCAGCGGCCGACGCCTTTGATCTGGGTGAGGTGGCGGGTGAAGTCGTCATCGGATAGCTGGCTGAGGTGGGCGTGGTCGAGCTGGTCGCGCAGGGCGAAGTCGGCAATGGCTTTCAGGTAGCCCGCTTTCTGGCGCGAGATGCCGGCCGTGCGCAAATCTTCCTCGGTCATTTCTGCTATGGCCAGCGGCTCGGGGTAGCCATCGGGCGGAAACAGGGCCTGTACCTTGCGCCAGATGGCCGCCGCCGCCTTCGTGGAAATCTGCTGGCTCACGATGGCCCGCAGCAGCGCCAGGTACAGGTCTTCGTGCGGCGACGGCGCAATCGGGCGGCCCTGCCGGATGAGGCCGGCCAGCACGGGGTCGGCCTGCAACAGGTGTTGCACGGCGGCGTCAGGGGTAGAAGCGGGGGTAGACATGGGCAGAAAGGGAGAAGAAGGTAGCTGCGTCGGCTAGGGAGTGGGCAGGTCGGAAGGGTGGGTCGGTACGGCTATTTCGGCCAGCAGCTCGCCCTTGGCTGTGAGGCGCACACCCGTCAGGCACTGCCCGAAAACGGCCCCGGTATCTACGTTGAGCACGTTGGTGATGGGGTCGAAGGTGGGCTGGCCGGTGGTGGGCGTGTGCCCGATTACCTGGCGCCGGCCCACGGGGCGCAGCGGCCCCCGCCGCCAGAGCACCCCATCGAAGTTGGCTTCATCGAGCGGATCAGGCGTATCGGCAAAGCCGGCGTGGCTGATCAGCAGGTGGTCGTTTTGCCAGTACAGAGGGCGCTGGCTCAGCCACGCCAAATGGGGCGCCAGCAGCGCCGGGCGCGCCCGATACTGGGCCACGGTGCTGCGGCCGCCCCACTCCAGCCAGGGCGCGTGCGGCCCGTGCGGCCCGAAGTGCTGCAGCATCCCGGCCTCGTGGTTGCCTTTCAGGAACACCGTCTGGCCCGGGTGGCGCACTTCCAGCGAAATAGCCAGCGCCACGCACTCCGGGCTAAACCGGCCCCGGTCTACTAGGTCGCCAACCTGCACCAGCCGCTCGGTGGCTGGCTGCCAGTGGCCCAGCAGCTCCTCGAACGTAGCCCGGCAGCCGTGCACATCTCCGATAACAAATACATTCGATTCCGTCATAATCGCATAAAAATGCCCTGTTGCCAGAAAGGTCTCGGCAATGGGGCGGAGCGCGGCAAATGCCGGCCTCACCCCATTGCCGAGACCTTTCTACAGGATTCTACGCAGCCAGCTGCTGCAGGGCCGCCCCAATGCGCGCCACCATGGCATCATCGATATCGAGGTGCGTAACGAAGCGAATAAACTGCGGGCCGAACGACGAAGCCCGGATGCCCTGCGCTTCCAGCCGGGCCAGAAACGACTCGGCGGGCATGCTTTCGTGCAGGCGGAAGATGACGAGGTTGGTTTCCACGGGCAGCACTTCGGCCACGTAGGGCTGGGTTTGCAGCGTGTCGCGCAGCTGCCGGGCGCGGCGGTGGTCGTCCTGAAGGCGGTCTACGTTATGCTCCAGGGCGTAGAGGCCGGCGGCGGCCAGGTAGCCGGCCTGCCGCATGCCGCCGCCCATCACCTTCCGGATGCGCTTGGTTTTCTGGATGAACGCCTGGCTGCCCAGCAGCACTGAGCCCACCGGCGCGCCCAGCCCCTTGCTCAAACACACCGAAATGGTATCGAACAGGCGGCCGTACTCGCGGGCGTCCTGGCCGGTGGCCACCAGCGCGTTGAAGATGCGCGCCCCGTCGAGGTGCAGCGGAATCTGGTGGCGTTGGGCCACGTCGGCAATGGCGGCCAGCTCTGGCAGATGGTAGCAGCTACCGCCGCCGCGGTTGTGGGTGTTTTCGAGGCTGATGAGGCTGGTGGTGGGGTAGTGTACGTTCTGGGGCCGGATGGCGGCTTCCACCTGCGCGGCCGTCAGGCGGCCCCGCTCGCCGGGCAGCAGTGCCACCGAGGCGCCCGAGTGAAAGGCAATGCCGCCCACTTCCCACAGGTAAATGTGTGAGGTCTGCTCGCAGATTACTTCGCTCAGCGGCTCGGTGTGGGCCTTGATGGCAATCTGGTTGGTCATGGTGCCGGAGGGGCAGAACAGGCCGGCCTCCAGCCCAAAGCGGGCCGCAGCTTCCTGCTCCAGGGCCCGCACGGTGGGGTCTTCCTCATACACGTCGTCGCCGACGCGAGCCTGGAACATAGCCTCCAGCATGGCAGGGGTGGGGCGCGTTACGGTGTCGGAACGCAGGTCGATTACAGAAGCAGACATGGAATAGATAGGGTAAAAAGGGGAAAGACTTCCCGGTTTCAAATTTAGTCGTTACTTTTGCCCCTCGTTTACAGAAAGACCTTAACCGACCCGGAAAAAATGAGCACTACCCGTCTGAAGCGGAAGCACCGCAAAAACATTGCCCGCGCCAACAACAAGCAGCGCGTAATTAAGCAGCTCCTGCTGACTCCCGTTCTGAAGAACGTGGACATCGAAGAGCTGAAAGCCCGCTTCAACAAGAGCGAAGCTACGACGGCGGCGTAACTAACGCCCGTCTGGCACACCCGCCCTCGGCGTCGGTGGGTTCTGGTCAGCATCTCCAAAGCGTCTTCCCTGCAAAGGGAAGACGCTTTCTTTTTATGTAGCATAGTCTTCAGCCTGTGCCGAACAGCAGCCAAAATCCGGCACAGGCTGAAGCCTATGCTACTTCGGCCCCAACTCTACCACCTGCAGCTGCTGCACCTTGCCTTCGGCTACTTCAAACAGCAGCAGAGTGCGCACTTTGTGGAAGCCGTGGCGGCCGGCGGCGCCGGGGTTGAGGTGGAGCAGCTGCAGCCGCGGGTCGGGCATGACCTTCAGGATGTGGGAGTGGCCGCTGATGAACAGCCCCGGCCGGTGCTCCTGCAGCAGGGGGCGGGCGGCCGGGCTGTAGTGGCCGGGGTAGCCCCCGATGTGCGTCATCAGCACGCGCAGGCCTTCCAACTCGAAGTGCTGCACCAGCGGCTGCATGAGGCGCACGTCGCGGCCGTCGATGTTGCCGTACACGCCCCGTAGCGGGGCCAGCGCCGCCAGCTCGTCGGCTACGGCTGAGGTGCCGAAGTCGCCGGCGTGCCAGATTTCGTCGCAGCCCTGCAGGTGGTGCAGAATCCGCTCGTCGAGGTGGCTGTGGGTGTCGGAGAGCAGGCCGATTTTTTTCATGCGCCGAAGATACAAGCGCCGCCGCGGCTCCGAAACCGGACGTCGGCCCGGCGGCGCGCCGAAATTACGGAGCCTAATCCGGGGTAGCCGGCAACACAACCGGGCGCTTCTCGTATCTTGCCCGTCCTGCGGCGGGTTTCCGTTTGCCAGGATTTATGCTGTGCTTTGCGGCCAGCCTAGCCCGGATTCCCCATTGTTGCCTCTCCTGATTGCCCCGCGATGAACGTCTTCATCAACGATATACCGCTGATCATCAAAAAGAACAGCGAGAAAGTGTACAAGCACAAGTACGACCTCATTCTGAACCCGGAAGACGAGTTTATCTCGAAAGACCTGGTGGGCGACGTGCTGGTGCGCGACGTCACGGACGTGTTTGTGGATCGGCTGCTGCGGCTGATGGAAGTGAAGAAGCTCAAAAAGCTGAAGTCGCTGACCATGCTGGCCCGTAAGAAAAAGCGCCTAATCCTGCACCTGAAAGACCAGTTCCGTATTGTGAAAGCCGCCGGTGGCCTCGTGGTGAAGGATGGCAAGGTGCTCATGATCTACCGCCTCGGGAAATGGGATTTGCCCAAGGGCAAGCTCAAAAAGGAGGAAGACCCAGCCTTGGGCGCCCTGCGCGAGGTGGAGGAGGAGTGCAACATCAAGGTGGGCCTCGGCGACGTGCTGCCCAGCACCTGGCACTCCTACGCCTATAACGGCAACAAGATTCTCAAGAAAACCGACTGGTACGTCATGAGCTGCCTCGACGACTCGTTGATGAAGCCTCAAGCGGAGGAATATATCGAGGAAGTGCGCTGGATGACGCCACAGGAAGCCTTGAGAGTCCTCGACGAGTCGTATGCCAGCATTGCGCTGGTGATGCGCCACTACTTGAGCGAAACCACCGGCTCAATGCCTGTCTCGGAATCCTCCGCTAAATAACTGCCACTCCAAGCTCCATTTTCATGCGTTTTGCGTCCCGCTCGTTACCCGTATTGTTGCTGCTGGGCAGCCTGGCTGCCTGCACCGGCACGCAGTCGGCCTCCGAGACCGGTACGCCCGTTACGGGCCGCGCTGAGGCCGTGCCCGCCAATAGCCTGAACATGCCGTTGCTGGTAGGCCGCAACATCGACCAGCTGCGCCGCAGCCTGGGCACGCCGCGCGAAACCAAAGACCAGAAAATCGGGCTGGAACCGACGGCGGAGCAGATGAAGTCCACGAAAGGCCAGGACTGGATCAACACGTTTGAGAAAGACGGTACCACCATCGTGGCCACCTTCAACGCCCGCACCCGCAAGGTCAACGACATCGTGGTGCTGGGTAGCGACGAAGACGAGCTCATGCGCCGCGCCAACCTCAGCCTCACCGACCCCGCCTACACCGTGCAGCCTGTTACGGACCCGCGCAACCCTGGCAGCACCATCGGCGTGCGGGTGGTGAAGAAGAATTAAAAATTGAGCATTAAGAATTAAAAATGAGCCGTTCAACGATTCCACCAGGGATGTTGAACGGCTCATTTTTAATTCTTAATTGGTTCAGCCGTCGGCAAGGCAAAGGGCACGAAGTCGTCGACGTTGCCGCCGAAGCGGTGGATTTCGCGGATGATGGTGCTGCTGATGGCGGCCAGGGACGGCGAGGTAATCAGGAACACCGTTTCCAGATCGGGGTTGACGTGGCGGTTGGCCTGGGCGATGGTGTTTTCGTACTCGAAATCGGTGGTGTTGCGCAGGCCGCGCAGCAGGTAGCGGGCCCCGGTTTCGCGGGCGTAGTCGGCCGTGAGGCCTTTGTAGGATTGCACCGATACGCGCGGCTCGTCGTGGAACACTTCGGCAATCATCTCCATCATCTGCTCGACGGGCAGGTAGCGGCTCTTGCTGCTGTTGTTGCCGATGGCAATGATAATCTGGTCGAACAGCGAGATGCCGCGCCGCACCACATCGAGGTGGCCATTGGTGAACGGGTCGAAGGAGCCGGGAAACAGGGCAATGCGCATGGGAGAGAGTAGCTGAGTAAGGGAGTAACTGAGTAGGTATTGGGAGTATGGAGCAACCCTTTCACTCAATTGCTCCCTTACTCAGCTACTCTACTCACACAGGTGCAGACTGTAGAGCTCGAAGAAGCGGTATTCGAACAGCTCGTTGAGGCGGTAGCTGTAGCCGAGGTCGAAGGGGCGGTTGCCGAACTTGATGTGGCGGATGTACTTGCGCAGGACGGTGAACAGCTCGGAATCGTGCATCAGGTCGCCCCACACCATCACGGGGTCCTGGTCGGGGTTGAGCTGAAACTCCTGCATCACCAGAATGGTGTAGTAGATCAGGTCTTCGGGCGAGCTGAAGGCAAACACGTTGCAGAACTCCGGCCGCTTGTCGCGGATGACGACGACGGTAAGCTCCAGGTGGCTGATGCTAAGGTAGAGGCGGCGCGGGGTGGCCGCGTCGCTTTGGTGCATGAGGCCTTCGAGCAGGGCACTGGTTTGGTGCAGCAGCGTACCGCCCGGGTAGTTGCCCCGGAACCACTCAAGCAGCGCTTTTTCGGCCGCAAAAATGCTGACCAGCTCCCGGCCGGGGTGGGCGTAGGCCTGCACGGTTTCGTGCTGCGGGTCTACGGTGTGGTGCAGGCGCAGGTAGGCGGCCTCGTCGCCGGACCGGAACAGGGGAGCGGGCAGCAGCGTGAAGTGGCGGTTCTGCACGGCCAGGCGCACGTGGTTCCAGCCGGCCCGGCCCAGCAGGTCGTGGTGGGCGGCCAGGGCCTGCAGCTGCCCGCTGAGCGAGGTGGCAGCCTGCGGCGCGTACTCTTCCAGCACCACAAACTTGTTGCGGCGCACTTCCGTGATGCCCAGGCGCAGCCCGGCCGCGCCGGCCGTGAGGTAGAGGTTGTACGCCGCCAGGTTGTCCGGGGTCAGGGTTTCATCGCGCAGGCGGTGGAGCACCGTGGGCGCAGGCAAAGACGACGGAGCAGGCACAGCAGGCGAAGCAGGAAAAGCGAAAGACACAGCAGCAGGAGTGGAGGCGGAAGCGGCAAAGGTACAAAAGCCGGCCAGCGCGGCCAGCCGGGGGTTGCGGGCTACCGCTGGAAGCGGATCTGCGGGATGAACACGTCGTCGGGGCTGATGATCTGGCGCAGCATGGGGTGCACCTGGGCCGCGGGCAGCACCACCAGCTCGCGCGGCGCCACGAAGGCTACCTGCGTGAGCAGCTGCTCGCCGGCGGCGTGCTCGGGGTCGGAGCCGAGGCGGGGCACGGCGGCCGGGTCGTCGGGCGTCACCTCAAAAAACAGCTCAATGGCCTGCAGGTCGTCGGCCTTGTATTCGTGCAGATGCAGAAATCGGCCTACGGTTACGTCGAGGCCGGTTTCTTCCCGAAACTCGCGCCGCAGACATTCCTGGATGGTTTCGCCAAACTGCCAGCCGCCGCCCGGCGGCGACCAGAACGGGGCTTCACCGGGCAGCAGGCCACGGTGGGCCGTGAGCAGGAGCGTGTCGTGGTGCACTAGGAGGCCGCAGACCCGCACCCGCACCTGGCCGGTGTAGGCGCTCAGCAGGTCGCGGGCGGAAAGAGATTCAGTAGCCATGCAAAAGTGTGATAGGTAGATAGAGTAGGAACAGGAAGCCCGGCCCGCAACGGCGCAACGGCGCCGCCTCAGGACAAGCCATTGGCCGCCGGGCGACGAGCGGCCCGCCGCTGCCGCCAGCGCCGCAGCCGGGTGGCAATATACAGCACCACGCCCAGCATGAGGGCGGCAGCTACCACGGGCAGCAGCAGCGCCAGCGCCGAGCCCAGGATGGCCAGCGTGTTTTCGGCGGTGGCCAGCACGGGGTTGCCGAGGCCGGCCGTGGCCGCCGTGGAGCCGGCCCGCAGCAGCGCCGTGCCCGTCTGGACCATGCTGGCCGTGCCGCCGCCCACCAGCACACCCAGGCCCCAGCGCAGTACCGGGTCGAGGTCGGGCAGGGCGGCCGTCATGAGCACGGTGCCGGCAATAAACGAGGCGGGCGTGGTGATAGTATCCAGCACGTTATCGACCACCGGAAAATAGTAACCCAGGATTTCGGCCACCGTGGCTGTGCCTAGCACGCCCAGCGCGGCCCACGAGCCCAGCCACGCAAACCCCGCCGACGGCGCCAGCACACCGGTCCGGTAAGCCAGGCTGGCGGCCAGCAGTGGCACAAACACCCGAAAGCCGCTGCACGCCGCCAGGGCCAGCCCCAGGGCCCCGCTCAATAAATACTCCTGTGGTTGCATAGTCGTTTGGCGTGGTTTGGTTTTCGATGGTCGGCGGAAGTCCGCAATCAATATCGAAAAACAAACGCCGAAAAACGAAAATCAAACCACCAACAACGCCCGCCAACTACCGACCTTTGTAGCAATGAACCCGACCACGCCAACCACCCCCGCCGCCGACGACTCGCTCGAAATCCGGATCCGCCGCAAGCTCACGCGCCAGCACTTCATGCACCTTATCGGCGCCGACCTCACCCGCATCGAGCCGGGCCGCATCGAAGCCGAAGTGACGCTGCAGCAGCAGCACCAGCAGCACACTGGCTTCGCGCACGGTGGCCTCGTGGCCACCATGGCCGACCTGGTGGCCGGTTTTGCGGCCGTTACGCTCGTGCCCGACGGCACCGGCGTGGTGACGGTGGAGCTGAAAACCAGCTACCTGCACCCCGGCATCGGGCAGAAGCTGCGCGCCGTGGGCTGGGTGCTGAAGGCCGGCCGCCGCCTGCACTTCTGCGAGTCGGAGGTATGGTGCGACGACAAGCTGATTGCCAAGGCCACGGCCACGATGGCCGTGGTGGAGCCGCAGGGGTAGAAACTGCCGTGCCGGTGCCGGAATCCGCCGAATTCTCCCCACATTATTTGCCGCCAGACAACATATATTGCCCTGGTTGCGGGCTACTGTATGAAATGGATTATTGCCATAGGGCTGTTGCTGCTCGGGTTTCCGTTGCGGGCGCAGCCGGGGTACTGGAATGCTGATGCTGACTCGCTGCAGCAGGTGCTGGCCGGGAAGCGCGCCGACACGGCCCGCGTCCGGACGCTGGCGCACATACTGCACGTGACGGAACTGACCGAGCCCAGCCACCGCCAGCAGGCCGCCGGCCTGGTGGCGGAGCTGCTGCGCCTGAATGCCCGCACCCATCAGCTGCCCCAGGAGGCGCCGTACCGGCAGCTGCAGGCCGGCCTGCAGCACTGGCTGCAGCAGCGGCCCGGCCCCGCGCTGGTCGCTTTGCAGCAGGCCATCGAGCTGTTCGACCAAAGCGGGCAGCCCGTGCCGCTGCTGCTGATTGATTTGGCGCCCGTCTACAACGAGCTGCACGAGTCGGAGGGCCGCATGAGTTACTTTCAGCGCAAGCTGCGGCAGTATAAGGTGGCCGGCGGCTCCCCGGAAAATGAGGCCGCGTGCCATCTGGTGCTGGGCGGCTCTTACCGGCATCGCGGCAACTTCAACCAAGCCATTAGCCATTACCTGCGTGCGGCCGACCTGTTCCGGCACTTCCACCGCCGCCTCTACAGCAACGAGCTGATGGTGGCCGGCAACACCTACGCCGAGTGGGGCAACCCGCGCAAAGCCCTGCAGTATCTGCAGCTGGCGTCGCGCCGCAACGACCAGGCCCGCATTGGCGGCCTGCAGCAGTTTTACTCAGAGCGCGCCATTGCCAAGCTGTATTTGCAGCAGGGCAATACCGCGGCGGCGGCCCGCTACGTGGCCAAAGCCACCCACACCGCCCGCCACGCCCAGCTGAACGCCGCCCAGTATACGGCCTATGCACTGCTGCTGCAAAGTGAGCTGCTGCTGGCCCGGCAGCAGGCGGCGGCGGCAGGGCCGCTGCTCACGCGGGCCCAGCAGCTTGCCGATTCGCTCCAGATGCAGATTACCGGCCGGCCCGGTGAGTTTTCTCTGGATGCCACCTGGGCCCGCTACCACACTGCCCGCCAACACTACCCGGCGGCGGCGGCTCGTTGGCGGCAGGCCTACGCGCGGGCTACGGCCTCCAACCTGCAGATGCTGCGCCCCCAGTACCTGCGGGAGCTGATCCGCTTTGAGGCCGCGCACGGCACGCCCGCCGCCGCGCGGCACTACAGCCTGGCCTACCTGGCCCTGCAGGATACCCTCAACACTGCCCAGGGCGTTGACTTGCTGGCCCAGTACGAGGCCGAACGGGTGGAGCAGGCCCAGAACGAGGAAATCACCAACCTGCGCCACGAGAAAGAGGTGCAGGCGCTGCGGCTGCACCAGCGCAGCCAGCTGCTGGCCGTGGCCGTGGCCGCCCTCGTGCTGATTTCGGTTCTGGGGGTGGGGCTGTATCGGCAGCTGCGCCTCAACCGGCGCACTCTGGCTCAGTTGCGCCAAACCCAAAGCCAGCTGGTAGCCGCCGAGAAGTGGGCGTTTGTGGGGGAGCTGTCGGCGGGGATTGCCCACGAGCTGCAGAACCCACTCAGCTTTATGAAGCGGTTTGCGGAGGTGAGCACCTCCTTGGTCGACAACATGGGCCAGCAGGCCGATGCGCCGGGCCTGGAGCAGGAAATCCGGAGTGGGCTCCGGCAGAATCTGCAGGAAATCAGCCAGCACGGGCTGCGGGCTTCGGGCATTATCCGTGACATGCTGGAGCACGCCCGCAGCGGCAACGGCCAGCGCCTGCCCACCGACCTCAACGCCCTGGTGCTGGAGTATCTGGAACTGGCCCGCCAAAGCCAGGCGCCCGGGGGCCAGACCTCGAACATACAGGTCGAAACCGCGCTGGCCCCCAATCTGCCTCTTGTCTCCGCCATGCCTCCTGATCTGGGCCGCGTGCTGCTAAACCTGTTCACCAATGCCTTTTACGCGGTGCTGCAGCGCCAGCAAGCCGGCGAAACCGGCTACAGCCCGCGTGTGCACATCAGCAGCATGCAGCACAACGGCTCCGTGCAGGTGCGCGTGCGCGACAACGGCCCTGGCATCCCGGAGGAAATTCGCGGCGAGGTGTTCAAGCCCTTCTTCACTACCAAGCCCTTGGGTGAAGGCACCGGCCTGGGCCTTTCCCTGTCCTACGACATCGTGCAGAGCCACGGCGGTACGCTGCGGGTGGGGCCGGCGGCCGGGCAGGGCACCGAGTTTATCGTGACGCTACCCGTGGGCTGAGCTGCCGGTTGGGCGGGGTTTTCCAATGCCGAAACCGGTGCGGCAGGGACCTGAAACGGGTGTAGCTTTGTTGCCCGAATACACCCTGCCCATGCCCTCCGTAAGAACCCCTTCCGTCCGCGACTATTTTCCCTACGAACCCACACATTACCGATTGGCAACGCTGCGGGTAGTGTTATCAGGGTACTAAATATCGCGCTAAGCAACAGAGAGAAAAATTGGTGTCTTAAGTCTCGGCAACAATGGCCGCGACTGAGCCACATTACAATATGGCTGAGCAGGAAAAAAAGAAGTTTTACGTTGCTTGGTACCGGCTCGACGGGCAGGACCGCTATTTTCTATGGTGGACCAGCGACGTGACTGACGCTGCCTGGACGGCTAATGATGGGCGGATACCGGTATTTGAAACTGAAAGTAACGCTAGGATATTTGCTCAGCAGCAAGAAATTTCATTGGAAGAGGAGGGCCCAGCACCTCAAAATCTTGATGTGACTAAACGGTGGTTGAAGGACACCCGAAAACCTATCGATTGTGAGGCGTGTCTAGTGGCGTGGAATTTTTTTGTAGATGCCGCAGAAGGCACTGGCCGGCGGTTTGCCGGACAGCGCGGCAGTAAAAGAAAAGCTTGGCGAGGAAGAATATACGACAAGCTCTTTTTCGGTACTAGCACGGGGATGCTGTTGGCCCCGCCCGGCACGTCAGCTTACCATCCGACTTGGAATAAAGACGAGCGAAAATTTATAGCTAAAGTGCTGACGCAAGGGATGAATATCTTTTGCCACCATGTTTATCAAGTTACCTGAAGATTTTCCATTCTGACCCCTCATGCTCTCCGTAAGAACCCCTTCCGTCCGCGACTATTTCCCCTACGAACCCACGCAGGACCAGGCCAAGCTGTTTCAGAAGCTGGATGTGTTTCTGAAGGACGAGCTGCCGGGCCGCAAGGCGTTTGTATTGCGCGGCTACGCCGGTACCGGCAAAACCACCGTGGTGAGTGCCCTGGTACAATGGCTGCACAAGCTGGGCCGCAAATACGTGCTGATGGCCCCCACCGGCCGCGCCGCCAAGGTGATGAGCGGCTATGCGGGCGTGCCGGCCAGCACCATCCACAAGAAAATCTACCGCCAGACCAGCGGCACGCCCAGCCAAAGCCTGTCGTTCCAGCGGCAGCCCAACCGCGCCCAGGACACGCTGTTCATCGTGGATGAAGCCTCCATGATTTCCGACGAGAAGTCGTTCGGCGAAACCGGCCTGCTCGACGACCTGCTCAACTACGTATTCGAGAAGCCCTCCAACCGCCTGCTGCTCATCGGCGACACGGCCCAGCTGCCGCCCGTAGGCCAGCTGCTCAGCCCCGCCCTCGACCCCGACCTGCTGCGCCACCGCTTCCGCGCCACCGTGGACGGGGTGGAGCTGCGCCAGGTGATGCGCCAGGCCGAGCAGTCGGGGATTCTGATGAACGCCACCGTGCTGCGGGAAGAGCTGCGCGAGGAAAAGCCCAACATCCAGTTCCATACCCGCGGCTACCCCGACCTGTTTCAGATGGGCGGCGACAAGCTGGAAGACGGCCTGCGCTGGGCCTACAAGAACTTCGGGCACGAAAACACCACCATCATCTGCCGCTCCAACAAGAACGCCAACCAGTACAACCAGATGATCCGGCGGGTGCTGTTTGAGGCCGAGGATGAAATTGAGAGCGGCGACTACCTGATGGTGGTGCGCAACAACTACTACTGGCTGCCCAAAGACTCGGAAATGGGCTTCCTGGCCAACGGCGACTTCGTGCAGGTGGTGAAAATCATCCGCCTCACCGAGGAGTTCGGCTTCCGCTTCGCCGATGCCCGCGTGCGGCTCGTGGACTACCCCGACGAGCCGGATATGGAAATTAAGCTGCTGCTCGACACGCTGCACACCGAAAGCCCCGCCCTGCCCGCCGACCGGAGCAAGGAGCTCTACGAGGCAGTGGGCAAGGACTACGACCACCTCACCACCAAGAAGGACAAGACCGCCGCGCTGCGCAAAGACCCGTTTCTGAACGCGCTGCAGGTGAAGTTTGCCTACGCCCTCACCTGCCATAAGGCGCAGGGCGGCCAGTGGCAGGCCGTGTTCGTCGACCACGGCTTTCTGAAAGAGGATATGGTGAACTCGGAGTTTGCGCGCTGGCTCTACACGGCCGTCACGCGTGCTTCGGAAAAATTATTCCTGCTCAATTTCAACCCTAAGCTCCTGGGTGACAAGATCGAAGAGTAAGTAAGGGCGGCGGCGAACGGAATAAGGGAGAGAAAAGTTCAGTAATTAGGATTTTTGTGGCACGATGTTGGTAATGTGACATTCAGGCTTCGCGAGCTGCTATTTCTCTCTCCTTCCTTTCCACTCTGCTGTTATGAAAAAGCTGCTACTCTTCCTGCTCCTGTTGGCAATAGCGCCGCTGGCCACGCAGGCCCAGACCCGCGAAATCTATACCAACAATAATTTCAAAATGCTGGCCCAGAGCCACAAGACGCTGGCCATTCTGCCCTTCGTGGTGAAGCTGCAGCTGCGGCCGCAGGAAGTGGCCAAAAACGGCGGCCCCGAGGGCGTGGCCCGGCTGGAGCAGCGCGAAGGCCTGGACGTGCAGCAGGCGCTACACTCATATTTCCTGAAGCAGAAATCGTCCAATGACCTGACCGTTGACGTGCAGGACCCCACCCGCACCAATGCCCTGCTGGCCCAAAGCGGCCTCTCGCCCGAGCAACTGGCTACCCAGACGCCGGAGCAGCTGGCGCTGTTGCTGGGCGTCGATGGTATCATTTCCGGCACGTTTGCCAGCACCCAGCCCATGTCCAACGGCGCGGCTATTGCCCTGAGCCTGGCAGTAGGTATGAGCGGCCCCACCAACACGGGCAAGCTGCTCATCAACATCCACGACGGCAAATCGGGCGAGCTGCTGTGGAAGTACGACAAGAGCCTCACGCGCGGCTTCGGCAGCGACACCAATACCATCGTGACGACCATCATGCGCAAGGCGTCGCGCCAGTTTCCGTACTCCAGGGAGTTCAAGGGATAAGCATTAACAGGTTACCTATTGATAAATAATTACTTGCAAATCGGCTATCGTAAACCCGTTGCCAGTCTTACGTGCGCTATCGGTATGATTACTTCCTGCAACAGGACGAGCTTTTGCTCGTCCTGTTGTTGTTTTAGGCGGGGCCGGCGGAACGTGCGGGCCGGGCGCTGTGTCTGTCTTCATGCAGGCTTCACCCGGAAAGTAGAAAACTGGCACTCAACTTGCCCCGCCCGTCAAAACGTGTATTTTTGTTTCCATCAACACCCTAACGAAGTAGCAATCATGAAAAAAGCACTTGTACTGGCACTGTCGCTGGCTTGCGCTGGCTTTGCCGCCCAGGCCCAATCGGCTTCCGTGAAGCCCGCCAATGCGCAGACCAAAGTAGCTGGCCCGCAAATTCAGTTCGAAGAAATGAAGTACGACTTCGGCAGCGCCAAGCAAGGTGAGGTGGTGAAGCACGTTTTCAAATTTAAGAACGTCGGCACCCAGCCGCTGGTGATTTCCAACATCGGCGTAAGCTGCGGCTGCACCACGCCGGAGTGGACCAAGGAGCCCGTGATGCCCGGTAAGAGCGGCACCATCACCGCCAACTTCAACACGGCCGGCAAGATGGGTATCCAGAACAAGGTGCTGACCATCGAGTCGAACTCGGCCAACGGCAACGCCATGGTGTCGGTGGTAGGCGAGGTGAAGGAAGCCACCGCCATGACCAGCGAGAAAGTGGAATCGGCCGATCTGAGCGACAAGGCCAAGATGAAATCCGACGATAACAAGCTGAAAGTGAAAGCCAAGAAGTCGTAAGGCTTTCCGGCAGTACCAGCCACAGAAAAGGCGGCCCGCATCGTGCGGGCCGCCTTTTCTATGTGGTTTCAGCATTGGGCTGCTAGGCCTGCCGGGCGGCCAGCAGCAGCGCAATCCAGCCCGCAATCAGCAGCAGGCCCCCGATGGGGGCCACGGCGCCCAGCTTGGTGATGCCCGTGAAGCACAGCAGATAAAGCGAGCCGCTGAACACGATGACGCCGCTGGTCCAGAGCCAGGCGGCGGTGCCCAGCAGCCGCAGCTCTGGGCGGGCGTGCAGCAGCACACCCACGGCCAGCAACGCTAGCGTGTGGTAAAACTGGTAGCGCACGGCGGTTTCAAACGTGTCGAAGCGGCCGGACGCCTCCAGCATGGCCCGCAGGCCGTGCGCCCCGAACGCGCCGATGGCAACGCCCAGTGCGCCCAGCAGGGCCGCGATTTGCAGAATGAGTTTGGCAGTCATCTAAGGGAATATGGAATGGTTAATTCGTTGAACGTCATGCTGAGCTTGACGAAGCATCTTGCGTGCTGATGTCGAGTTGCTAATCTGTGGTCAGCACGCGAGATGCTTCGGCAAGCTCAGCATGACCGTAACCCATCAGGCGAAGACGAGCTACTGGTAGCTCCGGGCGCCAAAAATAGCGCTGCCCACCCGAATGAGCGTGCTGCCTTCTTCGATGGCCAGGCGGTAGTCGGAACTCATGCCCATGGAAATCTCGCGAAACTCGTCGTCGGAGGCAAAGTAGCGGGCTTTGAGCTGCTCGAAGTAGCCGCGCAGCAACTGGAATTCCTGGCGCAGCTGGGCTTCATCGGGCGTGTTGGTGGCAATGGCCATCACGCCGGTCAGGCGTACGTGGTGCAGCGCCCGGAAGTCCTCCGACTGCAGGATTTCCTCGGCTTCGGGCAGGGTGAGGCCGGTTTTGGTGTCTTCGGCGGCAATATGGAACTGGAGCAGCCCCCGGATAACGCGGTTGTGCTTGGCGGCCTGCTTCTCCATTTCCAGCAGCAGCTTCAGGCTATCCACGCTCTGAATGGTGTGCACGAATGGGGCAATGTATTTCACCTTATTGGTCTGCAGGTGCCCGATGAGGTGCCACTCGATGTCGGCGGGTAGCTCGGGCTGCTTGGCGGCCATTTCCTGCACCTTGTTTTCGCCGAACAGGCGGGCGCCGGCGTCGTAGGCCTGCTGCAGCTTTTCTACGGGGTGAGTTTTCGTGACCGTGACGAGGCGGCAGTTGGTGCCGGCCAGCTGCTGCTGAAAGAAGTGGAGGTTTTCCTGAATCACAGAGTAGGGGAGGTTTAGGGGGCGGGTTGAGTTTATCCTGGATAATCAGTAGAACAGTGTAGAGACGCAATATTTTGCGTCTCGTCGTTGCTGATGTTGTTTGACCACAACCTCGCGTCAGTCGTTCAACAACAAGACGCAAAATATTGCGTCTCTACCGCGTTTATTGCTAACTCAAACAGCTGCGAATATTGCGGAGTGCGTGGCGAGTTTTTTCATAAACCCGGCCAGAGCAGAATCATCTATGAGGGTAGAAGAAAATTCCAGCAAAAGCCGCCACCCGCCGCCTACTCTGGCGGCAGCGGCGGCCTAATCTTCCAGCGAATTAGCCAGAAACGTGTTTTTCAGCCCCAACCACAGTAGCCAGAACCCCAACGACCACCACAAATAGAGGCGGTAGTAGTCCTTGGTGTTGCGGAAGCGGGTCTGCTTGATTTCCGACTTCTCATACTGGTTGATGCGCTGGAAAATCTGGCGGAGCGCGGCGTTGTCGGTGGCTCGGAAAAACTGGCCCTCGCCGGCCTGCGCAATCTGGCGCATGGTGGTTTCGTCGAGGCGGGTTTCCACGTAGCGGGGGCGGCCCAGCTCGTCGCGGCCGAAGGGCACGGTGCCGTCCTGGCCGAGGCCGATGGTGTAGATTTTGAGGCCGTAGGCGTGGGCCAGCCGGGCGGCCGTCAGCGGGTCGAGGCTGCCGGCCGTGTTTTCGCCATCCGAAAGCAGGATGCACACGCGGGTGCGGCTGCGGGAGGTGCGCAGGCGGTTGGTAGCCACGCCCAGCGCCGTGCCGATGGCCGTGCCGTCGTTGGGAATCATGCCCAGCCGCAGGCCGCTCAGGCTTTCGCGCAGCAGCTCATAGTCGGTGGTGAGCGGCGCCAGCGAGTAGGCGTCGCCGGCAAATACCACCAGCCCCAGCCGGTCGCCTTGGCGCCCATCCACGAACTCCAGCGCTACGCGCTTGGCGGCTTCCAGGCGGTTGGGCTTCAGGTCGCCAAGCTCCATCGAGCCCGACACGTCGAGCACCAGCAGCACATCGATGCCCTCGCCGTTCTGCACCACCCGCTCGTCGGTGCGTTGGGGGCGGGCCAGGGCCATTACCGCAAACGCCAGGCTGAGGGCCAGCACCACATCGGGCAGAAAGCGCAGCACGGCGCTCCAGTCGCGGCGTACCTCGCCCTTCACGAAGGCCACACCCAGCTTGCTGCGCCGCCGGTACGCCAGCAGCCAGCGCCCCACAAACAGCAGCGGAATAGCCCCGATCAGCAGCAGCAGCCGTGGCTGCTCCCAGGCATAGCTGGCCAGCGTGGCATAGCGCAGGCTATCCACTATCGGCCCGAAAAGCTGTTGCCAGAGTTGCTGCACGGTTGGGGACTAGATGATGTGGTGATGAGGTTATGAGGGAGCAAAGGTAGCGGCTGGCTGGCGCTGCCTGCTATAATGAATGGGGCTGTGGCTACTTGTCCACCTGCTGCCGTACCAGCTCGAAGCGGCGGTCGGCGAAGGTGCGGAGCAGGTCGAAGGCGAGGTCGGTTTCAGTGTCGTCTTCCGAGAACTGGTTGCCGTAGATGACCCGGTCGGCGAGGCGCAGGGCCAGGCGCACATCGGCGTCGTTCTGGTAGTGCGCCACTATTTCGCGGGTGGTGAGGCTGTTGATGGTGTTGTTTTCGAGGTTGGTGAGGTAGTTTTTCCAGAGCGTGATGGCCCGCTCCATGTTCGTGAGCGAGCGGCTCAGCGTGAAGCGCTCCACGTGCCGGGCGTATTGCGCCAGAAAGTACACGTGGTTTTTGCGCAGCTTATACAGCTGGTACCGCTGCCGCCAGCGCCGCCCAAACGTGAGGGCCACCCCGCCCAGCAGCAGCAGCAGCACGCCCGCGCCAGCCAGCCAGTAGGGGTAGTTGAAGGCCGGCTCCACGGGCAGCAGCGCCGTGGCCTGGCGCAGAGCCGGCGTAACGCCGGCCGGCGGCGGCGGCACCACCCGCCGCAGCTGCACAGTGGCGCGGGTGCTGGGCAGCGTGAGCGTGTCGCGGCCCCGCAGAATCGTGACGGGCAGCTGCAGTGCCTGCACCGGCGCCAGGTCGAAGGTGCGCAGGCGGTAGGTGGTCTGGTCGAGGCTGACGCCCTGGCGAGTGCGGGTGGGCTGGTAAGTTTTGCCTACAAACTCGAACGGCGTATAATCGGCTGTGGAGTCGGGAAAGATGACGTTCAGGCCCGGGGCATGGCGGTAACTGAGCTCGTACTCCACAATCTCGCCCACGCGGGTGCCAGGCCGCAAAAAACGGCCCTGCGGCGGCGTGGCGGCCGGTTGGGCCGCGGCCAGCACCGGCAATAGAAGCAGCGCGCCAAGTTCCGCCGCGCGCCTGGGTCGCCAGGCACTACGCACGGCCGGAGCGAAGATTGCGCCGCCGGAACAGCCGAATCAGCTGGGGCACGTAGTCGGCGTTGGTGGCAATGGACAAGTATTCGGTGCGGTGGCGGCGGCAGATCTGGCTGATCTGGTCCCGGTTCTGCTCGTAGGTGGCGCGGTAGCGGGCCCGAAACGCGGCCGAAGACGTGTTGGTCCAGAGCGTGCGGCCCGACTCTTGGTCGTAGAGCGGCACGATGCCCAGCGGCGGGAATTCCTGCTCGCGCTGGTCGAGCAGCTGCACCACCACTAGGTCGTGCTTGCGGGCCAGCATCGTCAGCTCCCGCTCGTAGCTGCCGTCAATGAAATCGGAAATCAGCAGGATAATGCTGCGGCGCTTGAGCAGCCCCAGCGCCTGTTTGATGCCCCCGCCCACATCCGTCTGCCCCGACTGCGGTTCCAGCGCAAACAACCTTTTAATCAATGAATACGCGTGGCGCACGCCCTTGCCGGGCGCCAGGTACAGCTCTTTCTGGTCGGAAAAGGCCAGAATGCCAAGCTGCGCATCCTGCCGGGCCGCGGCCAAAGCCAGAATGCCGCAGATTTCGCGGCCCACATCGAGCTTGCGCAAACCGGCGGCGCCCACTTTCTGCGAGGCACTCACATCAAACAGCAGCAGTACCTGCTGCTCACGCTCTTCCTTGTAGGTTTTGATGAAGGTGCCGTGGCCTTTGCTCGATACGGCCCAGTCGATGGCGCGCACCTCGTCGCCGTACTGGTACAGGCGCACATCGTCGAATTCGAGGCCGGTACCCTTAAAAACGGACCGGAAATTGCCCTGCAATTGCGCGTCCACGGCTTTCAGCATCCGGATTTCCACCTGCCGCAATTTGCGTACGAGCAACTGAAAAGGCGTGGGCGTGGGCGTATTCATATGGGCTAAACTACGCGAATCGTGGCAGTATTGGCGTTCAGAAGCTGCCAAATCCTTACTTTTGCATCGTGAAACTCCTGCATCCCCGTGCTTTTTTGTTGGTAGTCAGTGTGCTGCTGAGTGGCCTGATGGCCGGCTGCCAGACGCCTGAAGAGGTGCTGCCGCCCCAACCACTGCTGCCGCGCGAGCAGCTGGTGAGCCTGCTCGCCGACCTGCATACGCTGGAAGCCCGCGTGGAAACGGCCGGCCTGAACCCCGATTCGGCCCGCGCTTTGTACCTGCAGCAGCAGAAGGCGCTATTCTGGCGCCGTGAAGTTACTGACTCGCTGTTTCAACAGAGCTACCGCTACTACGCCAGCCACGACAAAGACCTGGACGAAATCTACGGCCTCGTCATCGACACGCTGGCCCTGCGCCAAGTGAAAATAGGCCCCGCCAAGTAAAGCGGGGTAGTGGATTGGTAGCGTAAGGCCGTCATACAGAGCGGAGCGAAGCATGACAGCCTTATGCCGCCCACCCAGCTCAAATCAGGCGGCTGCCGTTCGGAACCGGGCCGGCCAGCGCGGCCAGCACAATGTGGCCCTGCGCATCGGCGGCCCCCGTCACTAGCACTTCCGACATAAACTTGCCGATCTGCTTGGGCGGGAAATTGACGACGCACAGCACCTGCCGCCCCACCAAGTCGGCGGGCTGGTAGTGAAAGGTGATCTGGGCGCTGGAGCGCTTCAGGCCGATTTCTGGGCCCAGGTCAATCAGCAGCTGATAGGCCGGCCGTCGGGCCGCCGGGAACTCCTGCGCCTCCACAATGGTGCCGACCCGCAGATCAACCAGCTCGAAATCAGCCCAGGAAATAGTCGGCATAAGGTGGTGATGAGGTGAGAACGTCATTCCGAGTGCAGCGAGGAATCTCGCGTGCTGATGTTGCAGTAGTAATTCAACGTCAGCACGCGAGATTCCTCGCTGCACTCGGAATGACGTTCTTACTTTACCTGTCACTTCATCACCAACTTACCGAGAGGCAAACGACTCCAGCAACGCCAAGCGCTGCTTGACCTGGGTTTCCCAGAACAGCTGCTTTTCCTGGTTGAGGCCGTGGTTGGACTCCACATCGTAGCGGGTTTCCTCGCGCTGCCAGGCCGCGAAGTAGTTTTTGGTGAGGGTGTTGAAGGCCGGGTTAAGGTGCTGGCAGTCCAGCTTTACGATGCTGAGCTTCTGGCGCAGCAGGCGGGCGTGCAGCTCCGTGATATCGAAGTGCAGTTGCTCGTGGCGCAGCAGGTTGGCCGAGGCCTTCCCGGCATCCTGCACCCACGACTCCTGCGGCAGAAACACGGCCGTGACGGTGGAGCTGAATACGAAGTCCTTGCAGGCCACCTGCACATCGATATTGGCCGAGGTGAGGGCTTTCAGGCGGTCGGTGCCCATGGGGCGGGCTTTGAAGTCGGCCCAGGTGAGGGGCCTGTTCGCCGACCAGCCCAGGGTTTCTTTGGCCGGTTTGGCGGCGACGGCAGGGGTGGTCTGGGGCGGGGCTGCTGCGGGCTGAAACAGGGGCAGCAACGAAAGCAGAAAGGAATGCAGGGCCATAGAAAGCAACGAGCAGGCTAAGGAACGTGAGTAGCTCAGAAGGTACACCAAATCCCGGCTTCCCGTTCCCTGAGCCGGAAACCGCGCTGGAAGCCGGAGTGGTTGGGCCGCAGCGCTAGCCCGCCACGGCCGCCGGCCGGGCTACTGTGGCGGGCACCCGGCTGTACTGCCGGAAGCGCCAGAGCAGCGCCCCGGCCACCAGCGTGAGGCCCGTCAGCAGCCCCAGCCACACGCCCAGGCTGCCCAGCTTCAGCCCGAAGCCCAGGCCGTAGCCCAGCGGCAGCGCAATCACCCAGTAGGAAAGCAGCGCCACCACCGAGGGCACCTTCACGTCCTGCAGACCGCGTAGCGCGCCCAGCCCCACCACCTGAAGGCCGTCGGAAACCTGGAAAGCGGCGGCAATCAGCAGCAGCCCCGAAGCCTGTGCCACCACGGCGGCATCGTGGTTGTAGAAGTGCGGAATGTACTGCCGGAAGATCACCAGCAGCAGGCCCATGGAGCTCATGAACAGGAACGTGAGCAGGTAGGCCGCAAAGCCGGCCTGCCGCGAGCCTTCCGCGTCGCCGAGGCCGCGCAGGTTGCCCACCCGGATGGTGGCGGCCGCCGCAATGCCGCTGGCCGCCATGTAGGTCACGGAGGCCACGTTGATGGCAATCTGGTGAGCGGCCAATGACGTAGCGCCCAGCCAGCCAATCATGATGGCCGAAAAGCTGAAGGCACCCATCTCAAACATCATCTGCACCCCAATCGGGGAGCCCAGCCCGATCAGGCGGCGCAGCGTGGCCCCATCGGGGCGGAGCCAGTGGGAAGCGGCTTCGCGGTAGGGCTGGAGCCGCCGGGCGCGCAGCACGTAGGTGGCCATCAGCACGGCCATCAGCACCCGCGCAATCAGGGTGGCCCAGGCAGCGCCCATCATGCCCAGGCGGGGCGCGCCAAAATGCCCGAAGATGAGGGCGTAACACAGCAGCGCGTTCAGGGCATTGGCCATCACCGACAGGTACATGGCCTGGCGCGTGAGGCCCAGGCCTTCGGCAAACTGCTTGAAGCCCTGAAACACCATTAGCGGCAGCAACGACAGAAACAGCACCCGCACCCACGGCGCAGCCAGGGCCACCACTTCGGCGGGCTGGCGCAGGTAGCCCAGCAGCGGCGCAATCAGCAGGCCCGCCGCCGCCAACACTACCCCGGCCACCGTGCTCAGCCACACGCCTGCCACCAGCAGACGGCCTAGCTGCGGCACGTCGCGGCGGCCATCAGCGGCGGCTACCAGGGGCGTGATGCCCATCGAAAGGCCCAGGCCCAGCACCAGCACCACGGTGTTTACGCTCACGCCGAGGCTCACGGCGGCCAGCGGCACCTTGCCCGTCTGGCCCACCATCACCGAGTCGCAGACGTTGACCAGCACGTGGCCCAGCTGGCTGAGCACCACCGGGTAGGCCAGTAGCATAAGGGGTTTGAGGTGGGGGCGAAGGGCAGTAAACGGCATGGCAGAAAGCAAACGAAGAGTGGCAAAGGTAAGGCCGTTCCGGACCGTAGCGCGAACTTTGTAGTCTGCGCTATGGCACCATTCCCATCGTCTCAGCGGCGCGAGGACGCAAACTGCAACGTTTGCGCTACGGCTGGGTAGCTGCCGTGCACGACCAGAAATGCAAAAGTCGGGGGCGCGGTGGGGCACACATGGCCGGAAATGCAAAAGTCGGGCGTGCGGTGGAGGGGGCACGGGTGGAAACGTGTCGTGCACCACCGGAAATGCAAAAGTCGGGGGTGCGGTGGGCGGCGCGAGGGAGCGAATGCGCCGCCGCGTGGGCACCCGCTTCGCCCGTCGCGAAACAGACTTTCGCGGTACGGGGCTAGCGCAGCACTTGGGCCATGCGCCGGATGGCTTCCCGCAACTCCGCTTCCGGCACGGCGTACGAGAGCCGCACGAAGCCCGGCGCGCCGCAGGTTGCCCCGTCTACCACGGCCACGCCGGCTGCGTGCAGGCGCGCCACCAGATCGGCGGAGGCTTGCTCCGGCGCAAGTGCAGGATCCAGGAAGGCGCGCAGATCGGGGAAGGCGTAGTAGGTGCCCAGCGGCAGCGCGGGCAGGGCGCCGGGCAGCGTCGCCAGAAAATCGAGCAGAAGCTGGCGGTTGGTCAGCAGGCCGGTGTGCAGCTCCTGCGTGATGTCCGTAGTGGCCTCGGTGGCGGCCAGCGCCGCCAGCTGGCTGAGGGCCGCCACGGCCCCGCCGGTGGCAAACTGCCGCGCCGTGCAGGCCTGCGCCACCGCCGACGGCGCCACCAGGTAGCCGATGTTCCAGCCCAGCAGCGCCAGCGACTTGGAAAACCCGTTCACCACCAGATGCTGCCCCAGCGGGTCGGGGAAGGACAGCAGCGTGGGTACCGGCTCCGGCCCGAACCGGATGCCGTCGTAAATCTCGTCGGCCAGGACCAGCAGCTGCGGGTGCTGCTGCGTAACGGCCAGCAGCGCCGCCAGCTCCGGCCGGGTGTATACGCGGCCCGTGGGGTTGTTGGGGTTAGTGAACAGCAGCAGGCGCGTACGCGGCCCGATGGCCGCCTGCACTGCGTCCGGGCTAATCTGGTAGTTGTCGGCGGGGTGTAGCGGCAGTTCGCGCAGGGTAGCGCCGGCCTGCCGTATCAGCTCCGCGAAGCCAAACCAGTTGGGGGAAAGCAGCAGCACCTCATCACCAGGACGCAGTACCGTGGCCAGTAGCAGAAACAGCGCGGCTTTCGTGCCGGGCGTCACTACGATATCCCCGGGAACTACGGTGGCGGCCTGGGCCTGATATCGGTGGGCCAGCGCCTGCCGCAGCTCTGGCAGGCCTTCCGCGGGGCTGGTTGGTAGCGGCAACCGGGTAAGGGCCCGCTGCACCTGCTGCGCTACCGGCTCGGGTAAAGAAAAACTGCCGTAGCCGGAAGCCAGGCTGATCAGGTTCAAATCGGAGGAAGCAGGCATAGAAGAGAAGCCGGGAGCCGGTAGTATAAAGCCGATGAGCAGTAGCGCGAACTACAAAGTTCGCGCTACTGCTCATCGGCTTTATACTGTCAGGCGCAGTACCACGTCGGCAAAGTACGTCTGCTCGTCGGTGAAGAACTCGGCCACGGCCAGCCCGGCATCTGCGGCCAGCGTGTCAATCAGCGGGCGGGTGAATTTGTAGGAGTTTTCAGTGTGAACAGGCTCCCAGGCGGCGAAGTCGAAGCTGCGGCCCAGGGCCCCGATATGCACCTGCTGGGCCTGCGTGGGCATCAGAAACGAGCGTACGGCGCCGGAAAGCGGGTCGTAGTCGGTGTAGTGCTGCCAGGTGGCCAGGTCGAAGTCGGCGGCCAGCTCGCGGTTGAGGCGCGTGAGCAGGTTCAGGTTGAAAGCGGCCGTCACGCCCTGCGTGTCGTCGTAGGCCGCCCGGATAAAGCGCGGGTCTTTCTGCAGATCGAAGCCGATGAGCAGCCGGTCGTTGGAGGAAAGCGGCGCGGCCAGCTCCTGCAGAAACGCCTGGCGGTCGGCGGGCAGGAAGTTGCCGATGTTGGAGCCCAGAAACAGCACCGCCTTGCGGCCCGGGCGCGCCGCCATCAGGCGCAGGGCCGCGCCATAGTCGGCCACGATGGGCTCTACGCGCAGCGTGGGCAGCTCCTGGCGCAGACTGGCCGCCAGCCCATCCAGCGCCGCCCCGGAAATATCCACAGGCACATATGTGAACGAAGCGCCGGTATCGAGCAGGTGGCGCAGCAGAATCTTGGTTTTCAGGCCGTCGCCGGCGCCCAGCTCCAGCAGGAAGAAGGGCTCCTGGGCATCCTCGGGGCGCAGGGCCGTAGCCAGGGCCGCCTGGTGCCGGGTCAGAAGGGCAAACTCGGTGCGCGTGGGGTAGTACTCCGGCAGCGCCATAATCTGCTGGAACAGGCGGCTGCCCTCATCGTCGTAGAAATACATCGACGACAGTGTTTTGGGCGTGCGCGCCAGCCCTTCGGCCACGTGCTTTTTCAGGGCTTCGAGGGCCTGATCGGGGGTGGCGGCCTGCCGGGGCGCCGGAGCGGCGTCCGTTTCAATCTGCTCGGAGGCGTAAAACGAAGGCGAAGCGGCAGCAGCGGAGTGGGAAGTCATAAGCAGAAAACGAGCGGGAAAACCGCCGGGGCGGATAGAGAGAAGCAGCGGAAAAATAAGGCAACGAAACCTAGCGGGCCAGCCGGATACCGGTGAACTGCCAGCGCTTATCAGCGTGGAAGAAGTTGCGGTACGTGAGGCGAATATGGCTGACCGGCGTGGCGCAGGAGCCCCCGCGCAGCACCAACTGGTTGATCATAAACTTGCCGTTGTACTCGCCCAGCGCCCCGGCGGCACGCACGTAGCCCGGGTAGGGGTGGTACGCCGAATAGGTCCATTCCCAGGCGTCGCCGAGCAGCTGGTGGCAGCGGGTCGGGTCGGCGTCGGGCGGCAGCGGCTGCGGGTCGAGCAGGTTGCTTTCCAGGAAGGTGCCGTGGGTGGGTGTGGCTTCGAAATAGCGGGCGGCCACCTCCCATTCGGGCTCGGTGGGCAGGCGGGCGCCGGCCCAGTGCGCGTAGGCATCGGCCTCATAGAAGCTGATGTGCGTGACGGGCGCGGCCATGTTCACGGGCTGCAGGCCATGGTGCGTGAAACGGTGCCACTGGCCTTCGTGCAGCGTCCAGTAGAGCGGCGCTTCCCAGCTCTGGGTTTGCACTAAATCCCAGCCCTCGCCCAGCCAATAGCGGAAATCCTGGTAGCCGCCGGCTTCCATGAAAGCCAGGTACTCGCCGTTGGTTACGAGGCGGTTCTGCAGCTCGAAGTCGGGCGTCAGCACGTCGTGCGGGGCCTGCTCGTTGTCGAAGCAGAAGCCCGAACCCTCGTAGCCGATGCGCGACACCCCGCCCGGCACCGGCAGCCAAGCCACGGCGGGCGCGGCTGTGGGAGTGGCCGGAGCCAAAGCCGGTAGGTAGGCCGGAGCCAGCGGACTGGTACTCAGGATGTATTTGATGTCGGTGGCCAGCAACTCCTGGTGCTGCTGCTCGTGCTGCAAACCCAGCTCAAACAGCTCCTGGAAGTCGTCCGGCAGCGTGTCGGCCAGCTCCAGCAGGCGGGCCATCTGCTCGTCTATGTGGGCGCGGTAGCTGTACACGTCGGCCAGGGCGGGGCGGGAAAGGGTGCCCCGGTCGGCGCGGTTCACACGTGAGCCCAGCGAGTTATAGTAGGAGTTGAACAAAAAGGCGTACTCCGCATGGTAAACGGTGTAGCCAGGTAGGTAGGCCTTGAGCAGAAACGTCTCGAAAAACCACGTGACGTGGGCCAGATGCCATTTGGGCGGGCTCACATCAATCATGGGCTGCACCACCGTGTCTTCGGGCAGCAGCGGCTGGCACAGCAGCATGGTGCGCTGGCGGACCTGCCGGTAGCGGTGGGCCAATGAAGTGGCGGAAGCAACTGCCGGGGCAGCAATAGAGAGGGAAGCAGACATAACGGTGGGAGTGGGGCCGGATTGTTAACTGGATTTGCGCGCCGCGGGTTTTGGCCGGCTTCCCGCTCACCGGATGGTGGCCGGGACAGGGCCGTCCGTATTTGCCGCAGCGTAGCCAGTATTAATAGCGAAGCTCGTCCGTAGTAAGTGGTATTTACGGCCCTGCAAGGCGAATTCGGCCAGTAAGAGGCCTTCATTGGCGCGCCGGTTTGCGTTACTTCGATTGAGCGAAAATGCTCGTCGGTTTTATCAAATAGTGAAGCTTATGCAACCCGCCGCTCCTGCCCTGCCCAATTCTGCTGCTGCCAAATCCGCTACTCCTGCAGTGGCTGCCGAACCCACCGCCAAGCGCCCCAAAGGCTTCGCCTCCATGGACCCCGAAACCCAGCGCCGCATTGCCAGCGAAGGTGGCAAGGCCTCGCACCTGAGTGGCCGCGGCCACCGCTTCACCTCGGAAGAGGCCCGCAACGCCGGCCGCAAAGGCGGCCAGGCCACCCGCCGTCCGCAGCCGGAAATTTAAACATTTCGGGGCCCCGCTGCGGGCGTCTGCTGTAGTTGCAACCCGTTTTCGGCCTGTGCCGGGAGCGGGTTTTGGCGTTTGGAGGGTGGCCGCCGCTTTTGCGCGTTATTTGCGGACCCGTTTCACTTGTCTGGTTATGCTTGAGCTGCAGTATTCGCGCCGCACGTTGCGCTTCAACTTTCCGGCCCGCACCTCACGCGGGTCCCTCACCGAGCATGCCGCCTGGTACCTGCACCTGACCGATACCGCCCGGCCCGGCCTCCAGGGCCTGGGCGAAGCCGCTCCGCTGGCCGGCCTCAGCCCCGATTTCCGGCCCGATTTCGAGGCGCGCCTACAGGCCTTGTGCGCCGCCTTCAACCAGCAGCGCTTCGCGGCCGATACCGACCTGGAGCCGGTGCTGGCCTTGGTAGAGCCCGAGTGGCCCGCGCTCCGCTTCGGCCTCGAAACCGCCCTGCTCGATTTGCACCACGGCGGCCGGTGCCAGCTGTTCAGCAACCCTTTCAGCCGCGGCGAGGCCGGCGTGCCCATCAATGGCCTGGTCTGGATGGGCGACGCGGCCTTCATGCGCAGCCAGATCCGCAAGAAGCTCACCGAGGGCTACTCCTGCCTGAAGCTGAAAATCGGGAGCCTTGACTTTGCCACCGAACTGCAACTGCTGGCCGAAATCAGGGCCGAGGCCGGGCCCGACGAGCTGACGTTGCGCGTGGATGCCAACGGCGCCTTCGCCCCGGCCGAGGCCCCCGCCAAGCTGGAGCAGCTGGCCCGCTATGCGCTGCACTCCATCGAGCAGCCCATTGCGGCTGGGCAGTGGGCCGCCATGGCCGAGGTGTGCCGCCAGTCGCCGGTGCCGGTGGCGCTGGACGAGGAGCTGATTGGCGTGACGGACCCCGCCCGGCAGGCCGAGATGCTGCACGAAATCCGGCCGGCGTATATCATTCTGAAGCCCACGCTGGTGGGTGGGCTGGCCGCCTCGCTGGCCTGGTGGCAGCTGGCCGAGGAGCAAGGCATCAGCTGGTGGCTGACTTCGGCGCTGGAATCCAATATCGGCCTGAACGCCGTGAGCCAGCTGGCCGGCGAATACGCGCTGCCGGGCTTCCCGCAGGGGCTGGGCACAGGCCAGCTCTACCACAACAACCTGGCCGCCCCCCTACACATCCGGGCCGGCGAGCTGACCTTCGACCCGGCCGGCGCCTGGGAGCTGCCGCAGGCCGGCCAGCTGGACTAAAGCAGGCCGCCGAAGCAGAACATTGCGGCCCGGAAAAACCAGTACGGCAGACAGGTAGTTTTTTGGCTATATTTCCCGGCCTCCCCTGTTTCTATGCCCGCCCGCTGGTTTTGCTTCCTGCTGTTGCTGCTGCGTGTCGCGCCCGCCGGGGTGTGCCTGGTTTTGCTGCTTGGGGCGGCCTCTGGTGCCCGCGCCCAGAGTCTTGAGGGGCCTTTCCGCCTGGAAAACTCCGGCCGGCGCCAGGTGCGTCTGCCGTTCTACTTTCAGCGCAACCTCATTATTGTGGAGGTGAAGCTGAACGGCGAAGGCCCCTATAATTTCCTGCTCGATACCGGGGTGGCCACCTCTATCGTCACCGACCCCAGCCTGACGCCGCTGCTGCGCCTCAGGCCCGGCGCCGAGGTGTACCGGGTGGCGGGCGTGGGGGAGGAGGAGCCTCTCGAAGCCCACTACGCCGACAGCATCCGCGTGACGCTGCCCGGCATTGTGGCGCCCAACCTGCCGTTTCTGGTGCTCTCGGCCGACGTGCTGAACCTGTCGGGCTACGTGGGCATGCCCATTCACGGGATTCTGGGCTACGACTTCTTCCGCAGCTTCGTGGTGGAAATCGAGCCCAGTGCCACCCAGCTGCTGCTCCACGCGCCTGCCCGCTACCAGCCACGCCGCGGCCGCCGCTGGACTAAGGTGCCCCTGACGCTGGAGCGGCGCAAGCCCTACCTGACGGTGCCTGTCAGCCTGACCGACTCGCTTACGCTGCCGCTCAAGCTGGTGCTCGATACCGGCGCCGGCCACGCGCTGTCCATCGAAACCACTTCCGACCCGCGGCTGCGCGTGCCCGACAAGCGACTTCGCTCGCAGCTGGGTCGGGGCCTGAGCGGGGCCATCAACGGCTACCTGGGCCGGGTGCAGGGCCTGCAGCTGGGCCGCTACCAGCTGCAGACGCTGCTCACGTCGTTTCCGGAAGCCAACAGCGCCGCCCTGCGCACCGACGTGCCCCGCAACGGCAACATCGGGTTTGAACTGCTCAAGCGCTTCGATCTGGTGATAGACTACTCGCGCCGCGCGGTGTGGCTGCGGCCCAATGCCCTCTACCACGACCCATTTGAGCACGACATGTGCGGCTTGGAACTGCTGGCTACCGGCCAGGACTATCGCAACTACATTGTGATGCAGATTGAGGCCGGCTCGCCGGCGGCCCTGGCCGGTATTCAGCCCAAAGACGAGCTACTGTCCGTGAACCTGCAGCCGGCCGCCGCCATCAGCCTCACCGAGCTCAGCCGCCTCTTCCATTCCGGCAACGGCCGCATGCTGCTGCTGGTGCTGCGCCGCCCCGATGGCGAGCTGTATACCACCCAAGTGCGGCTGCAGCGCAAGATCTGACCGCCCGCCCGGCGCTGGCCTGCCGTCTGGCGCGCCCCCGAAACCGGAGCAGCGCCAGACGGCAGGCCGGGCCGCGCTCGGCTCCACCCAGCCCCGCAGGAGCCTGCGGCCACCCGCCGCCCCGCCGGCCCGAAACCGGCCGCCGCCCCGCTCCGCCGTCAGCCCCGATTTGCCCCGCCCCGTAAAATGCCTACATTAGAAGCCCGCTGCCACCCGGCGCTGCTATCCGGTTTATCCTCTCTGCCCGCCCATTCCGCTCCCCAATGCCCACGGCTACCACGCCCGCCGCGCTGCCCCAGCCGCCTCCCGCCATCCAAGCCAACCAGCACATCTACTCCGATTATTTCGAGGAAGACTTCGTGCACACGCTCGACGACAACATCCTGCAGCTGCTGGATGCCGTCTGGTTTCGCTCGCGCTTGGTGGGCTTCGAAGACTTCCCGGAGCGCAACGACCCGGACGTACCGCTGATCTTCGCCTCCAACCATTCGGGTATGGCTTTCCCCTGGGATGCCATTGTGGCGCTGGCGCACATGTGGCGCACGCTGCCGGGGCAGCGCGGGTTGCCGCGGCCGCTGTCGGCGCCACTGCTCTCGCAGTCCACGCTCATGAACCCGTTTCAGGTCAAGGACTTCTGGAAGAAGTGCGGCTGCGTGGATGCCACCACGCTCAACTTCGAGACGATGATGTACTACCAGGACCACAACCTGATGCTGTACCCGGAGGGAGTGCCGGGCATCGGGAAGGGGTTCAACAAAAAGTACGAGCTGCAGCGGCTGGCCAGCAGCATGGTGCGCCACAGCATCGCGCACCGCACCGACGTGGTGCCGTTCTACACCATCAACGGCGAATACCTCAATCCCTTCGCCTACAGCTGGCCCTGGCTCAACAACTTGAGCAAGAAAATCGGAATTCCCTTTATTCCGCTGGGCCCCATTGTGCTGCTGGTGCTGCTGCAGCCGTGGTCGTTCTACATGGCCTACCCGGCGCAGCTCACCTTCGTGCGGGGCTCGCGCATCCGGCCCTACGAGATGATCGATAAGGACCCCGCCGACCTCACCCGCGAAGACTACACGGCCCTCTCGGAGCGGGTGCGGCTCCTGATGCAGGCCGAGCTGGAGGCTGCTGTGGCTAAGCACGGGCAGCAGCCCTACCGCTGGCGGGAGCTGTGGCAGCGCATGAAGGCGAACTGGCGCTACTTCCCGTTTTTCCTGCCCGTGGCTTGGCCGGCGCTGTTTCAGGAGTTCGAGCGGCTCTACGTGCGCGAAGGACGCCGCGGCTTCAAGATGGAACTCGATAAGCCGGGGGCCTGGCTGCGGATGGTGTGGCGCAACCCGTTCACGCTGTCCTTTTTTATCCCGATTCTGGGTTGGATTCCGATTGCCATTCGCGGCTACCGCGGCCACCGCATCGGCGAAAAGCCGTAACCGGCGTACCCCGAAGCGGCGCTGTGCACATCTGCGCCATCGGCCCGCACTGCACTTATCGTGCAACGAACGAAGTACTGCTGCATGGTGCAGCACATTTCGGTCGTTTCCCGGTCATAGTTCAAGTAAATCAGTATCTTATCGTTGCCACAGTGCGTATCCGGCATTGTGGTGAAGCAAGTTTCCGCTTCCTGTTGCCCTGCTCCGTATTCCGCCCAATTCCCACGTGTTCTTCTGATGCCTTCTCCTCAGCACCTGCTGCTTAAGCAGTTTCTGGCGGCGGCCACCGGCCCGCTTGCCCGTCAGCGCCCCCGCCTGACCACCATGCGGCTGGCCGTAGAGGCCGCCGCCCTGTTTCAGTTTGTGCCCTGGAATGTGTTTCTGGAAGAAACTAACGTGGAGGGTATGGCCGCCGAGTGGCTGCGCCCGGCCGGCGCGCCCACCGAGCGGGTCCTGCTGTATCTGCACGGCGGTGGCTACGTGCTGGGCTCCCTCAATACGCACCGCTCGCTGGTGGGTGCGCTGGCCCGCAGCTGCCGGCTCAATACCCTGGCCATCGACTACCGCAAAGCGCCCGAATACCCGTTCCCGGCGGCCCTCGACGATGCCCGGCTGGCCTACGACTGGCTGCTGGCCCAGGGCTATGCCCCGCAGAGTATTATGGTCGCCGGCGACTCGGCCGGGGGCGGGCTGGCGCTGTCGTTGCTGCTGCACCTGCGCGACGCCGGCCAGCCGCTGCCCGCCGCAGCCATCGGCCTCTCGCCCTGGACTGATTTGGTGCTGCCCACCGCCGTACTCCGGCAGGTGTGCCGCGAGGAAAGCCAGCTGCTTGAAGCCCTCGAAATCCGCGGCTGGGGCGGCATGTACGCCCACGAAACGCCGCTGGCTCACCCGCTGCTCTCGCCGGTGCGCGCCCACCTCCACGACCTGCCCCCGCTGCTGATTCAGATTTCCGACGCCGAAGTGCTGCACGATGACGTGCTGCGGTTCACGGCAAAGGCGCAAGCCGCCGGCGTGCCCGTGACGCTGCAGGTATTCGGCGGGCTGGTGCACTGGTGGCACCTGTTCTGGCGCTTTGTGCCCGAGGCCCGGCAGGCGCTGGAGCAGGCGGGGGACTTCGTGCGTGGCGTCTGGGCCGCCCAGCAGGCCGCCCAGACCCTGGCCAAACGCGCCGGCCAGCAGGCCCGGGTGGCCGCCCCTCAGCGCCTTCGCCCTGCTCACTAAAGCATCAGCCATCGGTTTCCGCGTTCGAATGCAGGTGCGTTCTGCCGCTTTCTGCACCTTCGCAAAGCCTTCAGCAATGTCCCAACGTAAATTTTCAATCCTCACCTCCAACTATATAGCAGCGTTTTCGTAGGTTTGCATCAAGTAGTCGGCTTGCATACTACTTTTTCCGGCGGGCAGGTTCGCCGCGCCGGGTTTCGTTTTCTCTCACCTTCATTTTCCAATCCCCTACAGTCTCATGGAAGATCTATTTAAGAAGTTCGTTAACGCCGGCGTAGGCTTTGTTTCGCTCACCACCGACCGGGTGCAGAAGACCATCGACACGCTGGTGAAGGAGAGCAAGCTGTCGGAGAAGGAAGGGGCTAAGATCATGGACGAGCTGAAGAAAAACGGCGAAACCAAGCGTAAGGAGCTGGAAAAGCAGGTGCAGGGTCTGGCCGCCAAAATGATGAAAACGGTAGGCGTGGCGCCAAACTCCGAGGTGGAGGAGCTGAAGCGCACCGTGAAAGGCAGCGCCAAGTCGTCGTCGGCTTCGGCCGCTTCGGCCAAGCCAGCAGCCAAGGCTCCGGCCAGCAAAACAGCTTCGGCCGCTAAAGGCGCCGTAGCCAGCGCCACCAGCAAAGCCGCTTCCGCTGTGAAGAAGGCCGCTGACAAAACCAGCGCTGCTGCCGGTAAAACCCAGAAATCGGCCGCCGGCACGGCTGGTGCCGCCAAGAAGGAAGAGAACAAGGCAGCCGGCGCGGCTTCGTCGCAGGCTAACTCGTAGTAATACGCGGCTTCGCGCCGTCTGAAACCCCGTCCGTGTTTTACGGGCGGGGTTTTTTGGTCACAGATGGTGCAGATGAAAGGGGTTTCGCAGATTGCGGTTGGCTGCAATAGCGCTGTGATTGGCGTGTGCGGCTGCTCTGTCTGCCCGATTCTTTTCCTGTTCCTGGTAGGCGCTGGTAGGCGAGTTTATTAATAGCTTCGTGCCTTGCGCCTGCCAGCCGTTGCCATCAGCGACATCATCTCAATCAGCGCAAATCAGCGATTCATGTTCAAGCAAACGATATCCAACCTGACCCGCATCCGGCAAGTGGCGGAAGTGCTGATCCGCTACGGCTTCGAGGACGTGGTGACGAGCACGCCGCTGCGGCGCCTAGTCACGCGCAGCCGGCGCCTCTCGTGGCAGGAGGGCGAGCAGGCCGTGTTTGAAACCACGCGCTGGCAGCGGATTCGGATGATTATCGAGGAGCTGGGGCCCACGTTCATCAAGCTGGCGCAGGCCATGAGCAACCGCGCCGACCTGCTGCCGCAGCCGCTGATTGATGAGTTTGAGAAGCTGCAGAGCAACGTGCCGCCGTTTGATGTGCAGGAGGCCAAGGCCATCATCGAGCGGGAGATGGGCCAGCCGCTGGAGGAGGTGTTTGCGGAGTTCGACGACGTGCCGCTGGGCTCGGCCAGCATCGGGCAGGTGCACCGGGCGCGGCTACTCACGGGCGAGGAAGTGGTGGTGAAAGTGCAGCGCCCCGGCGTGCCGGAAAAGGTGCGCTCCGACCTGGCCCTGCTCAACGAGCTGGTGCGCCTCACGGCCGGTTTCCTACGCAAGCAGGGCCTGAGCAACCCCCAGGACGTGGTAGACGCCTTCGAGCGGAGCATGACCAAGGAGCTGGACTACACCTCCGAAGCCCGCAGCATGGAGCAGTTCCGGACGCTCTACGAGAACTACGAAACCTTCTACATTCCGAAGCCCTACCGCGAGCTGAGCACGGCCCGGATCCTGGTGATTGAGTTCGTGAGCGGCTGCAAAATCACGGACAAGCCGCAGCTGCTGGAGTGGGGCCTGAGCCCGGAGAAAGTGGCCGAAACCGGCATGGATATCTACCTGACGCAGATATTCGAGTTCGGCATCTTCCACGCCGACCCGCACCCCGGCAACGTGCTGGTGCGCTCTGACGGCACGCTGGTGCTCATCGACTTCGGGATGGTGGGCAAGCTCAGCAAGCAGCAGAAATACGCCTTTGCGGGCGTGTTCATTGGCATGGCGCGGCAGGACCCGCGCGGTATGGCCCTGAGCTTCCGGCGGCTGGCCCTCACCTCGGATATTCCAGATATGCGGGCGTTTGAGGCGTCGCTGGGCGAGCTGATTGAGGATTTCGCCACGCTCGATGTCAAGGACATGAGCATGTCGGATCTGGCCGACGCGCTGCAGAACGTCATCTACAACTACAAGCTGCAGGTACCGGGCGCGGTGTTCCTGATTCTGCGGGCTCTCGTAATTCTGGAGGGCATTGGCAAGGTGCTGCACCCGCGCTTCAACACGTTCGAGTTCGTGCGGCCCTACGGGGCGCGCATCGTGGCCGAGCAGTATTCGGCCGAAAACATACTGAGCGAAGCCGAGTACACCGGCACCCAGCTGCTGGCCCTGATTCAGACGCTGCCGGCCGATATCCGGCAGATTGTGCGCAAAATCTCGCGCGGCGACCTGCGCGTGCGTATCGAGCTGAGCGGCTACCAGCTGCTGCTGCACAAAGCCGATCAGCTGGTGAGCCGCGGCATTCTGGCGGCCGTGTCGGTGGCGCTGATCCTGTTTGCCGGGCTGAGCTTACTGGGCCGCTACCCGGCCGGCCAGATGCCCTACTACCGCGGCCTGCCCATCGTGACGTGGTATAGCCTGGGGCTGGCGGCGTTCCTGCTGCTGATTCTGTTTATTCTGGGCACCAAGAAGGAGCGGCGGCCGGAGTAGCGGAATCGTGCTGCAAGGCTGGCTCCAATCAAGCCTCCGCTGAAGGCGCAGGCTCGAAATGAGGCGAAGCGTAGGCCGGTGATTCTGTTGTCGGGTTGGCTGCCTGCATCATGCGTAGCTCGCCGTGCCGGTCACACTCCAGCACATCCAGAACCAGCGCTTGGCCCAGCTGGCGACCCAATTGCAGCGCCTGTTGCTGCTTGGGAAAGTCCGCTACAACAAGACCCTGCGCCGACTCCGACACCGACAGCAGCACGATGTAGCGCTGGTTTTTGCTGGACTCGTCACCGTCGCTGTAGCCGCTGTCTACTACCGTGAAATCGGAGAAGTAGCGCACGACTACGCGCTGCACGTCGGGCAGGCGGAGCCAGTCGGAGCCCAGATGCAGCCCGAATAGGTTGCCGCCGTGCCGGTACTGGCGGGTGCGGGTGTCGAGCTGCCATTGCGTGGAGTAGCCAACCAGGAACACCGCAAAGAGGGCCATAACGACAGCCGGCGCAGCTAGGCCCGCGTAGGCGAAGACAGCCGCTCCCAATAAAACTCCGAAGCAATGATTACGGCCCCGGCGTTCCAGCACAATCGTAAACAGAGGAATAGGCATAGCAACAACATAAAACGGCCCGGCTGCACAGGCAGCACCTATTGAGTACTAGCAGGCGGGCATGAAATAGTGTCCTGGCAGCGGCAAAAAACGGCGCTAGAACAGTAAGCCAAAATCGAGGCGCAACGAAGTATGATTGGGAGTCGAACCAACGGAGGCGCCACTATCAACCAGATGGTCAATCCGGGTTTCGATGGTGAACAACGGTAACCCTTGCTTCTGGATGAGAACCCCAATGCCCGCCGCGCCACCTATGCTGTTGCTGCCGTGAATGTTAAGAGCTAGGCGAGTTGGTGTGGGCTTGTTGGAGTCTTGGTAAACATCTTCGGAACGACGATTGATGTTGAATGCGTAGATAGGCCCCGCATTCAGGTAAGGCCGCACGTTGCCAGCACCGATGTTATAGCGTAGCAGCAGGGGTACCTGAAGTTGCCCATAGTTTATCACCAGTGTCCTGGTGGTGGTATAAAACGCGTTGCCGTTGTATTGATTTACAGGGCCATATTCTCCACGGGCACTCAGATAGTTTGCTTCTAGCTGAACAGCCAAGTGCGACTTGCCCGTAATGAGCATTGAAAGCCCGACCTGATAGCTGAGCTGCATTTTCCGCTGTTCAAGCGCCGTGAGGTTTGGAAAGTTAAACCGGGTCGTATGAATCCCGGCTTTTACTCCCAAGTGGGTTTGCGCCCCGCGTGGGCTAGTCATGCGTGTAGTAGTTTGTTGCGGATAGCGGCAGGCGTTATAATCCTGCACCAGCCGTGTCTGGCCGCTGTAGGTGTACGGGTAGGTACGTTCAATTTTGCTGTAAGCGAAATCGAATTTGGCGCAGCCGGGTAGCAAACGCATATATGCCAAGCGGGCCGTGCCGGGCGGTACCAGTACAACGTAAGCTGAATCTCTGGGCTGGATGAAGTAGCGCTTCTTGCCGGTGGCATCTTCCCCGGAGTATAAGCTTACCGGCCCTTGAACAAGCGGCGCTACAAACTGCGGCGCGCCACCCGGCCCGATAGGCTGACTTACCCACGAAGCGCCATTATTATTGCCATAGCTGTGGGCTTGTTTGGGGGTGAAGTCAGCGGTAGTTCCGTTGGATTGGCGAAGCCGAATGATTTGCTGTTGGGCGCCCACTAGCAACACGTGTCCTCGCAACGTGTCGCCAGCTGTGGTTACTACATATTCCTGTTCTCTTTCCTGTGCGACAACCGCGCTAATCGATAGACCAAAAACTGCAAGTAGAAGTTGAAATTTCACGCTGAAACAAGAAGATATAGTGAAGTATTGTGCGGGAGAGAAGCTACCAAACGTCCTACCAGCTCGGTAGAAATAAATGGTATCTGGTCTTATAGGGACACGTCTAATTCCAACAACATAAAACGGCCCGGCTGCGCAGGCAGTCGGGCCGATAAATATAGGGTAACCGCAACGAATTGCGGCGGTGGGGTTGGGGCTACTCTGTTACCATGATGCTCTTGGTCTGGTCGGCGATGCGCAGTTCAAACTCGCCGGCTTCCAGCACCGGCTCGCCTTTGGGGCCGGCATAGCTCAGCTCCGAAATGGGCAGCGTGAACGTGACCGTGCGGGTTTCGCCGGGCTTGAGGGCCACCTTCTCAAAGCGGCGCAGGCGGCGCATGTCGGGGGCTACCAGGCTGGCGTAGAGGTCGGAGGAGTAGAGGTGCACGACCTCCTGGCCGGCTCGGGCGCCGCTGTTGGTCACCTGCACCGATACCGTGAGCTGGCCGGTTTTGGGCAGCGAGGCCTTGTCTACGGCAAGGTTGGCGTAGCGGAATGTGGTGTAGCTCAGGCCGTCGCCGAACTTGTACTGCGGGTTGTAGTCGGCTTCGTAGTTGTAGGCGCCCTCGGCCTTGCTTTGCTCCTCGGCGTACTTGTGGATGTAGGAAATGAGGGCGTTGGGGTAGCGTGGGTAGGTGTAGGGCAGCTTGCCGGAGGGGTTCACGTCGCCGAACAGAATGTCGGCCAGGGCGTCGCCGCCGAAGTTGCCGGGCAGGTAGGTCTGCACCACGGCCTTCATGCCCGGCTCGATGCGGCTGATGACGCGCGGGCGCCCTTCGTTGAGCACCAGCACCACGGGCTTGCCGGTGGCCAGCAGGCGCTGCGCCAGCTGGGTTTGCAGGTCGGAGAGGTAGAGGTCGTTCAGGTCGCCGGGCTTTTCCACGTAGGAGTTTTCGCCGAGGCAGAGTAGCACCACGTCCACGTTGCGGGCGGCGGCCACGGCTTCGTCCAGCTTGTCGGCGTACTCCTCGTAGTACTTGCCGTCCATCTTGTAGCTCACGCCGGGCACGTGCTGCACGTTCTGGGCCCCGATTTCCTTCTGCACCGCCTCCAGAATGGTGTTGTACTGCTGGGCAAATTCCTCGGTCTTCTCACCCTGCCAGGAGTAGGTCCAAGCACCGTTCAGGGTGCGCATGGAGTTGGCATTGGGGCCAGCCAGCAGCACCTTGCTGGTTTTCTTGAGGGGCAGAATGTTGTCGGTATTCTTGAGCAGTGTAATGGCTTCGGCGGCCATCTGGTAGCTGGCCTGCTCGTGCTCTTTGCTGCCGAACAGCGGGTAGTCCTGGCGGTTGGTGTTGGGCTGCTGAAACAGGTTGAGGGCGTATTTCACGCGCAGCACCCGGCGCACGGCGTCATCAATGCGCTCCTGCTTCACCTGGCCTTCCTTCACCAGGGCCACCAGGTTGTCGCAAAACTGCTCGTATTGGTAGGGTACCATCGACATGTCGATGCCGGCGTTGATGGCCAGCCGGATGGCGTCTTTCTGGTCTTTGGCGAAATGGTCGCGCTTGTAGAGGTTCTCGATGTCCTGCCAGTCAGTCACGGCCAGGCCCTTGAAGCCCAGGTCCTGCTTCAGCAGCGTGGTGAGCAGCGCGTAGTTGGCGTGCATGGGCACCCCGTTGATCAGGCCCGAGTTGATCATGATGGTGTGGGCGCCGGCCGCCACGGCGGCCCGGAAAGGCGGCAGGTGGTACTCGTAGAGGGCCTCGTCGGAAATGTAGGCGTTGGTGCGGTCCTTGCCCGACTGCGGCACCTGGTAGCCCAGGAAGTGCTTGATGCTGGAGGCGACTTTGGTCGGGTCGCCGATATTGTTCGGGTCGCCTTCGTAGCCGCGCACCATCTGCACGCCTAGCTCGGAAATCAGGTAGGGGTCTTCGCCGAAGGTTTCCCACTGCCGCGGCGAGCGGGCATCGGAGCCCAGATCCAGCACCGGCGAAAAGGCCCAGGGAATATTGCTGGCGCGGGTTTCGTAGGCCGATATTTCGGCGCCGCGGCGCACCAGGGCGCGGTTGCGGCTGGCGGCCTGCGCTATTTCCTGCGGAAACATGGTGGCCCCGGCCGTGTAGGTTTCGCCGTGCACGGCATCAATACCGTAGATAATCGGGATTTTGAGGCGCGTTTTCTGGGTGGCCACGTCCTGCATCTGCTTCACGGTGGTGTACCAGAGCTCGGGCGTGCGGGCGCGGTTGTTGGCCGAGTTCAGCACCGAGCCGATTTTGTAATCCACGAGGACTTTCTGCAGGTCGGCGGGGTCCAGAGCCAGCGGCTCGTTGGAGCTGTAGCGGTCCTTGCCCTGGGTCACGGCGTCGATGGTCACCTGGGTCATCTGGCCCACTTTCTCTTCCAGCGTCATCTGGGCCAGCAGGGCGTCTACCTGCCGGGCAATGGCGTCTTCGGTGAGCGGGGCTACGGCCGGCCGGGTGGTTTTGGCGGTGCGGGCCGGCTGGCGGGGCCGCGCCTTCTGGGCGTGGGTGGCAGCCGGGGCCAACAGGCCCGCCAGCAGCGAGAGAGCAACAATTCGGGAAAAAGACATCAACCTGGAATGAGAATGAATAATAAAAAGCCGTGCAACTCAGGCGGCCCGCATGCCGGCGCTGGTAGCGGCACCGGGCAGTAGCAGTTGCAGCCGGTGCAGGGCCTTGCCCACCGTCACGGGGCAGATGGACTTGGTGTGGCCCTGGGCCACGAGGTAGGCGGCCAACTGCCGTAGCGTCCAGCGGCGAGGGGCATCGGCGCTGCGGCGCGAGAGCAGCGCCAATAGGGCCGATTCCACGGCGGGCGTGAGCTTGGTAGGCGCCCCGCCGCCCGGCTGGGTGTTGAGGTAGGCCGTGAGGCCCTGGCGTTGGTAGGCCCGCCGCAGCGCATACACCCTGCCCTCGGTCATGGCCAGGTGCTCGGCCGATTCGGCGGCGGAAAGGCCGGCGTGCCAGTCGAGCAGGGTGTGGGCGCGGTTGGTCTGGCGGCGTAGCAGCGCGGGCAGCAGCAGGTAGTGCTGCAGTTCCTGCTGCTCGGCAGCCGACAACCGAAAAAACTGTCTTTGGCGGCCCATGGCGGGAGGGAAGTGAAGGGCAAAGCGTGGCAACAGACCCTTTGAAAAGGGCCTCTGCGCAACGCAGGAATAAAGCAGGAAAGCTGACGGGCGCCGCCGTTAGCGCTGGCGCATCTTGTAGAAGCGCACGTAGTCCACGAGCATTTTTTGCGGGAAGGCCGTCTGGTCGATGCCTTTCAGGCCGCCCCACTCGCCGCCCACGGCCACGTTCAGCAGCAGATGAAACGGATGGTCCCAGGGCCAGGCTTCCCAGCCGGTGTGCTCGTTGCGGCTGGTGAAGTAGGGCTTGTTGTCGACAAAAACCGTGATGGTTTCAGGCGTCCATTCCATGGCGTAGTCGTGGAAGGCCGTGGTGGCCGTCGGCACGCGGACGGAGTCGGTTTTCTGATTGTTGAGGCGGAAGTAGTACTTCTTGCTGTGCGTGGACGCCTGCACCACTTCCGGCCGGTAGCCCACGTACTCCATGATGTCGATTTCGCCGTTGGCGGGCCAGCTTTTGTCGCCGTACTTCCAGTCGTCGGGCAGCATCCAGATGGCGGGCCAGGTGCCGCGGGCGGCGGGCAGCTGGGCCCGCACCTCTACGCGGCCGTAGGTGAGGCTGCCGCCGCCCTTGGCGCGCGACACCAGCCGGGCTGAGGTGTAGGCGTTCTTGTCGTTGAGGGCTTCCTTGCGGGCCTCGATGACGAGATGGCCGTTTTCGACGCGGGCGTTTTCGCGGCGGGCTTTGGTGTAGAACTGCTCTTCCTGGTTGCCCCAGCCGGTGCCACCCACGTCGTAGGTCCACTTCACCGAGTCGGGCAGGCCGGGCTTATCAAATTCGTCGCTCCAGACCAGCTCCTTGAAGCTATAGCTGGGCGCTTTTGCCGGCTTGGCTTTGGTCTGGGCGCTGGCCGCGCCGCCAAGCAGCAGCAGGCCTGCCGCAACCGCAGCAGCCAGATGGCGGGGTGGCATTCGTAGGGTCATGGCAAAAAGAAAGATCGTAAGAGCCGGCGCTGGCAGCACCGGCAGGGCGCTACTGGTACTGGTAATGCCGCACGTAGTCCACCAGCATTTCCTGCGGGAAGGTGGTGCTGGCATCCGGGTTGCCGTCGAAGTCGCCGCCCACAGCGACGTTCAGAATCACGAAAAACGGATTGTTGAACGGGTAGGCACCGGAGCCGACGTCACTCTTATTGAAGGTGAAAAACTGCTGGCCGTCCAGAAACATCCGGATCTGGTCCTGGCTGCGCACCACCGAGTAGACGTGGAAGGCGTCGGATAGGTCGGTAGCTTCCACCTTGGTAGTGGTTTTGAACTCGCGGCTACCGCCGCTATTAGCGTAGTGCATGGTGGAAATCAACTCCTTGGGCTTGCTGCCACGCAGCTCCATGATGTCGATTTCGCCGCACTTGGGCCAGTTGTTCTGGTCGATATCGGCGCCCAGCATCCAGATGGCGGGCCACACGCCTTTGCCTTTCGGAATTTTGGCCCGCACGTCAATTCGGCCAAACACGAAGGTCTGCTTGCCTTTGGTGAGCAGGCGGGCCGAGGTGTAGGCCGGGCTGTTGGAGGCAGGCCGAATGGCCTTGATCATCAGATTGCCGCCCGTGGTGGTCACGTTTTCGGCCGCGTTGGTGTAGGTCTGCAGCTCGTTGTTGCCCCAGCCGCCGGCGCCCAAATCGAAGCCCCATTTGGTCAGATCAAGAGAACCGCCGTCGAATTCATCACTCCAGATCAGCTTGGTGTAATCGGCATAGTCGCGCGGCGCGGCATTTACGGCCGGCGGAGCGGGCGGCGGAAGAACAGGCTTGGGCGGATCGGAGGTACAGGCTGCCAGCGTGCTCAGCGCCAAGCTGAGTCCCAGGCCGGTACGGCGCCAGTTGGCTAGTGGAAATACCATAGCGACGGAAATAAGGATGGGTGGAAAGCGGAACAGAAGGAGGCAAACGGGTACTACGCACTACTGCCGGCCCGGTGTAGGTGCACCGGGCCGGCAGCCAGCAGCCTTACGGCTTAACGCGCAGCTTCATGGTGAATACGACGCCCGCCGTTGGCCGGCCGGCGCGCAGCACCATCGTCTGGTTGTCGATGGACAGAATACGGTACACCAGGTCAGGCGCATCCGTGATGCCGATAAACGCACCGGCGCGACCCAACTCAAACTGCGCCAAGCCTGGCCCCGTGGGCGCGCCGAATGTGAAGGGCGAGGTGCCGGAGCGGGGGGCAGCACACCCGCCGCCGCCGGCAACGAACGTCTGCGCCTTGGCATCATAGGTGTACACGTTGGCAGCGTTGAACGTGAATTCGTCGTCGGCCTGGCAAGCGGGCAACGAGCCGGCCGGGCTGCCGGCGAAGTAGCCCCCGGGGTCGGCGTCGTTGGGGCCAACGATAATAACTGCGTTCTGGGTGTTGTCAAGAATCCAGGTGCGCGACGAGCCACCCGTAAGCACGGCCTTCACCAGCTCGAAAACAGGCGGCAAAATGATTTCCTTCTGAGCTGAAACGCTGGTGCCGCCCCGGTAGGCGGTAATCAGGCGGGGCCGAACCGGGCCGCTGGCAGAATACGTGTGCGTAATCTGCTGGCCGGAACCCACGGTGCCGTCGCCGAACTCCCACTGGTACAGGAAGCCGTCGGTGTTGGTGGCCGTGAAGGTTACTTCCGTTGTGAAGCCGACGGTGCGAGAAGTGGTGGTGAAGTCGGAGGCGGGCACCGCGCCGTCGAGGCTGCCGGTGTCGTCCTTTTTGCAGGCGCCCAGCAGCAGGGAGCCGCTCAGCAGCACAAGGGCTGCCTTATGAAAGTGGGTTTTCATGAAAATCAGGCTGAAAATCGTGGAAGGGAGGAAACAGGCGGCTTAGTAGCCGGAGTTCTGTACCAGGGCCGGGTTGGCGTCCATCTCGCTCTGCGGAATGGGCAGCACTAGGTTGCGCTCGGTGGGCACGCCGCGCTGGATGCCCAGGGTGCGTAGGAACGCCGACTGCTGGGTCATGCGCGGGATGAGGCCGTTAGGCGTGCCAGCGTAGCGCTTCAGGTCAAACCAGCGGTCAAACTCGAAAGCCAGCTCGTACTTCCGCTCCCGCAGCACGGCCCCGGTAAAGTCAGACGTGGCGGCCGTCAGGTCGCGGGCGGCGGAAGGCGTGTTGATGGGCAGGCCGAAGGCGCGGCGACGCACCTTGTTGATGGCTTCCAGACCTTCGGTGGTGGGGCCGGCAGCCTCGGCCAGAATCAGGTACACATCGGCCAGGCGCAGCACCGGAATGTTGAGGCCCGAGTCCCAGATGTTGGTGTTCACCTTGCCGATAAACCACTTCTTGCAGTTGAAGCCAAACGGCGAGCCGGGGGCCTGGGGCAGCTGCGCCGGCGTGGCGCTGCCGGCCGGATACGGGTCGCCGGGCACCCAGATGGTCACGGCTTTGCGCGTGTCGCCGGCTTCGTAGCCGCTCACGAAGTCGGGCTCCGGAATGTTGAAGCCGTAGCCGCCGCCGGCCGGCGTGGTGCCGGAGCCGCGGGGCGCGAAAAATTCGTTGCCGGCGAAGCCCACGTTGTTGCGCTCGTAGCCGTTGCGGCCACTCACGTACTGCACCTCAAACAGCGACTCCCGGCCGTTCTCGTTTTCAATCTTGAAGTTGTCGCCGTAGTTGGGCCACAGGCTTTTGCCCGAGCCGGTGATAACCTGACGGGCCCACTGGGCGGCCTCCGTCTTTTTGCCTTCCGTGATGTACACCTTCGCCAGCAAACCCGCGGCGGCCCACTTGGTGGCGCGGCCCAGGTCGGCGCCGCTGTAGGAAGCCTCCAGATTGCCGAAGGCATCGGTCAGGTCCTGCTCGATCTGGCGGTACACGTCGGCGGCCGGCGTGCGCGGAATGTACACCTGAGAGGGGCCGGTAGGCGGGGTCGTGAACAGCGGCACGTCGCCGAAGGCCCGCACCAGGTCGAAGTAGTACTTGGCGCGCAGAAACTGCGCTTCGCCCAGGCAGCGCCGCTGAATGGCGGGGTCCATGCCCTGGATATTAGGCACTTTCTGCAGCACGATGTTGGCGCGCTGCAGCCCGATAAAGCAGCCGCCCCAGAGGCGGTTGGCCACGGTGTTGGTGGTCGGGATATTATAGTCGTCGAGCTGGATGTACTCGATACCGTCGCTGCCGCCGCCGCCGCCGGTGGTGGAGATGTCGGCCATCATGTCCATGCCCCACAGCGCCAGGTTGTACTGGCCTTCCTTGGTCAGTTCGCTGTAAGAGGCCGTAACGGCCTGAATGGCGTCGTCCTGGGTGCGGTAGAAATTGGCGTCGGTAATCTGGTCGGAAGGGGTTTCTTCCAGAAACTTCTCACCGCAGCCGGTGAGCAAACCCAGCGACAGCAGAAAGGTGCCGCAAGCGTATTTGGAAATAGTCATTGCAGTGGAGCTGTAGAGGAAAGGTTAGAACCCGATGTTGAGGCCGCCCATGAACACGCGGGCCTGCGGATACACGCCCAGGTCGATGCCGCTGGGGCTTACTTCGGGGTCGTAGCCGGTGTATTTGGTGAGCGTGGCCAAGTTCTGGGCCGTCACGTAGAAGCGTACCTGCGTGGCCGAAATGCGGCTTAGCAGGCTCTGGGGCAACGTATAGCCGAACGTCAGGTTTTTGAGGCGCACGTAGGAGCCGTCTTCCACGAAGTGCGACGATACGCGCAGGTTGCTGTTCGGGTCACCGTCGATGGCGCGGGGCACGTCGTTGCTGGTGCCGGCGCCGGTCCAGCGATTCAGCACGCGGGTGGTGCCGTTGTTGGCGCCGTACAAGGCGCTTTCCGTAATGAAGCGGTTGATGTTGTACACATCATTGCCCTGCACACCCTGGATAAAGAAGCTCAGGTCGAAGCCTTTGAAGCCCAGCGTGTTGGTGATGCCATACGTGAAATCGGGGTTCGGATTGCCGATAAACGTCCGGTCACCGGCGGCCGTAATAACTCCGTCGCCGTTCAGATCCTTGAAGCGAATGTCGCCGGGAGCCGTGCCCGTTTCCTGCGTAGGTGCCGACGTTACCTCGTCGGGCGTCTGGAACAGGCCGTCGGCCACGAAGCCGTAGAACGAGCCGAACGCCTGATTAACGTCGTAGCGCACCACAGCGCTGTTGCTCAGGAAGTTGGGGCCGTTGTATGGCACGCCCAAGCCCAGCGACTCCAGCTCCGTTTTGTAGGCCGACACGTTCAGCAGGGTAGTCCAGCTGAAGCCCTGCCCGCTGCCCTGCACGTTGCGCGAGGTGAACGAGAAGTCGACGCCCCGGTTGTAAGCAGAAGCCGCGTTGGTATTCACCGACTCAAACGTACCCGAAACCAACGACGGCGGCACCGGCGCAATCAGGTTGGGCGAGTTGCGGTTGTAGAGGTCGAGGCTGGCCTCGAAACGGTTTTCGAGGAAGCCCACATCTACCCCGATGTTCGTCTGGTTGTTGGTTTCCCAGCGCAGGTCGGAGTTGGCCAGGCGGGTAGGAGCGGCGCCCGTGTTGATGGTGCCATCGGGCCCGAACGGATAGATGGAGCCGAAGTTGATGGTGTACAGCGAGGCGAAGCGGCCGGCGTTCAGGGGGTTACCCACTTTGCCGTAGCCGGCCCGCAGCTTCAGGTTGCTGATGGTGCTGTTGCCGTCGAGGAACGCTTCCTCGGAAATGCGCCAGCCCACCGATACGCCGGGGAAAAAGCCGAACTTCTCGCCGGGCGGGAATACTGAGGATCCGTCGTAGCGGGCCACGGCCGAAAACAGGTACTTGCCGGCAAACTCGTAGTTCAGACGGCCGAAGTAGCTGGCCAGACGCTGAGGCGGGTTGATGATACCCTCATTGCTCAGCTGCGTGTTAATGGGACCGGCGTTGATTACCTGCAGGTCGTTGCGCAGATAGCCCTGGCGGTTAGCCACTACGTTGCTGAAGTTAAACTCCTGCGCCGACTGGCCCAGCAGCGCCGTTACCTGGTGCTTGTCGGCGAACAGGTGGTCGTAGGTGGCCGTGTTTTCAATCAGGTACGTGGGGGCGTAGCTGGATCTGGCTTCGGCGCTGGCCGTGGCGTAGCGCTGGGTGAAACCGGGCAGCTCGGGGCCTTTGGGCGTAAACCGGTTGAAGTTATCGAAGACGAAGTCGACGCCGACGTTGGTGCGGAAGCGCAGGCCCTGCACTGGCTCCAGCTCCGCGAAGAACGTGGTCAGGGCCCGGTTGCGCGTGAACTTCTGGTTGTTGATCAGGGCGCTGGCCAGCGGGTTTTCCTCGATGAAGTTATCGGCCCCCGAACTGGGCTGGTACCAGTAGCCATCGGGCCGGTAGGGCTGCACAGTGGCCGGAATACGCAGCATCTGCTGCACCGTGCCATACTCGCCGCTGTTGGTCGTTACCTGCCGGTCTTCCAGGTGCGTGAGTTGGATGTTGTTGCCCAGTTTCAGCATTTTTCCGACCTGCACATCGCCGTTGGCCCGCAGCGTAAACCGCTCGAAGTTGGTGCCGATGATGATGCCGTCCTGCTGGAAATACGTGGCCGACACGGCGTAGCGGGCTTTTTCGCTGCCGCCGGTGGCCGAGAGGGAGTAGTTCTGAATCTGGGCCCGGCGGAACACCAGGTCCTGCCAGTCGGTGCCTTCGCCCAGCGAAGCCGGGTCGCGCAGCTTGTCCACCACGATGGGCAGGCCTTTGGCCAGGCGGCTTTCGTTGTTGATGACGGCGTACTCCGAAGCGCTGAGCAGGTCCAAGCGGCGCGCTACGGTCTGTACCCCGCGGTATACGTCGAGGTTGACGTTGGTGCGGCCGGCTTTGCCGCGCTTGGTAGTGATGATGACCACGCCGTTGGCGGCGCGCACCCCGTAGATGGCCGTAGCCGAAGCATCCTTCAGAATGTCAATCGACTCAATGTCGTTGGGGCTGATGGCGTTGAGTTGGTTGTCGCCGCCGTCGGGCAGCGGGAAGCCGTCCACCACGTACAGCGGGTTGTTGTTGCCGGCCGACGTGATACCGCGCACCCGTACCGACGTACCGGAGGCCCCACCGGGCGCTCCGCCGTTCGACACCACCGTAACGCCGGACACCTTGCCCTGGATGGCCTGCGTGGCATCGGCCACCGGCTGGCGCACGATTTCCGCGGCTCCTACCGACGAAATGGCGCCCGTCACGCTGCCGCGCTCCTGGGTGCCGTAGCCGACTACTACCACTTCGCTCAGCGCCTTGGCGTCGTCCACCAGCACCACGTTCAGGGAAGGGTTGGCACCGCTGATGCGGACTTCCTGGCGCGTAAAGCCGATAGAGCTGATAATCAGGGTGCTGCCCTCGGGTACCGACAGCGAGAAGTTGCCGTTTACATCCGTGCTGGTCCCGATGGTGGTTCCTTGCACGATAATCGTCACGCCGGGCAGGCCGTCGCCGTTGCGCTGGGTAATGCGTCCCGAAACCGGAACATCGGCCACGAAGGCCAGGCGTGCTTCGGCCACAACGCCAGCTTCAGCAGCCAGCGGCGCCGCCAGACTCAGCAGCCCATAGGCCGCCAGCGGCACCACGCGCCGGAATCCCAGATACGAGTATTGATTGCGGTTCATGTGTGGGAATTGGGGAAGAGTGTGGGAATTTGAAAACGACAGCCGAAGTGCCCTGGTGGGCAGGCCGGGCAGTCGTACAGGAAAACTGGGTTGGCTCCCGCATGTGAGTGGAAACTCACTGAGCACGGCTGGCACCAAGGCCGGCCATCTGCGAGGGGAGAATAGGGAGGCGCGGCCTGCTTCAGCAGGAGCAGGCCACTTAGCGCTGACCGTGCGCGGGCCAGGGCAGGCGCACCGGTGAGGCGCGGGCGTGGGACGACGGTAGGAGCTCGTGAGCCGTGGCGTGCACGAGTGGGTCTTCACTCACCCGGGACGGGCGGGAAAGGTTCAGGTAGTGGGTCATAAGGGCGGGGGGATAATCAAAGGTACCCGCACTTATGCCTGAAAATCAAGTGGTAAACCCCGCCTAGAATAGCAGGAAGGCCGATTTGCGCTTATGTCGCACGCAAAAGTGTACGCTTACAGCACCCACTTTCGAAGAGCATTTCGGCCCCATTCCTTCCAATTGCTATATTATACCAAGGGGAGCTAACGGGTAAAAAACAAGCAAAAAAAAAGGGCCTCAGCCCACTTTTTTTTGCTTGTTTTTTGGTTTGCCTGATTCACGCTCCAATCCTTGGCCTGGCTCGTCTGCAACGGCCAATTCTTCTTCGGCTGTGTCGTCAGGCTCCGTGCCGGTATCGTCCAGCAGCAGGCGGGTCCAGCCATCCTCACCGGCAAGGCCAGTGGGCTGCCGGCGCATGGCTTCCAGCACTTTCTGGCTGAAGCTCCAGCAGGTTGCCCGGCGCAGATCGAGCACTCTGGACAGCTCCTGAGCCGAGTAGCTGCCGTTGTGGGTGTGCAACAAAAACACCGCATAAAATGCCTTCACAATCGAGAACTTACACTTTTGCAGCAGCGTGTAGGCCGTGGCCGATTCTACGTAGCGGCAGCGGGTGCAGCGGCGCGAAAGGGCCTCGCGGCCTTCGCAGTAATTGTCGTGGCCGCACTTGCGGCAGTGGTAGCCGTGGGCCCACTTCAGGTCGGCGAGGTAGGTGAGGCAGGCTTCCTTGTCGGGGTAGATCTGGCTGAACTCGCCGAAGTCCACTTCCTGCGAGAGCACGCGCGCGGTCTGGGCTTTCTGCAGGTCGCGCTGCAGATCGGTGTTCAGCTTCTCAATGGCGGCCGACTGCAGGGCCAGCAGGCCGTTGGCCTGCACCAGGTCGCGGTTTTGGGAGGCAATGGTTTCACCCTGGCGCTGCAGCTCGGCGGTGCGCTGCGCCACCAGGTTTTCCAGCTCCGAGTTCAACTGGTCTTTCAGGTCTTCATTCTGTCGCAGTTGCTCCACAAGCTTGTGCTGCACGTCGTGCTTTTTGCGCAGCTGTTTCACGAGGCGGTGCTGGGCTTTGAGCGTGGCGTGCTGAATGGCGCGGATTTTCTCTCCCAGCGCGTAGGACAGCACCACCACTTCCACCACGAAAGCCGCATTCATGCTGTACACCGTGTAGGTATTGGTGAAGGTATGAATGCCGAGCTTGCGCAAAATCAAAAACAATACGCTGATGGCGACCAGCGAGTGGGCCAGAAGCACGAAGCGGGCGGGCAGAAAACCCCGCTGCCACACACGGAGTGCCGCGAAGAACAGCATGCCGTAGGGTAGCAGATACAGGCCCATGCCCATGCCGGTTTTCCACCAGATGCCGTCGAGCAGCAGAGCGGCCACGCTCAGCAGCACCACGGCCCGCAGCCACTGGTCGTAGCGCGGCAGGCGCTGAGGCGTATCCAGAAACTGGCGGGCGTAATAGCCGAATGTGAGCAGCAACAGTGGGGGAGAAGCAATTTCCACTATTCGGTTCAGCCACGGATGGCTGGGCCACAGGTACTGGAAGCCCAGGCCATCCTCGGACAGGAATACCAGGCTGCAGCTGAGCACGTACAGCACGTAGCGCAGATAGGTTTGCTCGCCGGTGAAGCAAAACAGGCAGAAGTTGTAGATAATCATGATGAGCAGCATGCCATAGAAGGCACCCAGCAGCCCATATTCCAGCTGGAAGTGTTCGGCAATGCCCTGCTCCGTTCGCACCTTCGATAAGAAGCTGGTGCGGGAGTTGGATTGTAGCCGCAGGTAGTAGGTGTGGGGCTGGCTATCGGCTACCGGCAGTTGCAGCAGGTAGTTTTTGTAGCGGAAGGGCCGGGTGGTGAAGGGACGGTCGGCGCCGGTATGGATGCGGCCCTGCTCAGTAGTGGTCTGTGGGAAAAAAAAGATGTCGTTGAGGTGAGAGTCGAACAACTCGAGGTACCAATGCTGAGGCTGGGGGCCTGCTGCCCGCACCGTCAGGCGTAGCCAGTAGGCCGAGCCGGGGTGTTCCATGTTCGTGGCCACCTGCGCCCCCGATATGAACTGCCCGGCGTACCGGGGCTGCTGCACGTCGCGCAGCGTAAGCGTGCCGGATGGGTCTTCCAGGACACTATAATTGAAGGGATTAACGAATATCTCCGGCTGCCCGGCATCGAGTGGGAGCGGGCGTTCGGTTTGCCCAGCAGCAGGCTGAGAAGCAGCTGCCGCGTACGTTCCCAAGGCCAGCAGCAGGGCCAGCAGCCAACACAGGTGCCGGTAGGGGGACAAAGTAAAACGAGGGGAAAAATGGGCGGGGGTAGGCATGGGAATCTCTAAGTTAAAGAAACTCCCGTATTCGTGGGGCTCAGCGAGGGCCGACCAGGGGCACAAATTGTAGCCAGCTCACCACGGCACCGGGTTGCTCCACGGAAAGCTTCACCGTGTGCGTACCAGCCGAAAGTTGCACGTTGCCGGCGGGCAACGTCTGCCAACTGCTACCACCAGGCACGGTTATGGTTCCAACAGCCTGCTGGCCATCTAGTTTAATACGTAATTGGGCGGTGGTTGCGGCCGGGTTTTGTAAGCGCAGCTGCACAGCGAAGGAAGTGGTTTGGGGTACAGTCACGGTGTAGCTCAGCCACTCGCCGGCTTCCATGTGGCTCACCGCAAAACCCTTGGAGGCAGCATCCGTCACGGCTTCAATGTCCACGCCGTCGTTGCGGTAGGCCTCGCCGGAGTTGTGGGGGGCGTGGTTGCGGTAGTCGGTGCGGGTGGCGTAAGTGTCGGAGTAGGCGTGGCCCAGGCGGCCCAGGTCGTAGTCGGCGGCCTGAATGGTGCCGGGCAGCGGGTGCGGTACGAAGGCAGCGGGGACAGCAGTTGGCTTGGTAAGGGCAGCCACCACATCGGTATTTACGGTGCAATTCCTGAACTCACTGTTGCGCAGCAGCGCCGCGCGGCCGGCTTCTGTGAGCACACTTCCGTAGCGGGCCACGTTCAGCAGGCTGGTGCGGCCGTCCACCCGCTTGAACGTCCAGTGGCACCACCCGATGTTCTGCCGGTTCAGCTCCTGCACGGCGGCGGCAAACCATTCGTTGGAGTTTTCGCCGGTTTCGCCCACCCACACCGGCACCTGCCACTGGTTGCGGAAGGCCGCCAGGTTGCGGATAAGGTTGATTTGTAACGGATTGGGGTCGCCGGCCTCGGCTTCATTCGGGCACCAGTAGCGGTGCGCGTTGTACATGAGGTTGGCTTTGTGCGGCGTGCGCAGCTTGTCGGGCGTGAGGTTGGTGTACTCGTTGCCGTAGCCGTTGCCTTCCAGCAGCACCACGTGCTGGTCGTTCTGGTCACGCACCACGTCAATCAGGCGGCTGTAGAGCGCGCTGAGCTCGGAGTTGTCGCCGGCCAGGCCGTTGGCGGTGGTCATGCCGTTGGGCTCGTTGATGAAGTCGTAGAGCGCCACGCGCGCATCGTTTTTGTAGCGCTTTGAAATCTGCTGCCAGAGCCGCACGGTCAGATCCTGGTAGATCAGGCGGCCTTGAGCGTCGCGGCGCTTCCACAAGTCCAGCGGCACCAGGCAGTCGCTGATGTTGCGGTCGGCGCCCTGGCCGCCGGGCGCGGCGTGCAGGTCCAGCACCACGTAGAGGTTGTTGGCGGCGCACCAGCGCAGCACGTCATCAATCAGCCGGAAGCCTTCCAGGTTTTTCGTGTCCGTAAACAGCTGATTCTGGTCGTACCAGGTGCTGAGCGACTGCACGTAGGCCTCAATGTTGCGCGGGTTCTGCAGGGCGCGGGTACGGGCGCGGCGCTGGGCAGTGGTCAGAAACAGGTCGTAATGAAACGGCAGACGCACGCAGTTGAAGCCCTGCCGGGCAACGAAGTCGATATCGGCTTTGGTAACGAACCCGGCCCGGTAGCGGCGGTAGAAGTCCTCCACGTCGGCCTCGGGCATGCTGCGCAGCATGGCCTGCTGAATGCGCCACTGCGCGTTCAACGAATCGGTTCGAAGAATGTAGCTTTCCTGCAGCAGCCAGCCGCCCACATTGATGCCACGCAGCACGACGGGCTGGTTTTTGGCATCCAATAGGGCGGTGCCCTGGGTATGCAGCATGCTCAGGGGCTGGGCCATGGCAGTTTGCGTCAGCAGCTCGCTGCCCAGCAGCAGCAGCAGTAGCAAACAGCGTATCAGCTGCCCGCTGCACCGGCGGTCCTTCAGTAAATAACGCATATATAAGGAGCGGCATGAGCAGCAAGCCAGCGAGAAACAGGACGGGGAAACCCCGTCCTGTTTGCCTCACTTTCTCACTCAAAATAACGAGGCCGCCAGCGCAGGCAGCCATGATGCCGAAAGGAGGGAAGCCAGCCAGCCAGTGGCCATATGACTCCGGAACCCATTGGGGCTACACCCAAATCTAGCGGCAGTCAACAGCAAATACAAGCCGACAAAATGGCCTGGGAAGCTGCAAACGGCTGTTTTGCCAGTGTGCTGTACGCTTATTGCACACGCCGCGGCATAGGTTTCAGCGCCTGATCCGCTAGGGTGGCTGCTTGACCCGGCAGCGGTATTCGCTAAAAAACAACGCGGATTTTTCCGGTGGTCAGTAATATTCTGTGGTCGGCCGGTTTCCTGCCAACAAAAAGCCCCGACTACGGGCGTAGTCGGGGCCGGCTTGCCAAGAAGTGGCTGAAGCTTACTTCAGCTGCATGTCTTCGATGATGGCCTGAATTTTCTCCTGGGCCTGGCGTTCGGCCAGTTCGAAATCGACGTGCGACTTGAGCGGATGCCGCACGCTGAAGTAGAACTTGATTTTTGGCTCGGTGCCCGAAGGACGGGCCGAAATCTTGCTGCCGTCTTCCAGGATGAACTGCAATACGTTGCTGCTTTCCAGGCCGGTGGGCGTTTCCAGGTTGGTGCGCAAGTCCCGGATGAGGCCGGTTTTGTAGTCGCGCAGCTCTACCACGGGCTGGCCGGCAATGGTGGCGGGCGGCGTGGCGCGCAGGCCGGCCATCATTTCCTGAATTTCCTCGGCGCCGCGCTGGCCTTTTTTGGTGAGCGAAATCAAGTGCTCTTTATACAGGCCGTACTGGGCGTACATGCGCGTCATCTCCTCGTAGAGCGAGTGGCCGTTGTCTTTGGCCACGGCGGCCATTTCGGCCAGCAGGGCGCAGGCCGATACGGCGTCCTTATCGCGCACGAAGTTGCCGAGCATGTAGCCGTAGCTTTCCTCGCCGCCACCCACGTAGTTGGCCTCGCCTTCCAACTCCCGGATCAGGCCGGCTATGTACTTGAAGCCGGTGAGCGTCTGGTAGCTCTGCACGTCGTAGGAGCGGGCAATGTCGCCGAGTACTTCGCTGGTCACGATAGTGTACACAATGAAGTCCTTGTCGGTTTTTTTGCCGGCCTGCTGCCGCGCCGACAGCACGTAATAGGTCAGCAGGGCGGCCGTCTGGTTGCCGTTCACCAGCACCCATTCGCCGCGCGTGTTCTTCACCGCAATGCCCACCCGGTCGGCATCGGGGTCGGTGGCCAGCACGATGTCGGCGTCGAGGGCTTTGGCCTGGTCGAGGGCCATCTGCATAGCTACCTGCTCCTCGGGGTTGGGCGACAGCACCGTGGGGAAGTTGCCGTCGGGGGTGGCTTGGGCTTCTACCACCGATACGTTGGTGAAGCCCAGCTGCGCCAGCGCCTGCGGCACCAGCGTGATGCCGGTGCCATGAATCGGCGTGAATACGATTTTCAGGTCGTGCTGACGCTGGATGGCGGCGGGGTTGATGCTCAGTTCCTTCACCTTAGCCAGGTAGGCGGCATCCACCTCGGCCCCGATGCTGTGAATGCGCGTGGTATCGGCTTGGAATTTCACTTCTTCCACGCCCTGGATGGCTTCCACTTCCCGGATAATGTTCTTGTCGTGCGGGGCTACCACCTGGGCGCCATCTTTCCAGTACACCTTGAAGCCGTTGTACTCCTTGGGGTTGTGCGAAGCCGTGATAACGCAGCCGCTCTGGCAGCCCAGGTGCCGGATCGTGAACGACAGCTCCGGCGTGGGCCGCAGCGCCTCAAACAGGTACACCGTAATGCCATTGGCCGAGAAAATGCCCGCCACCAGCTCGGCAAAGGCGCGGCTGTTGTTGCGCGAGTCGTGGGCCACGGCCACTTTGATTTCCTGCCCTGCAAACTGCTGGAGCAGGTAGTTGCTCAACCCCTGGGTGGCCATGCCCAGCGTGTAGCGGTTCATGCGGTTGGAGCCCGCGCCCATAATACCCCGCAGGCCGCCGGTGCCAAATTCCAGGTTGCGGTAGAAAGCATCCGACAGGAAATCGTCCTGGTTATCAGTCTGCAGCTGCCGAATTTCCGTCTGAGTATCGGCGTCGTAGTGTGGGGTGAGCCAAGTGCTGATGCGTTGCTGAATTTCGGGGGTGAGGGCCATATCGGTACTAAAATGGAAAGGAGACAAGAGGAGAACGGGCGGTAAAGAAAACAGGTTTTCGTGGGAAACGGGAGTGGCCCTGCAAAACACCTAGAAAGCGTTGCAGGGCCACAGATTGTTAGCCGATATATATTTGGGAGTGGGGACGAGCCGTAACAGGCAGTAGCTGGGAATAGGAGGAAACCGCAGCCCATGGTTTTCTCCATTAGCCAAAACTTCGGGATACGAAGACTACGACGCCTGGTGAAGGAGAGCAGGCTTTGGGACCAGGCAAGCCGCAATAGCGAGAGTTAACGCTATAGTGCTGGCAACAGTGCGCACCGTATGCCAACGGTTCCAAGGCCGGGCGAAGTGCATCCGGGCGTCAGCTGCCTGGCTATCAGAGGCCGTGTGCAGCGGGAAGGCCGCAAGCTGTTCATTTAGCGGAATGTTAGCCAGTATCGTCACGCCAAAACTGCCCGCCAGATAAACGGCTGAAGCTACCGCTAAGAAGCGAAACTGCCGCACCCCGACACGCCGGTAGGCTAGCGCTGCTGCCGGAAGCAACAGCGGCGCCCCAAAAAAGCTGAGCCCGAACACCGGATTCTGAATGATGAGGTTGATATTCTGCATAGCAGCGATATATGAGGCATCTGGCAGGCGCGCAAAAGCAGGGTTTATTGCCACGGAAAAGCCGTAGAATAAGCCGGCTATCAGGCCCGTAGTGCCCGTAGCTGCCCCAAGAATGATGGAATTAGTCTGCATCAGCTCCTAAATAAGGGTTAGTAAGAAAGACACGGCGTTTGGCGCAGGTACTTTGTTTCGTGCAGCTGCTGGAGCATGAAATCCGCCACATCGGCGCGGGAGATGCTGATTTTCAGGCCCCGTTCTGTGGCCGGGAAGCCGTGCCGGTAGTGGCCGGTGCGGGCGCCGTTAGTGAGCGTGGCTGGCCGGGCAATAGTCCACTCGACGGGGCTTTGCCGGATGTACTGCTCCTGCAGCTCCGAATCGGCAAAGGCGTGGCGCAGCAGCAGCGGCACAAGGAGGTACTTGTAGGAGAAGGGCAACAGAGCTTTGCTGTCGCCGATGCCCATGGTGGTCAGGCAGATGAAGCGGCGCACGCCGGTGGCCTCCATGGCCTGCAGAATATTGCGGGTGCCGGCCGAGCGCAAATCGTCTTTCTGTCGGGCTGGGGCCCCTAGCGCCGACAGCACGGCGTCTTGCCCGGCCATGGCAGCCAGCACTGCCGGATAGGAAAGTACGTCGCCCTGCACGACGCGTAGGTTGGGGTGCTGGGTGGCTACCTTGGCCGATGAGCGGGCAAAGGCCGTGACGGTATGGCCCGCGGCAAGGGCCTGTACTACCAGCTGGCGGCCTGTGCCGCCGGTGGCGCCGAAGATGAGGAGTTGCATAGTGCTTGGTTTTTTTTACCAAAGCACGCGGTTCTACTCCCCTCTGAATAGAACAAAACCGACACCTTACGCCAACTCCGAAAAGTTTTCCAGGGCGTCGCGGGTTTGCCGGCGGTATTGCTGGGGCGAAATGCCGGTGAACTCCCTGAAGGTGCGGATATAGTGCGACTGGTCGGCGTAGTCGTGTTCAAATGCCAGGTCGGACAGCTTCTCGTAGTGGGCCGCGCGCAACTGGGCCAGGCTGGCCTGAAAGCGGCAGATGCGGGAGAATAGCTTGGGCGAAACGCCTACGTGGTACTTGAACCGGCGCTGCAGGCTTCGCTCCGAAAGCTGCATCTGCTGCCGCAGCTGCGGCAAGGAAACAGTGCCCTGCGAACCCAGAATACAAGCCAGCGCCTGCTGCACCCCGGCATCGGGCGGGTGGTGGGCTGTGCGGAGCCGGGCCAGCAGATGCGCCGCCAGCAGGTTGGTTTGCGCAGTGGGCGAGGAGCTTCCCAGCAATTGCTGGCACAGGGAACGGTGGGTGGTGGGCAGCAGATCGGCGTCCAGGCACGTGTCAGTCAGTTCGTCGGCCCGCACATCAAACAGGGCCGGCACGGCGCTGGGGTGGAAGCAGGCGCCCACCATCCGGAAGGGGCCGGGGGCGTGCACGGTGCTGGGCTTGGTGGCCTGGCCGTAGAGCAGCAGCGTGGGCCAGGGTTTATTGGTTTCGTCGCGGATGCTGCCGGGCGCGGCTTGCTGAAACACCAGGCCGGGGCAACCGTCGGCAATTGTGCGCAGCAGGTTGGGCCCGGTGCCGGGGGCATCCAGCGCCCATAAAAACCGGACGTGGGTTTGAAGCTGTTTGGGTGGAGCAAACTGATGAAACTGCATAGCCAGCCAGGGAAAAATAAGCCACAAGCGCCTCAGGCATTCCGGCGCCATCTTCGGCACCTGGCCCTTACCGCCATCAGAAAGTTCGGGATAAAGAGCCGCATAAAAAAGACCGGCCCGCCCCACAGGGCTGGCCGGTCTATGTCGTAGCAACAAGGCTGGCTACAGGTTGCCGCGCAGCGCCTGCTCGCGCTCAATGGCTTCAAACAGGGCCTTGAAGTTGCCTTTGCCGAAGCTCTTGGCGCCTTTGCGCTGGATGATTTCGAAGAACACGGTCGGGCGGTCTTCTACGGGCTTGGTGAAAATCTGGAGCAGGTAGCCTTCCTCGTCGCGGTCTACCAGCAAGTTCAAGTTGCGGATACTGTCGAGGTCTTCGTCGATGTGGCCGACGCGGTCCAGCAGGTCGTCGTAGTAGGTGGCAGGCACCTGCAGAAACTCCACGCCACGGCGGCGCAACTCCGTTACGGTCGTGCGGATATCGTTGGTGATGAGGGCCATGTGCTGCACGCCGGGCGAGTGGTAGAAGTCGAGGTATTCCTCAATCTGGCTTTTCTTCTTGCCTTCGGCGGGCTCGTTGATCGGGAATTTCACGAAGCCGTTGCCGTTGCTGACCACCTTGCTCATCAACGCCGAATACTCGGTGCTGATGTCGTCGTCGTCGAAGGTTATCAGCAGCTTAAAGCCCATCACGTCTTCGTAGAACTTCACCCACTGGTTCATCTCGCCCCAGCCCACGTTGCCCACGCAGTGGTCTACCACCTGCAGGCCCACGGGCGCACCCTGGGGCACGCCGCTGGTTTTGGCCACGAAGCCCGGCAGAAACGGCCCGGTATAGTTGCTGCGCTCCACAAACGTGTGCACCGTTTCGCCATAGGTATAGATGCCGGCCATGGTCACGGAGCCGTGCTCGTCCTCGATGGTGTAGGGCTCAAACGCCACTTTGGCGCCGCGCTTGGTGGTTTCCTCGAAGGATTTGCGGGCGTCGTCCACCCACAGCGCCATCACCTTCACACCGTCGCCGTGCTGGGCCACGTGCCGCGTGATGTCGGAGTCGGGCAGCAGGGACGTGGTGAGGACGAAGCGGATTTTATTCTGTTGCAACACGTAGCTGGCCCGGTCGCGCACGCCGGTTTCGGGGCCCGAGTAGGCCACCAGCTCGAAGCCGAAAGCGGCTTGGTAGTAGTAGGCCGACTGCTTGGCATTGCCGACGTAGAACTCCAGATAGTCGGTACCGTTGAGGGGCAGAAAGTCGTGGGCAGGGTGGGCCTGTACTTCGGGCGAGGTCATCGTTTGCATGGGCAGGAAGGGTTGGGTGGGATGCGTGGGTAAAAATACGTTTTTGAGGGAAATGATTCTGTGGTAGCCAACGCCCATTGCGGAGGCCGGGGTTCCGGCGGGGCGTTGTAAGCGGCCGGAAGTGGTTGGCCCCCACCCGCCGGCAGGGCCGGTAGCGCTACATTTGGGGGAAGACGGAATAGCTGCTTTCTTCGTAAAATTGAGGCGGGAGCAGGAACCGCGCACGAAACTGCCGAATACTCTCCACCTTTGCAGCATAACCCTACGCCTTACCCCTATGAATCTGGAAGAGCTGAACCGCACCCTCGTTACGCTGATCGAGAAAAAGCAGGCCCTGCACGACATGGCGTATGACGATGCCCGCTACGACGACGTGGAAGAGGAATTGCACGATCTGGAAGACGACTTCAACGAAGAATACGGTACCTACCTCGAAGCCGCCCTGGACAAGGTCCACACCGACCTCAGCTCCGATACCGACGTGCTGCTGCCCACCGCCTACCTGCCCTCCAGCACCGGCGGCACCCCCTCACCCAAGGAAGGCGTGTGGGTGGACTCGGAAAAATATCCCGGTAAAGAAGCCCGTATCACGCTCATCCCCAACCCTACGCGCATCATGCTCACGGTGGGCAAAGCCGTGCAGCAGGAGCTTTGGAAGGCCAGCTAATGGGCTGATTTTTGGTGGGCTGATGCATTCAGGGCATCTTCTCCATCATTGAATACAAAAGGCTCGTGCTTCAGCATGAGCCTTTTTTTTTGCTGCGATATTAATCTGCCGGCCACTCATCACCCACCAAAAAACCAGCACTTCACTATGCTCTACCGAATTGCCGAACCCGCCGACTGGCAGCATGCCCAGCAAACCGGCTCTTTCGCCAGCCCCGACCTGATGCTGGAAGGATTCATTCACTGCTCGGAGCTACATCAGGTGCTGGAAACGGCCCGCCGCTACTATGCCCACCGCTCCGACCTGTGGCTGCTGGAGCTGGATGAAGAGGCAATGGCAGCGGCCGGCTTGCGCATAGAACGGGAGTGGGTGGAGAGCCGGCAGCAGCATTTTGCCCACGTTTTCGGGCCCATCCCGCTGGCGGTGGTGCGGCGGGTGTGGCAGTTTGGCACAAATGCTGCGGGAGAAGCTGCGCTGCCCACCGATCTGTAGAATAAGGCCCGGTAGCAGCGGTTTTTTCTCGGTACTATCCTTTCATCTTATGCTAACAACCCGACTCTATCTGGCGGCCGCGGCTTCGCTGCTGGTGGCCTGCACCCCCACCGCCTATCTGGCCCTGAAACCCAACCAGGGCAGCGGCACCTGGAAAGATGGCCACGAGCGGTCCGTAGTGCGGCAGGACAGCCTGCAGGTGAGTCTGGGGTTTGTGCGCTATGAAGGCAACGCGCTGGTTTTCGACCTCGACATTCAAAACCAGTCAGAGCGGGCGGTGCTGGTGGCCCCGGAGCAGTTCAGCTACACGCCCGTAGCCACCACGCTGCACCAGGGCCAGGAGTATATGCCTTACTTTCCGGGCGCGGTGAAGGCCATCAACCCCGAGCAGAAGCTCGATGGCCTGGTGGCCGCCGTGGTCTACAATGTGCGTGAATCGCAGCGGGCCCTGGTGCTGGCGTCGCCGGAATACGGGCAGCTGCACCGGCTGGAGCACAGCTCGGCCGCGCTGCAGGCCCAGACCCAGAAGCAGGACGTGGAAGCCCGCCTGCTGCGCAAAAATACGCTGCTGCCGGGCCAGGGCATCCGGGGCTACGTGTACTTCCCGCGCACCGACGAGGCCGATATTCTGCGGCTTTCTCTGCCTTTGCGGGCGCAGCCGCTGGCACTCAGCTACAGCCAGCTGCGCAGCCGCCAGCCAGCCTACTAGCCAGCCGTTCCTGCGGTTTATCTTCTCCTGGCTTATCCCAACCTTTCTATTTTATGCGTCTTTCTACGCTACTGGCCGCTTCGGCCGTGTTGCTCACCGGTTGCAGCTCCTCGGCCTTTCTGGCCATGCAGCCCGTGCAGTCCAGTGGGCCCGGCGCAAACGGCCACCCCACCAGCCGCCTCTACCACCCCGACAGCGTGGAGGTGAAGCTCGGCTTCCTGCGCTACGATAAAAAGGAGCTGGTATTCGAGGTCGAAATCGGGAACGATGCGCGCCGGCCGGTGGAAATTCTGCCGGAAACGTTCTACTACGTGCCCGACTATGCGCCAACCGATACGGCCACCACGGCCCAAACGGCCGACTCTGCAGTGGCCGCTGCCCCGGTTGCCCCGGCGCTGCCACTCACCCGCATCATGGCCCTCAATCCCGAGGCTACGCTGCAGCAGCTCACGGCCCGCCTCAACAAGGAAGCTTCCAAGGCAGAAAGTGGCAGCTGGCTGGAAATCCTGAGCAGTGCGGCGAATATCACTGAGGATATTGCCTCCATCAAAAAGACCGAAACGCCCGCGCAGATTGCCGAGCGCGACCAGCGCCACGCCGACGACGAAGCCTACTTTGCCGAGCAGCGCGAAACCCACGCCCAGCAGGCCGACGAGCTCAGCGGCCGCCGGCAGCACCTGGAAGCCGTGATTCTGCGCAAAACGGTGCTCCAATCCAATGAATACGTGGTGGGCCAGGTGCATTTCCCGCGTACCGATGCCGCCCGCCGGCTGCGGCTGGTGCTGTTCATCAACGCCCGCCCGGTGGTGTTCGATTTCACCCAAAGGCCGGGGACGTACTCCACCGCTTCGGCCACCAGCACCGCTGCTGGGTATTAAGGTTATTGGGGCAAGCTCTGCAGGACGAAAAATCGATTTTCGATTCCTAAACTTCTGCTCAACCTGCCAATGCTAAAACCGCAACGGCCCTTCCTGACAGGTTCAGGAAGGGCCGTTGCGGTTTGTAGGCGATGGGTGGCGGCTAGATGAATTCGGCCAGCTCCAGCCACCGCTCGCCTTTGGCGTCGAGGTCGGCGTCGGTGCGCTTGAGCTGCGCGGCCCAGTCGGCCAGCTCGGTGTGGGAGCCGGAGCCGGCGTTGAGCTTCTCAATCAGTTGCTGCTTGGTGGTTTCGAGCTGCGCCAGTTCCTTTTCCAAGGCTTCGTACTCCTTTTTCTCGGCGAAGCTGGCCTTGCGCTTCGGTGGGGCAGGGGCTGCTACGGGCGCTGGGGCGGGGGCCGCTACGGCAGTTTTGGCCGCGGCACGGGCTGCTTTAGCGGCTTTTTCTTCGGCTTCCAGGGTCGCTTCGGTTTCGCGCTCGGCCAGGTACTCGCGGTAGTCGGTGTAGTTGCCGGGGAAGTTGAGGACAGCACCGCCGGGTTCCAGCACAAACAGGTGCTCGGCCAGCTGGTCGAGGAAGTACCGGTCGTGGCTGACGATAAGCAGGCACCCGCTGAAGTGCAGCAGGAAGTCTTCGAGGATGTTGAGCGTGCCCAGGTCCAGGTCGTTGGTGGGCTCGTCAAGAATCAGGAAGTTGGGGTTCTTGATGAGCACGCGCAGCAGCTGCAGCCGGCGCTTTTCGCCCCCGCTCAGCTTATTGACCAGCGTGTACTGCTGGGCCGGCGGAAACAGGAACAAGCTCAGGAACTGGCTGGCCGTCAGTACGTCGCCGTTGGCCAGCTCCACCACTTCGGCCACTTCCTTCACAATGTCAATCACGCGCTGGCTGGGGTCGAATTCCAGCTCGGTCTGGGTGTAGTAGCCGAACACAGTGGTCTGGCCCACCTCAATAGTGCCGGAATCGGGTGCCAGCTTGCCCGTAAGCATGTTCAGCAGCGTGGATTTGCCCGCGCCGTTGGGGCCCACGAGGCCTATCCGGTCTTTCTTTTTGAAGACGTAGCTGAAATCGTCGAGCACCACATTGTCGCCGAACTTCTTGTTCAGGTGGCTGGCTTCGATGATTTTGCCGCCCTGGCGGGTGGTTTTCACGCTCAGCTCCACCTGCGTCTTGCTCAGGTTGGTGCTGGCTTTTTCCTTCGTGATGTAGAAGGCGTCGATGCGGGCCTTTTGCTTGGTGCCGCGGGCCTGGGGCATGCGCCGCATCCAGTCCAGCTCTTTCTTGAACAGCTGGCGGGCCTTCTCCACTTCCACGGTTTCCCGCATTTCGCGGTCGGCCTTTTTCTCCACGAAATAGGCGTAGTTGCCCTGGTAGCGGTACATCTGGCCCTTATCGAGCTCCACAATTTCGTTGGCTACGCTGTCGAGGAAGTAACGGTCGTGGGTCACCATGAGCAGCGTCAGGCTCGGCGACGACAGGCGGTTTTCCAGCCACTCGATGGTGGCCAGGTCCAGATGGTTGGTTGGTTCGTCAAGCAGCAGCACGTCGGGCTCCTCAATGAGCACGCGGGCCAACGCCACGCGCTTGCGCTGCCCGCCCGAGAGCATGCTGATATTGCGGTTAAGCAGCTCGCCCAGAATGCCCAGCCGGCTCAGAATCTGCTGCACCTGCGCCTCGTAGTCCCAGGCATTCAGCGCATCCATGCGCTCCAGCACCCGCTGCAGGTCGTCGGACTTGTGGTCGGGGTCGTTCACGACGTGCTCGTACTCCTTGATGGCCTTGAGCGTGTCGTTCTGGCTGGCGAAGATGGTTTCTTCTACCGTCAGGCTCTCATCGAACACCGGCTGCTGGCCCAGATACGTTACCCGGATGCCCTTGCGGGTGCTCACCAGGCCGGTATCGGGCTGCTCGAGGCCGGCCAGGATGCGCATGAGCGTGGTTTTGCCGGTGCCGTTGATGCCCACAAAGGCCACGCGCTGGCCCTGCAGCAAGCCAAAATTCAGGTCCCGGAAAAGCCACCGGTCGGCATAGTTCTTCGAAAGGTTCTCAGCGGAAAGCAGATTCATGCCGCAAAGGTAGCCTTTGCAGAAGTGAGTACCGAGTATTGAGTAGTTAGTAGTGAGACTTCGCCGGTCAATTATTGAATGAAGCCTCAATACTCGGTACTCAGTACTTAATACTCACTACTCAGTATTCACTTCTGCATTATATCACCAGTACCCGGTCTACGTGCAGGTCGTCGCGCAGAATTTCCAGGCCCCGGTAGGCCAGCGGGCGGCCGGTGTTGTGGGTCAGCTCGCCGCCGTCGGCGTGCAGGTGGGCTACGTCCAGGATGAGCTGCGTGTATTTTCGCTCGCCCAGCTCGATGGCCACGGGGCGGCCGCGGGAAGAATCGAAGGCCACCAGGGCCCGGTCAATTTCAGCCAGAATAGTGCTCATACGCAGGGGCAGAAGGGCGGTACGAAGTCGGAAGATAGGAAATTGGCAGTAGTGTGAAAGCTGCCCGCCGCAACAGTTTGCCCGCTTCCTCGTTACTTGCCGCCGATATGAACCCAGACCTTTCCAGCCGTCCCATCGGCGTATTCGACAGCGGCATCGGGGGGCTCACCGTGGCCCGGGCGGTGGCCCACGCGCTGCCCCACGAGCGGCTGATTTATTTCGGTGACACCGCCCACCTGCCCTACGGCGACAAAAGCACGGCTGCCATCCAGGCTTACAGCGTCAAAATATGCGACTTACTGCTCAGGCAGCAGTGCAAAGTCATTCTCATTGCCTGCAACTCGGCTTCGGCGGCGGCCTACGAGCTGGTGCGCGAATACGTGGGCTCCAAGGCGCGGGTGCTCAACGTCATCGACCCCATTGTGGCCCACGTGGGGCAGGCCTACGCCGGCCGTACCGTGGGCCTGATTGGCACCAAGCAAACGGTGAACAGCAACGTGTACCGCAAAAAGATTGACGAGCTGGATGCCGCAGTGCAGCTGCAGAGCCTAGCCACGCCGCTGCTGGCCCCGATGATTGAGGAAGGGTTCTTCGACAACAGCATCGCCGGCAACATCATCGAAAGCTACCTGACCAACCCCGCCCTGGACGGGATAGAGGCGCTGGTGCTGGCCTGCACGCACTATCCGCTCATCAAAAAACAGATTATGGACTTCTACCAGGGCCGCACGGCGGTTCTTGATGCGTCCGACGTGGTGGCGGCGCACGTGCAGCGCTACCTGCAGGAGCACCAGTTGGCCGCGCAGCCCGGTAGTGCGTCCCCCGTGCACCACTTCTACGTTTCCGATTTCACTCGGTCGTTTGAGGAAAGCACGCGTATATTTTTCGGGCAGGAAGTGCATCTGGAGCACTATCCGCTGTGGGAGTAGCGGCTCTACGCAACTCTTCTGCTCCTGCGTCGCTTTCTCCCTCATAACACCTTCTTTCTTTTTGCCTTTCTCATGAACAAGCCTTATTACCGCCTCGGCGACTTGCGCCGCAACGTGCTGCTGATGGCTGCTGCTACCAGCCTGGGGCTCCTGCTGCCGGCCTGTTCCGGCGGTAGCTCCGAAAACGAAACTGCGGCCACCCAAGAAGACTGGGGCGGCGGCGAGTCCTATTCTGAAGGCGTCGTCACGGAGATGACTGAAGTGAAGCCGGGCGAATGGAAAATTACGGCTGAGCGCCCTGCCGGCAAGGAAGAAGTAGCGGCAGTGCTCAAGCACTTCGATGGCAAAGTAGACACCCTGCAGGGCCAGGCCCTGCAGCGCCAGATGCAGGAGTACAGCCGCGTGAACCCCGAAAACCGCGCTGGTGGCACCGGCATGATGGATATTCTCATGTGGGGCGGCATTGGCTACATGGCCGGGCGCTTCCTCACCCCGAATGTAGGGGCGTATGCCAACCCTGGCATCGTGCAGCAGAACAACGGCTGGCGGGGCCGGGTGGCGCAACAGCGCGACCAGGGCCGAGGCTTTTTTGGGCGGGGCTTTTCGGGCAGTCGCACCAACAACGGCGTGCAGCCCAGCACCAGCGTGGTGCGCAGCACCGGTTTCGGCAGCCGCAGCAGTGTGCGCAGCACCGCGCCCAGCAGTAGCCGTAGTTCCGGCTTTGGCAGCCGAAGCAGCAGCCGCGGTTTTGGCGGCTAAGGCAATTTCTTGAGCCAGTATCGGCCAGGCTGATGCCCGAAGCAGGTATCGGTCTGTGCGGCTTTCTGCAAGCTGCCGGCCTCTGCATGGTCCATTCCCTCAAACCTATTGAGCCTTTATTCTGATGCCGAGTATTTCGCTTTTGCCGCTTTCCGGTGATGTAACGCCTGCCGTGCGCGGCTTAGGTTGGGATTGGGTGGTGGAAGAAGACTGCCAGAACTACGTGGCCCGCGAAGCCGTGCAGCTCCCCGAAGCCGACGCTGACGCGCTGCTGCAAGCCGCCGATACGCTCTACGAGCTGCTGGTACAATCCATTCCCGACCCCATTCCCGATACGCTGCTGCAGCTGCTGGCCGTTCCGGAGCTGCTCTGGCCCGCTGTGCGCCACTCCTGGAACGACGACCGGCACTGGCACCTCTACGGCCGCTTCGACCTGGCCCAGACGCCCGAAGGTCCCAAGCTGCTCGAATTCAACGCCGACACCGCCACCAGCATCCCCGAAACGGCCGTGGTGCAGTGGGCCAGCCTGGTAGCTGCCGGCCAAGCCGACGATGACCGGCAGGCCAACGGCCTGTTCGAAGGCCTGCAGGCCCAGCTAACCGAGTGGCTGCAGCGCAACCCCGACCTGCCGCCTGCCCTGCTGCTCGTGCACCTGCCCGACAGCGCCGAGGATGCCGCCAACTGCGCCGTGGTGGCCGAGGCGGCTTCGGAGGCCGGCTTCGAGCACGTGCACATCTGCTCCGTCGATGCCATGCAGGTATCAGTAGCAGGGGAGGAGCGGGGCGTGTGGGCCGAGCAGGCTCCGGAGCAATGGCAGCAGTACGGGTTTCTGTTCAAGCTGGTGCCCTGGGAAATTCTGGCTGCCGAAGAGCCCGAGCTGACTGCCGATTTGTTGCAGCTGCTCCAGAGCCGCGACCTTATCATTGCCAACCCGGCCTACACGATGCTTTTCCAGAGCAAAGGCATTCTGGCGTGGCTCTGGCAATGCTTCCCCCAGCACCCGCTGCTTCTGGAAGCGTCTCTGTATGAGCTGCCCGGCCACAGTGTGCGCAAGCCGCTGCTGGGCCGCGAGGGCCAGAACGTCACGGAACTGAATGCCGGCCAGCCCGGGCAGGGCGTAGAAGGCGAGTTTGCCGGGCAGACGCAGGTCTTTCAGCGCTTCGCCCAACTCCCGCAGGATGACCGGCAGCGTTTCTACCAGGCCGGGGTGTTCTGGGCCGGCAGCGGCTGCGCCATTGGCTTCCGCCGGGCCGCCGGCTTCATCACCAACCTGTCGGAGTTTGTGCCGCACGTAGTGGGGTAGGCGCCTGCAAGCTTGCCGCTTACATACACAAGGCCCGCCTTTACAAAAGTAAAGGCGGGCCTTGTGCGTAGGGATTCGGCCATGGTGCCTGATTGACAGGGTATTAAAGTCTGCGCCCCGACTAATTTTTAATTATTTCAATTATTGATAGATTAAAATCGTGAAAAATCATTGTATTATTTCGTTTAATATTTACATTCATGCCGCAAAACTGCTCTACCCATCTAGCTCAGTTAAAACCGAGGTTTTAGCATCCTGACCCGTTCTGCCTATACAATGAGCGTATTGGGCACCTAGCAAAATCAGTCTAGCGAAAAACGAGCATTTATAATCCATCTAGTTTCACTCAACTCATGCTACGCCAATTCTCCTTACCGGCATCGGTGCTCCGGGTTACGCGTAAGCAGCAGCGGCTTCATCAACTAGTTAGCATCTTTTTTTGTATCTGGCTGGTGTTGCTAGTGTGCCCGGCGCTGGCCCAGAACGAGCGACGGATTCCGGTGCGGGAAGGTAGTAATGCTCAGAAAACGCCCGAAGTACCTGCGAAAGAATCGCATGCATCACCATTGCCGGCCAAGAAGCTGGAAGAGGCCCTGCGTATGTTGTTGCAGGCCGACTCCTCCCAGACGCAACGTCGCCAAACTGCCGGAATAGAATCACAAGGCCTGGTTGTCGACCAGACAATATCCAAGATTGGTCGTGACTTCTATAGCGTGTTCTATACCACCTTCGAAGCCCCACCAGGCGTCAACGAATACAACATCACCATCACGGAACTGCCGGCTCGTGGAAACAGTGCTTTGGTGTCGCTTGCCGTGAATGATGAGACGCTACTCGAAATACCCTTGCAGCCTAAGTACGACCTGATAGAAGAAGCTGCCATCCAAGCCGTAGGGTTGGCCAGCGACTATCTGGTGGAAGCCCAGCGCGTGAGTAATCAATTGGAGCGCGGCGAACTAAAGGGCCGAGAAACCTACTGACAACTTTCCATTTCTTGCTTCACTACTCCCACTCCCTATGAAAACTCTTTTTACTCTATGCACTGCCCTGCTGCTTATGCTCGCTGGTAGTCAGGCTCATGCGCAGGACTTCGTTTATGAGCCCAAAAACCCGTCTTTCGGCGGGGGGAACAGTTTCAACTACCAATGGCTGCTCAGTTCTGCTACCTCGCAGAACACCATAGAAGAGCCCGCTCGCGACACCGGCACTGGCGTCAATGCCAACGATCCGCTTAATGGCTTTGCTGAAAACCTTAATCGACAGATTTTGAGTCAGCTGACCAATCGGTTTATCACGTCGCAGTTCGGCTCGGGGCCGGTGCGGGAAGGTAGCTATACGGTAGGTACCTATCAGATTGAAGTGACACCCGGTGCCAACGGAGTAGTTATCCAGATTACCGACTCCAGCACCGGCAACCAGACCACCGTCACTATTCCCAATATCCCTTAGCCACTCGCACGGCCATCAACTTATTTTCTCTCTGTCACTGCCTCACCTCCCCATGCGTACCATCGCCACCTGGAAAGTATACCTAGCCATCACGCTGCTCCTGGCAACCGGTGCCTGCGCGCCCTACTTCCACCAGCCGCTCACCACCGAGCCCGCGCGTTTGGGGGCCGAAGTTATCCGGCCCCGTGCAATCCAGAATATGCCGCAGCCCCGCGAAAAGGCGGTAGTGGCCGTGTATAAGTTCCGTGACCAGACCGGGCAATACAAGCCTACCGCGAATGGGTCAAGCTTTTCGACGGCCATCACGCAGGGCGCTACTACCATTTTGATAAAGGCGCTGGAAGAGTCCAGCTGGTTTGAGCCTATTGAGCGCGAAAACCTGGGCAATTTGCTAAACGAGCGCAAAATCATCCGTTCGACTCGGGCTGAATATAGCGAGCAGACCGGGCAGCGACAGTCGCCATTGCCGCCGCTGCTGTTTGCGGGAGTGCTGCTGGAGGGCGGTATTATCTCCTACGATGCCAACATGCTGACCGGCGGTGCCGGCCTGCGCTATTTTGGTGCCGGGGCCTCGGGCCAGTACCGCCAAGACCGTGTTACGGTGTATCTGCGGGCCATCAGTACGTCCAATGGGCGAGTGCTTAAAACGGTATACGTCAGCAAAACTATTCTTTCGCAGCAGGTAGATGCCAGCTTGTTCCGGTTTGTGAATTTCAAGCGGCTGCTGGAAACCGAAACCGGCTTCACCTACAACGAGCCCAGCGAAATGGCGGTGAAGGAGGCTATTGAGAAATCAGTGGAAGCCCTCATCTTCGAGGGCCTGCGCGACCGGCTGTGGGCGCCTAAAAACGTGGAAGATCTGCAGGGGCCGGCCATGACCGCCTACTTCCAGGAGAAAGAGCATAACGCTTCCATTGACGTGCTGGGCCGCGAACTAACGGAGCGGCGCAGTCGCTTTGGGGTGGGACTTTCGGCATCGCTGCAGCAGTATTCCGGCGATTTCGCCAGCCCTCGTAATGATCCGGAAGGAACTGCCACGCTTCGCTACCAGTGGGGAACAGGCTTCTTGAGCTCTTTTGCGAACGTAGGCTGGGGCCAGTTGTCGGCCCGGCGCTACTTCAGCCAGGACTTCAGCTATGCCGAAGCGGGCCTGATGATGCGCTTGCTGCCGCAAGACCGGTTTACGCCCTATGCCATGGCGGGTGCGGGCGCTACGCTGCGTAACCAGCCAGCAGCCAGCGGCAGCCGGCGGGTGCTGCCACATACCTTGCTGGGCATAGGAGGTGAGTACCTGCTCTCGCAGCGTATTGGCCTGAACGCTAGTGTTGAAAACCGCTACTACCTGAGCGACGACCTCGATTATATGGACTACGGCAAGTATAATGACTATGTCTGGGCGGCCCGTCTGGGCTTTACTTACTACTTAGGTAGCCGCCGTGCAAAATAATGCTTAGCCCTTTTAACCAGTCAAACGGCTGATTAAAAGGGTTTTGCTTTTTATATAACTTTGTGAATAAAAATTTGAATAAAAAACTTGGTTACGAACTTGTATTATGAAAAAAGTGCTTTATATTTGAATTGTCTATCCGGAAGAGACAATTAAAAAGAAGTAAAACAAAATTTTAATCCTCCCCCACAGTCCCCCTTTTCCCCATGAAAAAGATCCAACTCCTCGCCGCTGCACTCCTGATGACCGGCGCCGCTTTCGCTCAGTCTGCTCCTAATGCCCGCCCAGCGGCACAAGGCCGTGCTGCTAGCGTCCAGGCAATTCCTACCACTACTCAAATTTCTGCCACTCTTCGTAGCGCTGCTTCCGTTGACCATGACTCGTATGTAGAGCAGGTAGGACTAAATAACTATGGTGTAGTTCGTCAAACTGGCTCCAATCAATCTGCTGACATGTACCAAAATGGTACGGGCAACGATGCTTACCAGACTCAGTCTGGCAGCTCGCCTTTGAACGGTCTGAATACCGCTTATTCTAGCCAGAATGGTAGTAACAACTATGTTGACCAGGTACAGAGCGGTTGGCGTGGTGTAGCCATCGTAGAGCAAGGTGGCACTGGTGATGCCCAGAACAGCAACTACGCCGTACAAGAGCAAGTTGGCGACCTCAACTACGGCTACATTGACCAGGATAGCGACAACAACTTCGCGCACCAGAAGCAAACTAATGCTACCGGTTTGATTCTTGGTATTCCCGGCAACTTTGCTGACACGCGCCAAGGTGATGGTAGCAATGGTTCAAACAACCAGTGGAGCCAAGTTGTGCAAGATGGCAGTGGCAATGCCGCCATCGTTCGTCAGGACCACCCCTAATCGGTATTGTGTCTAACGCACAATTGGCCGGGTCTTCTCTTCTTTGTGAAGGGAGGCCCGGCCTCTTGGGCATTAAAATGACATGGCTATGAAAAAACTGTTTTTTCTGCTTTGCACAGCAAGTGTCGCAAGCCTCTGGCTGCCAGCTACTGCGCAAAGCCGTACCGACCCGGAAGATCTGCGTGTAGAGCAGCGCCTCGCCGAAACCATTGGCCTGGAGCGGCTACCCAATGCACCAAGCCAGGCCGATGCGCGCAACGTGTCGTCGTTGCTACAGATGGGCACCGGTAACCAGGGCGCTATTACGCAAAACAACACCGGCATCTTGGCCAACTCGGCTTTTGTGGAGCAGGCGGGCCTTAGCAACCAGCTCAGCTTCACCCAGACAGGAGAAGGCAACAGCGCCCGCATTACGCAGGATGGTGACCGGAACGAGCTAAACGTAAACCTAACCGGCGACAAAAACGAAATGAAGCTGGTGCAGGATGGTGACGACAACAAGATCAACAGCACCGTTGTAGGTGACAGCCGCAAGTATGAAGTCATGCAGGTAGGCAACAACCATACACTCAACCAGCTGGAATCGACACCCTTGGCACCACGCGGCTACAGTGTGGAGATGCGTGGCAACGGTATCCAACTTACCATTGAGCAAGGTAGGGTACTGCCATAAGCTTCACAGTAGATATGGTAAAATGCTGATGGCAACCTGGTTATGATCAATAACCAGGTTGCCATTTTTTGAATTCTACTATTTTTGAATTAAATTCTGAATTTTTAAAATTATTCTTACATTTATTGATCCGATGATACGGCCATTCTGCTAATAATATGTTCTCAGTCATTACATAGATAGTTGGTCTGAATAAACCTTAACATTCATACACCTACTGTGTCTGCCCGGCATACTATACATAGGTTATGTTTATTTAAAACAGTGATTTACAGCATATAATGCTATTTGTAGTGGTTTTGCTGCCAGATGCCTGAACAAGATGCCCTACTGAATCACTGGCCTGTACCTACCCTGAACTCTCCCACCTTAGCCTGCCTTAAGCCATGAAAGCACTTGTTACCTACCGAACACCACTAGTGTGGATTATCCAGTGTCTATTAATAGTAAGCGCCCTGTTTGCCGGGGGGTGTAAAGAAGATACAGTAGAACCTACACTGTATGGGGCTGTAGAAGGAGTAGTAATAGATGGGGCAACTAATCTGCCACTTGCAAATGTATCCATCACTACCAACCCTGCCACCAGCTCCTATACTACGGATGCCGCTGGCAATTTTTCCATCCCGGACGTACCGGTTGGCGCGCTGGCTGTGACGGCGCGTAAGGCAGATTATCGCCAGGAAGTAGCAAACGTATATGTCAGCGAAAACCAGACTTTACCCATTTCGCTAACGCTGAGCAAAGCTACTACTGCCAACAGCCGGCCCAATCCGCCATCCAAGCCCCGGCCCACCGATGGTGCAACCGCCCAGCCAGTGGAATTAACGCTTCGCTGGAAGGTCTCGGACCCCGATAAAGTCGATTCGGTGCTGTACAGCGACGTAACACTGTTTGAAAGCAATTCCACCGACCGCCGCCAACTCCTGACCAATTCCACTGACAGCAGTGTGGTGGCTAGTGGCCTGAAATTTAATACAACCTATTACTGGCAAGTAACGGTGCGCGACAAAGCCGGTGAGCTTGTCCGTGGGGATGTATGGAGCTTCCGCACTCGGGAAGTCCCCGATAATGCGTTCCTGTATGTGCGGCAGGTAGGGGGCAATACAGATATCTACTCATCGGATGCTACTGGCGCCAACTTGGTTCGGCTTACCAATTCTCCTTTTGTGGAAGCCTCCCCTCGCCTTAGCCCATTACTCGATAAGGTGGCCTATACTTCCAATGCCTCCGGCCAGTACCGGCTCTACACCATGAACCGCGACGGCTCCGATCAGCGCCTGATTTCGCCGCTGCCAGTGGAAGGATACAACAACTTTGGGGTGGCCTATTGCTGGTCGCCGGATGGTGCGCAGCTGCTGTTTGCCAACAACGACAAACTCTGGCGCATCAACCGCGACGGCTCTGGCCTGTTGTTGCTGGCTACGGCACCCAGCGGCCGCAATTTCCGCGAATGCGACTGGAACGGCCAGATCAACCGGATTGTGATACAAACGGTAGGGGCCAGCATCTACGATTCTGAGATTTATCTTCTCGATGCTAATGGTACGAACCTTACGCAACTGGTCGGTAACTTACCCGGACGGCTGGATTCACCGTCCTTCAACCTGCTAGGTACTAAAGTGATGTATACGCGCGATTTAAGTGCTTATATGGATCCGACCGGGCGGCAATTGGATGCCCAGATCTTTGTCCAGAATCTGGATGGTACTGGCGTTGCGTCTCTATCTGCTGTACAGGTAAGTGGTGGGGGAGGGGGCAAACCTGTAGGTACCAACGATATTTACCCTCGCTTCAGTGGCAACGGCGCGAAAGTGGTTTTCGTGAACGCAAGCAATGTCAACCAATCAGTGCCGGAGGTATGGCAGATGGACTTGACGGGTAACAATCGCGCCCGTTTGTTTCAAAATGCGACACAGCCCGACGCCCGGTAGTTGTAGGCGCTCATTTGCATAAAATGTTCATTTAGTCCACTGTCCCGATAAGGACAGTGGATTTTTTTGTGACATCTTAAGGGCTCTAGCAACTCCAGCAAGCCGGCCAGCTGCAACGACGTGACGCCCCGATACACGGCCAGCGGGGGTAAAATTGTGTTTGTACAGGTACTCAACGTCAACCAATCGGTGCCAGAAGTCTGGCAGGTAGATCTGGATGGCCGCAACCGGGCGCGCCTCTTTCAAAACGCTAGTCAGCCGGAAGCAAAAAACTAGTCACTTCTGTTCAGGAAAACCCTGGTTGGGCCTACTACATATTATACAGGTGGTGGGCCCCGTTTTTTTGTGCAAAGCATAGAATATTGTAGCCAGTACAGCTACTCGCCAGTAATACCGATGCTATTAGCTGGGTTTTTCTCTGCTTCTGTGGAGACGCACTTGATGGGGCGAACTATTGAGCGGCACTGCCTTCAAGCACTGTAGTAGCAGGTTCGAGGCTTGCGAAACAAGGCGTCACGCTTATTGAAGGCCAACTCCACGCGGAGTTAAATTGGTACAGTGGCAGATAGGAGAGGCTGCCTGTGTAGGTTTCGAAGACTCCAGTCAGCTTATCGGTAGTGCCAGCGTGGAGCCTGTACATCCAATGCCTCCGGCCAAACCCTGCTACATACGATGAACTGTGACGGCTCCGACCAACGCCTGATTTCACCTCTGCCGGTGGAAGGCTGCAGCAATCTATCGGCTACTGTTGGTTGCTAGATGGCACTCAGTTGCTGTTTGCTAACAACGATAAACTCTGACGTATCAACCGTGACAGTTCCGGCCTGATGTTGCTGACTGCTGCCCCGCTCCGCTAGGACACAGTTGTCGGGAATGCGACAGGAAGGCAAACAAATGCGAAGATATTCTTCCAGAATCTGGACAAGGCTAGTGGTAGCTCTCTTTCATCTGTACAGTGTTGTGGAAGTGGAGGCGGAAAGCATCCCGGCTTCAACGATATTTTCTGCGTTTTAGCGGCAATGGAGCCAAGGTTACTTTCGTTCAGGTCAGTAGTGCTAACCAGCAGGTGCCGGAAGTCTGGCAAACGGAGCTATCAGGTAGTAACCGCACCACATTGTTTCAAAATGAGACACATCCTGACGACAAGTAGCTGACGCCATTTAAACTTTGTATAGTGACCATATGGCCCATCGTCCTGCAAAGACGATGGATCTATTATTTGTGGTCTTGGTTATATCCTGTTTATGAAAACTGAATAGTGTCAAATTGAGACTTGGATTCAGCCAATCATTAATTATATCCAAAGGATAATATCTTAGGAGAATCGCAGGTATTCTATGTGGGCCATAGTTCTGCTTCCATAGTGGATGACCACAACTCAATCCGCCAGCCGGAGCTTACTATAGGGGCTTACGACTTGTTGTGAGTAAGAGTAAACGGGTCTGAAATAAAGTGAGAACCGTATAAAATACAGAGTTATAGGATAGGTAATATGCTGATTTATAAATGGTAAAAAATATTATTATTCAGTGTGTGATATTCGAAAGTGCTGCGTTATCCAGAAAATAGCCGCAAATTTGCAACGGCAACTTAGTATGTCAAATGACCAATATTTGATATTGTAGAAACTGATTACTGCGTGTGCCAGCCATGCAGATAAAGAGTTAAAATGGTGCTTGTTGGCATGAAATATGGTTGGCGTTCTTGCAAAAAACGGCATCCCCCACTTTTTAATGCCCTTAAAATAGTTTAATAAGATGTAAGAAACGTGGTAATCTTTGTACCTGTTTTTGCGTACCAACCCTCGACACTGGTGCAGCTAAATGCTGCTTTTCTTCTTTCCTCACCTCCTTTTTGAAACGCTTACTTTTCCTATACATATGAACAACTCTTACCTGCGTAACACACGCTGGACTTTGAGGCCCTTCCGCCAGCTGCTTCTGCTGCTGGCATTAGCATTGCCAGGCCTGTCCCATGCCCAGAACTTTACCGAAACCTTCGGTACTGCGGTGCCTTTCGAAACACCAGCGAATGCTGATGCCAATGGCCGGTTGGATAACTCGGCCGCATTTGCGTTTAGCGGCGCGTCGATTGTGTCGCCTGCCAATGGTTTTTCTACTGACCAATACACATTTACGAATGCCGTTGGTACTTCGCAGGGGGCATCGGGCGGAGCCAGTATTCTGTTTGGCCGCGAAAACCCGACTAATACTGTGCAGGTGCAGAATGCTGCCACATACAACCTGACAATTGGCAACATCAACACTACCAGCCTGAGCAGCCGCCAGCGTATCTCGTTTGGCCTGCGTATCCCGGCTGCTGGTCTGGCAGGGGATATTGTGCTGGAAGCGCGTGATGGCAATGTAGGTGGGTCAACATTCCAGAACATTCCTTTTACGTTCCCTACCCTGGGGGCTACTGCAGATTGGTATCTAATTAGCACGACAGCTGCGCTGCCCAGCACCAGCAACCTCATCGTTCGTTTCCGCAAACCTGGTGGTATCAGCACTCGGCAGTATCGTCTTGATGACGTAACGTTCCGGGCATTCCAGCCGTCGCTGGTGGTTAGCATCAGCAGCCAGTTGTTTCCAAACACGGCCGTAAATCAGCGCTCAATACCTCGTACGCTCACTGTTACAGGTAACGACCTGCTGGGCGACGCTACGGTAACGGCTCCGGCCGGATACCTGCTGCGTCTGACGGGTTCTTCCGATCCGTACGAGCAGACTGCTGCTGTTACGCCAAATGCCAATGGCAACGCCTCGGCCCAGTTCGACGTGATTTTCGCGCCGACGTTTGCATCTGCTCCCGGCCCGTATCCACAAACCATCCAAGCCGACATTACAGTGACCAGCACTGGTGCTACTGCTGCTGCGGTTACGGTTTCCGGCAATGCTACGGCCCCCCAGCCCATCCTAACTGCGAACCCAACTTCGCTGGCGTTCGGCTCACAGGCTGTGGGTACCAGTTCGGCTGCTCAATCGTTCCAGTTGACGGGTCAGGATCTGTCCGGCAACGTGACGGTATCGGCTCCGGTTGGCTACGAAATCCGGGTGAATGGCCAGGCTTTCTCACCCAATCCTTTTACTCTGGTGCCTGTCAACGGTGCCATCAACCAGTCGGTAGATGTGCGCTTTGTGCCTGGTACAACGGGTGCGATTACGGGCAACGTGGTAGCTACCGGCAACGGCGCTGCTACGGCCTCGGTAGCCGTAAGCGGATCGGGTGCTCCGGCTCCGGTTACGCCAACGATCAACGCTTCGCCGCTGGCGCTGGAGTTCGGAACGGTTACTAACAGCGGTTCGGCTCAGACGCAGACCTTTACTGTGAGTGCCACCAACCTGAGCGGCCCGCTGACGCTGACTGCCTCGAACGGCAACATTCAGTTCCGCAACATTACGAACAGTGCCGGCAGCTTTACCAGCGGCCCGCTCGATATCCAGCCGAATGCTTCCGGCAACATCACCAACCAGACGATTGAAGTACAGTTGGTGCCAACGGTAGCTCAGGGTAATTTCTCGGGCACTATCGCCCTCACCAGCACGGGGGCCACTCAGGTAGACGTTGCGGTTTCAGGAACTAATACCAGCGGTGCGATTTCTGATATCTCGGTAACAGATGCTATTTTGCGCGAATTCAGCACGTCGCCGGCTACGCCTTCTGCTATTCAGTCTTACCGGATTTCGGCCGACAATCTGTTGCAGGACCTGACGATTTTGGCTCCGCAGTTCTTCCAGGTTTCGCTGTCGGCTGATCCAGCCGCTCCAGGTGGCTTCAACTCGCTGGGTACTGCCACTGGCAACTCCCTGACGCTGCCTCGGGTTCAGGGCTCGCCTACTCCTTCGCTCAACGGCGATATTGACCAGACGACCATTTATGTGCGCTACTTCCCGCCTGCTGCCCAGACTAACCGGGGCCAGGTAATCTCTAACAGCAGTGCGCCGGCCCGTACGCAGTTTGTATCTGTAAATGGTTCGAGCGAGCCGGAACTGAACGTACGCGGATCCTTCGCGCCGGTGATCAACCAGGTAAAAGGCACCCCGTCGGCCACGCAGACGCTTGTGCTGCAGGGAGCCCGCCTGAATAACAGCGTGACGCTGCGGATGGAAAACGACCCGGATGCGCCTAGCACGCCTAACCCGCTCAACCCTACTCGTACACCACAGTTCCAGATGTCGCTGACAGCTGATTTTTCGGACATTGGTACTGCTGCTAACCCTACGGGCTTCCAGCTGACGCTGACGCCCAATGCCCAGGACAGCTTGGCCCGCGTGCCCCTGTACGTGCGCTATGCTCCTACCCGTGTAGGCCAAGCCTTAGCCGATATTCTGTTCCGTACGCCCGACATCAACGGCAACGTTGAGTTCAACCGGGTGCCCAACGCTCGTTTGCAGGGCCGCGCCATTGACGTGGAGCCTACACGCCAGTCGGCCGCAACGGTGACACGCTCGGCTGATGGCCGTAGTGTAACCATCAACTTCACGCAGGAAGATGGCTCGGCTTTCCCCGGCAACCCGGAAGCCGCTGGCTTCGGTGAGAACCGCCTGATTATCGCTAGCCTGAATCCTACCCTGGGGCCTGCTTCTTTCCCGCAGGATGCTACTCCGTATCAACCTGGCGCTAACGTTTATGGACAGGGCTCGAATATCAACGGTAATTTTGTGGTATTCATTAGCTCGGGTACTGTCGCCACAATTACAGGACTCGACCCGAATACACAGTACTACTTCTTCGGCTTCGAGAACAACAATGATCAGACCCCCGGTGCTGAAAACTACAAGACGCCAAACCTGCCCATCAACGTGCAGCTGCCGCTGCCAGTGGAGTTGAAGAGCTTCACGGCTCAGCTCCGCAATGGCCAAGTGAACCTGAACTGGGTAACGGCTTCGGAGAAGAACAACAAAGGCTTCGAGGTGCAGCGCAGTCAGGACGCCCGCGAGTTCTCGACCATCCTGTTCAAGCAGGGCAACGGTACTACCAGCGCCCGCAGCAACTACGACGCTGTAGATGCCCGCCCCCTGGCTGGCCTGAGCTACTACCGCCTGAAGCAGATCGACACCGACGGCCAGTTCTCGTACTCGCCAGTGGTGACGGTGAAGAGCGCCGGTCTCACCGAGGCTAGCTTCTACCCCAACCCAACCTCGGGCAAGCTGACGGTGGCCCTGCCCCAGGCTACTACCGCCGAGGGCCTGCGCGTTCGTATCTCCGACCTGACCGGCCGGGTGCTGCGCGAGCAGACCCTGCCCGTAACCGGTGAGCTCGACCTGACCACCCTGCCCGCCGGCACCTACGTGGTGACGGTAGGCACCGGCGACCAGCAGGTGACCCGCAAAGTGGTAAAGAACTAAGCCACTGGCGCGGCCCCCGCCGCTCCGCTTCAAAGGAAAGCCTCCCGCACATGCGGGAGGCTTTCTTTATGGCCGAATCTATAATGATTCCTTAATATGTAGTATGTTGTACTACGCCTTGAATAACTTGTATCTTTGGGGTTGCTGATCCTCTCTTGCTACATCTTCCACCTTCGTTGCACATGGTTACACCGTCTACTCGTTCGTTTGCCGCCTGCTCTGGTCCCGTCTGGCGGGTGTTGTTCGTTTTGCTGTTACTACTGAGCCCAGTAGTAGGGTGGGGGCAGGTAGTTATTAGCCAAGTTTATGGCGCAGGAGGTAATAGTGGAGCTACATATAGGCAAGATTACGTTGAACTGTTTAACAAGGGAACATCATCTGTTTCGCTAAGTGGTTATTCATTGGCCTATTTCTCCGCTACCGGAGGATCAGGAGGAAGCGTATCATTGAGCGGTTCAATTCAGGCTGGTAGGTATTATCTAATTCAGCTAGCGGGTGCAACTTCAGGCTTTACAGCGTTGCCTACACCCGACCAGACTAGCCCAGCAAGTAGCACGGGCAGTGTGAACATGTCTGGGACGAATGGTAGAGTTGATTTATTAAATGGTGCTACTCGAGTTGATAGAGTAGGATTTGGAACGGCTAGCACATTTGAAGGGCTAGGAGCTGCACCAGCTCCTTCAGCAACAAATGCGACGTTTCGCAAAACAAACGGTTGCCAAGATACAGACGATAATAGTGCTGATTTTATAGCACAAAGTGCCGCGCCTCGAAACTCTTCTGCTGCAAGTTTCACCTGTACTTCAGTACCTGCCACAATCACTACCGGCACAGTCAACCCAAATCCAGTGGTAGCTGGGAGCAATCTGACGGTAAACTTTAGTACGACCGGCACCTTCAATAACGGCAACACGTTCAGCGCTGTATTGTCAGATGCGGCTGGTACTTCCTTCACAACGGCTCTTACTATCGTTTCTTCTACGGCTACCAGCCTGACCGTAACTATTCCGGCTAACACCGTAGCTGGTACCACCTACAAGGTGCGTGTTGATGGCTCCAATCCGATTACGACGGGCACACCATCCGGCAATTTTGAAGTCACGGCTCCTACTGCCACCCCAACTCTCACCGCCAATCCCACTGCCCTCACCGGTTTCACCTACGTGGAAGGGTTTGGGCCCTCGGCGACCCAGATCTACCGCCTCACGGGCAACAACCTGCCCGCCAACTCCACCGTGACCGTTACGGCTCCTACCAACTACGAGGTGTCGCAGGACAATGCCACGTTCGGGAGCGGCTTCACCGTAAGCAACTTTTCGGCAACTGATGTGTACGTGCGTCTGAAGGGCGGGCTGCCGGTGGATACTTACAACAACGAGCTGGTAGTGAATACCGGCGGCGGGGCTGCCCAGCTGGATGTACCGCTGAGTGGCAGCGTCACGCCCCCGAATCCGGTGCCGGCCATCAGTAGCCTGTCGCCGAATACGGCCGTGGCCGGAAGCGGCAACTTCACGCTTACCGTCAATGGGACGGGCTTCATCAGCGGCTCTACGGTCAGCTTCAACGGCACCAACCGCGTTACCACGTTCGTGTCGGCCACGCGCCTGACGGCCGCCATCTTGGCCGCCGATATTGCCACGGCCGGCACCTACGATGTGGTAGTGACCAATGCTGCGCCGGGCGGCGGAGCTTCGGCTGCCGCGTCATTTACTGTTACGGCGCCAGTCGCTACCCTTACGGCCACGCAGTCTTCGCTGAGCTTCAGCGCACAGGTTGGCACCACTTCCACCGCACAATCCTACACTCTCAACGGTAGTAATCTGCCTGCTTCAAGCACGGTAACTATTACGGCTCCGGCTGCCTTCGAACTATCAGTAACGTCGGCCACAGCCGGTTTTGCCGGCAGCCAAACGGCTACCACCACGGCTGCTGGTTCCCTGAGTCGGCAGGTATGGGTACGGTTTGTAGCCCCAGCCTCGCCCGGCACCACCGGCCCGGCCGATGTTACCAACGTTGTTGGCAGCACCAGCGTGGCGGTAGCCGTTACCGGCAATGCCACAGCAGCTCCCGCGGCCAGTACGTACACATGGTCAGCAACAGGAGGAACGGGCAACTGGAGCAGCTCCAGTAGCTGGTCTCCGGCACGAACTGCGCCACAAACCACCGATATATTGGTGTTCGATGGCCAGGTTACGCCAACCGCCGTTGCGGGCCTGGACATGTCTCCTACCACGCAAACCATAGGGCAGCTTCGGTTTATCAACAACGTAACCGCCGACCTAACGCTGCCCAGCGGCGACCGTACCCTCATCATCAGCGGCAACCAGCCCGGTCCAGACTTCGAAATTACCAGTGGCTCGGTGACACGCTTCCTGAACAATGCTACCACCGGAGCCCGCGACCTGATACTGGATCTGCAAAGCGGCCAGACAGGTCTGGTCGCCGGCCGGTTGGAGTTTGACGGCAACGTTTCGCGGAGTGGCGCTCATCGGCTGGTGGCTCGGGGAGCCAATGCCGTAGAATTCACGAGTACCGGCTATTTCCGGGCGGGCACGTACTTCTCGGGTAACCCGTTTGGCACAAACACTGCTTCGGCCAGTGCGGTGGTGTTCCGTAGCGGGGCTACGTTTGAGCAAAATGGTGGAGCCAACCCTTTCGGCCTCACTGCGCCGGCGTCCGTTGTTGTGTTTGAGAGTGGCAGCCGCTACTACATCAATGGCCTGACTACTGCCACCAGCTTCAATGGCCGGACTTTCCCCATCTTGGAAATTCGGCAGCCAGCCGGCAACAATACTCTGGCAAACCTGACGGGTGGCTCGGGTATAGCCATTCTCAACGACCTGATTGTGCAGAGCGGTAACGTGGGGATGAACTTCGGCTCTACCAGTATTGGGGGCAACATTACCGTCAATGGTGGCCAATTAACCTTCGACAATGGCAATGAGGTAATCTTCAATGGTACTACGCCTCAGATCATTAACGGAACGGGCACTAACCCGGTGCTGGTGGGCCCCACTGATTTCTTCACGCTGATTCGCGTTTCAAATCCGGCGGGCCTAACCATCGCCTACCCCGTGGTATCAGACGGTGACCTGGATTTTGATGGAGGAAAAATCACTACTTCCTACATAGCTGGTAGCACTCCCGCCCGAAGCACGCTGCAGATTAATGAGTTGACTGTGACTACCGGCAGCAGCAATACAGCATTTGTGGATGGCCCACTTTCCTGCCTGATAGAAGCAGGAGGTAACACGAACGTTACGTTGTCGATTGGCAAAGGCAGCGCGTTTCGGCCAATACGTTTGCAGATATCCGCTCAGGGCAATGATGTTATCTACACAGCGGAGCAGATAAACATGGCTCCTGCTAGCCCGGTATTGCTAGGTGACTTGCGGCGAGTATCCCGCATACGATACTACTCTATCGTCCCGAACGTAATTCCGACGGCATTCTCCGGTAATATTACCCTAAGCTTTGGCACCGATGACCAAGTAACGGACCCCACAGCTACTTCGCTGGTAGTGGCCAAGAACAACGGCAGCGGTTGGGAAAACATTGGTCACTCGACCGCAACTGGTACCGCTGATGCGGGCAACTTTGTGCCCGGCACCCTTACGTCCGGCACTTTCACTTCGTTCAGTGACTTCGCCCTGGCCAGCACCGACCCCGACGTGACCAACAACCCGCTGCCCGTGGAGCTGATCCGCTTTACGGCCCAGCGGCAGACCAACGCCGTGCGCCTGGACTGGGCTACGGCTTCCGAGCAGAATAACGCCCGCTTCGAAGTGCAGCGCTCCGCCGATGGCGCGCAGTTCCGCACATTGGCCACCGTAGCCGGCCAGGGTACCACCGCCCAGCGCCACACCTACTCCGCCCTCGACCGGCAACCGCTGCCCGGCACGGCCTACTACCGCCTCCGCCAGGTGGATACCAACGGTCAGGCGTCGTTCTCGCCGGTGGTGGCCGTAGCAGCTGGCAAGGAGCTGTCACTCTATCCCAACCCAGCGCACACGGAGCTGCAGGTGGTAGCGCCCGCTCCGGAGGCTACCTACCGCGTGCTGAGCACCATCGGTGCCGTGATGCTGGAGGGCAAAACCAGCACGGGTACGGCCACACTGAACGTGGCTGCGCTGCCGGCCGGCCTCTACCATCTGGAGGTCACGACGGCCGCCGGCCGTGTGATGCGCAAGTTCACCAGGCAGGACTAACCGTTCAGAAGCGTTGGCAACCGCGCTTGCCAACGCTTCTTGGTAAGGTAAAAAGCCCCTTCCACTGCGGTGGAAGGGGCTTTTTGTTATGACGGGCAGGCCCCTTTTGCGGCGTAGCTCGCACCGGCTACGTTTTCCGGTTTACTGTTTGGTCGCTTCGTCCGGGCCTTGCTGGCCGCCGCGCTTCACCACGCGGGCCGCGGCTTTGTAGGCGTTCCAGAAGTCGGGCGCATCGGGTGCGTATACGGCCAGCAAATCGGTGAGGCGCTGCACCAGACGGCCGTTTTCCTTGATGAGGCGCTCCAGACCCTGGCGGCCGGTAGCGCCGGCCGTATCGTTGAGGCGGCCTTCGGTGGCAGCGGCCCGAAACTCCTGAAGCAGTTTCTGGGCCTGCTGGTAATGCTCGGGCAGGAAGCGCCGCTTGGCCAAGGCCGCGCTGCGTTCTGGTGCCAGACTCAGGAGGCGGCGGGCTTCTTCGGCAAACGAGGTTTCAGTCAGTTTGGAAAGCGCGCCGGGCTGCCCGGCCAAAGCCTGCAGGCGCAGGTCGTTGGTAGCAGTACCCAGGGCTTTAATGCCCACCACCAAGCGCTTGAGCAGTCCCGAAAGCTGGTTGCGGATACCACGCTTCCGGTCGGGGTTGCGGTCAGAATCGGCTGTCAGTACCTGCTCCGACAGGGCCTGCGCCTGCTCCAGGCTGCGGGCCAACTGCTCGCGGGGGCCGGCTACGTCTTCTTCCAGATCGGCATACTGGGTCTTTTTTTCCTGCAGAAACGCCAGCAGCGTGGTGTCGCGGCGTAGGCGGGCCTCAATCAAATCGTTTTGCATGAGATAGGGGGTAAGATTTGAACAGAAAAAAGATACTGCTAAATCTGTAGCAGGCCAGTTCAGCCGGATAGCAGCAGGTAGGCGGCGCGTTCCGGCATGCAGCCGCGACACCGCACGCCCAGCTTTCGAATTTCCGTATCGGGCCAACGTATTTCCGACTATGTGGGCGCCACCGCACGCCCAACTTTTGAATTTCCGTATCGGGCCAACGTATTTCTGGCTATGCACCTGCCACCGCAGCTCCAATTCTGGCGTTTTTGCGCTTAGGCTAATACAAACGGGCTCCATCCTGAAGGATGAAGCCCGTTTGTATTGGCCTAAGCGTACAGCAATAAGAACGATTATACCGAGAAACTCTCGCCACAACCGCAGGTGCGGGAGGCGTTGGGGTTGTCGAAGTAGAAGCCCTTGCCGTTGAGACCATCGGAGAAGTCCAGTTCGGTGCCAGCCAAGTAGAGGAAGCTTTTCATGTCTACCACTACCCGTACACCTTTGTCCTCAAACTCCTGGTCCATGTGCTTCACCTCGTTGTCGAAGTCGAGCTTATAGCTCAGGCCCGAGCAGCCGCCGCCGGCCACCGATGCCCGCAGGCGGTAGGTAGCGTCCAGCTCCGCGTCGCGCATGAGGCTTTCTACTTTCGCTTTAGCTTTTTCAGAAACGGTAATCATGGCGTTGGTACTTGGTATGGAGTGCTTGAACAGCCGGAAAAGCGGCCGCTACGCTACGGTGCCGCGTTATGGTGGCCACGTATTGCTACGAAGAAGGATTCAATACAACACTGAACACGGTAATTGTGTTCAGGTCACGGCCGAAGTACAGCTTATCCAGCGCTTCGTAAGCATTGTGGGCCCGGAAGTAGGACGTCTGCAGCTCCCTGTCGCCGCGGGCGCGCCACTGCAGCGTGAAGGAGCTTTCCTCGTCGCGGTAACGCTGCACGTAGGCCAGCATCCGGCGCAGGGCGTCCAGCTTGTCGTAGCCGGTTTCGTAGCGAAACAGGAAGCTCTGCTGGTGCCGTGGGTTGACGGTAATCAGGTCCAGGCGGGTCTGCCCGTCCAGCTGCCGGAACTCAAACAGCAGGTTGCCCGGGCCCAGCCCCAGATAGTCCTCTATCTGTCGCTGAATCCGGGCACTTTCTAGGTGTACGTCAGAAGAAGTAACGTCCATCGGGTAAATTGCTGAATGGCTGACTTGTTGAAGGACTGTCTCGTACTGTTTCACAGAACAGACAGTCCTTCAACAAGTCAGCCATTCAATAATTCAATTAATGGTGCGACTTGGCCATTTCCAGCTCCGGCATACCGTTTTTGGCGCGGTAGTCGTTGATGGCGGACTTGATGGCGTCTTCGGCCAGTACCGAGCAGTGGATTTTCACGGGCGGCAATGCCAGCTCTTCCACAATCTCCATGTTGTCGATAGCCAGAGCCTCGTCCACGGTCTTGCCTTTCAGCCACTCTGTCGCCAACGACGACGAAGCAATGGCCGAGCCGCAACCGAAGGTTTTGAATTTGGCGTCAGTGATGGTGTTGGTGGTTTCGTCTACCTCGATCTGCAGACGCATTACGTCGCCGCACTCAGGCGCGCCTACCAGGCCGGTGCCTACGTTTTTCTTGCTCTTGTCCAGCGTGCCCACATTGCGGGGGTTGCTGTAATGGTCGATTACTTTATCGGAGTAAGCCATGGCTTTTGTTGTTAGTTGTTAGTTGTTAGGTATTAGTTGTCAGTGAGTAGTTATTGGTCATTCCTGACAACCAACAACTGTCAACTGAAAACTAAACGATTAATGTTCGGCCCACTCAATTTTGTCGAGGTCGATGCCTTCCTTGAACATCTCCCACAAGGGCGACATTTCGCGGAGCTTGGTCACGGCTTCTTTTACGTGGTTGATGGCATAATCTATTTGCTCATCGGTGGTGAAGCGGCTCAGGCCGAAGCGCAGCGAGCTGTGAGCGAGGTCGTCGCTCAGACCCAGGGCTTTTAGCACGTAGGAGGGCTCCAGCGAAGCCGATGTGCAGGCCGAGCCCGACGATACCGCCAGATCCTTCACACCCATCATCAGGCCTTCGCCTTCTACGTATTTAAAGCTGATGTTAGCCACGTGCGGCAGACGGCGCTCGCGCGAGCCGTTTACGTAGCTTTCTTCCAGCGTCAGCAACTCTTTCTCCAGCCGGTCGCGCATGGCGCTGAGGCGGGCCGTGTCGGCAGCCATTTCCAGCTTGGCCAACTCGCAGGCTTTGCCCAGGCCTACAATGCCGGGTACGTTGAGCGTGCCGGAGCGCATGCCGCGCTCGTGGCCGCCGCCGTCCATCTGGGCCGTCACCTTCACCCGCGGGTTCTTGCGACGAACGTAGAGTGCGCCTACGCCTTTGGGGCCGTACATTTTGTGAGCCGTGAAGGCCATCAGGTCGATGCCGTCGGCAATAACGTCTACCGGAATCTTACCTACAGCCTGGGTGCCGTCGGTCATGAACAGCGCACCGTGCTTGTGGGCAATGGTGGCAATCTCGCGGATGGGCTGAATGGTGCCCGTCTCATTGTTGCCGTACATGATGGCCACCAGAATGGTTTCCGGCGTCATGGCGGCTTCGAGCTCATCGAGGCTGATTAGGCCTTCGGAGTCAACGGGCAGGTAGGTTACCTTGCCGCCCAGCTTCTCGATGTGCTTGCAGGTATCGAGTACTGCTTTGTGCTCGGTGGTGGTGGTGATGACGTGGTTGCCCTTCTGAGCATACATCTCAAACACGCCCTTAATGGCCAGGTTGTCGGATTCAGTGGCGCCGGAGGTGAAAATAATCTCCTTGGGGTCGCAGTTGATCAGGCCGGCAATCTGGTCGCGGGCGTAGTCGACACCTTCCTCAGCCGCCCAGCCGAAAGGGTGGTTGCGGGAGGCTGCATTGCCGAATACCTCTGTCAGGTACGGCATCATCGCCTCCAAAACGCGCGGATCGAGGGGCGTGGTGGCGTTGTTGTCGAGGTAAATAGGTAGCTTGAGCATGGCTCGGGGTCTGGTTTCAGCGGAGAATCTTTCGCAGGTAGAACACAAAAACCGGTAAACAGGTTTTCTTTTCTTCCCACATTTGCATCTGCAAAAGTAGAACAAATCCAAACAAGCCCCGCTATCCGGCGGCGGCACTTTTCGACTCCCTCCCCATGCTCGTCAATCTCGAACATATAGGCCTAGCCGTACCTGATCTGGAAGCGGCCACTACGCTGTACACCGCACTGCTCGGCCAGGAACCGTACAAGCGCGAGCATGTGGCGTCCGAGGCGGTGGATACGGTGTTTTTTCAGGTGGGGGGCTCGAAGATAGAGCTGCTGGCCGGCACCTCGCCCGACAGCGCCATCACGCGTTTCCTGGAGAAAAAGCCGGCCGGTATTCACCACGTGGCGTTTGAGGTAGATGATATCGAAGCCGAAATGGCGCGGCTGCGGCAGGAGGGCTTCACGCTGCTCAACGAGGCCCCCAAGCGCGGCGCCGACAACAAGCTGGTGTGCTTCGTACATCCCAAATCGGCCGGCGGCGTGCTGGTAGAGCTCTGCCAGACCATCAAATAGTAATGGGCATTAGGGCTTAGGAATTTCTGAACTCCTGATGCATGTTCCAAGCCCTAAGCCCTGCGTTCTAATTCCTGACAGCACAACTTCTATGAACACCCGATTTCTCCGTGAAGAAGTAGACGCCGCTGTGGATGCGCTGCTGATGCAGCAGGTTATTCTGTATCCGACCGACACGGTGTGGGGCCTGGGCTGTGACGCCGAGCTGCCGCGGGCCGTGGAGAAAATCTACCAGCTCAAGAATCGCCCCGCCAATAAGGCCTGCATTGTGCTGGTGGCCGATGAGCACATGTTTGCCCGCTACGCCGCCGTGGTGCCGCCCAATCTGCCGGAGTTGCTGGCCACCCAGCAGCGGCCTACCACCTACGTGGTGCCTGGCAGCCCGCACCTGGCGCCCAACCTGCTGGCCCCGGATGGTACCATCGGCCTGCGGGTGGTGCTCGATGACGAGTTCTGCCGGCTGGTGGTGCGGCGGCTGGGCCACGGGCTGGTGTCTACCTCGGCCAACCTGAGTGGCGAGCCGACGCCTGCCCTGTACGCGGAAATAGACCCGGCCTTGGTGCGCAAAGCCGACTACGTGGCCTACTGGCGCCAGGACGACACCACGCGCGCTGCACCTTCGCGGGTGGTGCGGGTGCTGCCCGATGGCAGCCTGGAAGTGCTGCGCGACTAACCCACGCCCGGCGCTCCCTGCCCGGCCTGACGGCCGGCCAGCCGGGCGCGGTAGTAGCGCACGGTGCGGCTAATCAGGACGCTGCCGACGATGGTGGGCGCCACCCAGGTGGCAGTGCCCAGCCAGGTGGGCGCATCGGCGGGCAGTACCCGGCCCATGTTCACGACCAGAAACGCCGTGAAGGCCGAGATGTAGGAGCCGCCCAGGCGCGCGAGGTGGCGCAGTATCCAGGGCTCCGCTTGTTCGGCCGGCCGGGGAAACAGGCTTTGGCGCGCATCCAAGCCGGCAAACAGGCAGATCAGGGCGCCGAAGAAGGCGAACAGCACGGCCTGCAGCCACAAACCTACTCCCACCATCAGCACGCCCACCAGCAAGGCCGCAATGGCCAGCAGCTGGTCGGGGCGGGGCAGCAGGGCGCTGCGGCGGCGGGCAGCGCGCCAGCCGCTGAAGCTGAGGTAGAAGCTCAGCATGGCAATGCCCGTCAGGAAAAGCCGGCTCAGCGTCAGGGGCTGCAGCAGGCAGAGTCCCACAGCCGTCAGGGCCACGGCCATCATGCAGTAGACGTAGAGGCGGCCGGCCCGCACGTGCCAGGTGCCGCCTTTGCGGCCCAGCATCGGCACCAGGCCGGCCAGCAGGGCCACGGTGCCGGCCGCAATGTGCAGGCCCAGCAGCAGGCGCACGGGCAGGGCCGAAGCGGGAAGGGAAAACAGGGGGGTGGCGAGCAGGAAGGCAGACATGGCAGTAAGAGGCTGAAAACGAATAGTTAAAGCTGCTGTTTTGCGGCCTGCCTGCCAAGCAGCCGGGCCCGAACTGTCGGCCGGGCAGCCTGAAGCCGCCACAAACCCGGACGAAGTGCTGGGGCCGACCGCCGTCCCGTATGGTTGCTAGCTGCCTGTTGCCGAACTTTGCGCCATGAAAAACCCGCAGCTCCCCAGCCTTCCCTTGTTCCAGACCATTGCCGAAGCCGCCGGCGAGCTGGGGTTTCCGGCCTACGTGATTGGGGGCTACGTGCGGGATTTAGTGCTGGAGCGCGGCAGCAAAGACGTGGACGTGGTGTGCGTCGGCGACGGCATTGCGCTGGCGCAGGCCGTGGGGCGCAAGCTGCCCGGCCGGCCTCGCGTCACGGTGTTCAAGAACTTCGGCACGGCCATGCTGCCCACGCCCGAGATTGAAGTGGAGTTTGTGGGCGCCCGCAAGGAAAGCTACCGCGCCGAAAGCCGCAAGCCCGAAGTGGAAGCCGGCACCCTGGAAGAAGACCTCGCCCGGCGCGACTTCACCATCAATGCCCTGGGTTTGAGCCTCAACCCCGAAACCTACGGCGAGCTGGTGGACCGCTACGACGGTATGGGCGACCTGCAGCGCAAGATTATCCGCACGCCGCTGGACCCCGACGTGACGTTCTCCGACGACCCGCTGCGGATGCTGCGCGCTATCCGGTTTGCCACCCAGCTGGATTTCGATATTGACCCCGACACGTTTGATGCCCTGGCCCGGAACAAGGAGCGCATCAAGATTATCTCGCAGGAGCGCATCACCACCGAGCTGAACAAGATTATCATGGCCCCGAAGCCCAGCTACGGCTTCAAGCTGCTGTTCAGTTGCGGACTGCTGCCGCTCATCTTCCCGAAGATGGCCCAGCTGCAGGGCGTGGAGAAAGTGGGCAAACACGCCCACAAAGACAACTTCTACCACACCCTGCAGGTGCTCGACAACGTGGTGGCGGCCGGCGGCGACCTGTGGCTGCGCTGGGCCGCCATCCTGCACGACATCGCCAAACCCGCCACCAAGCGCCTCGACGCGCGCGTGGGCTGGACCTTCCACGGCCACGAAGACAAGGGCGCCCGCTGGGTGCCGGGCATCTTCACGGACCTGAAGCTGCCGCTGGGCGAAGAGATGCGCCAGGTGCAGAAGCTGGTGCGCCTGCACCTGCGCCCCATTGCCTTGAGCAAGGAAATTGTGACGGACTCGGCGGTGCGCCGCCTGCTGTTCGAGGCCGGCGACGACATCGACCGCCTGATGCTGCTGTGCCGCGCCGACATTACCAGCAAAGACTACGACCGCAAAAACCGCTACCTGCGCAACTTCGACGTGGTGGAGCAGAAGCTGAAGGAAGTGGAGGAAAAAGACCACCTGCGCAACTTCAAGCCCGTCATCACCGGCGAAATCATCATGGCCACCTTCAACCTGAAGCCGTCCCGCGACGTGGGCGAGCTGAAGGAAGCGCTGCTGGAAGCCATTCTGGAAGGCAAAATCCGCAACGAGTACGACGAGGCATTTGCGCTGCTGCTGGAGTTGGGTGAGCACAAAGGCCTGACGCCGGTGCCTCCGGCCGAGCAGGGCGGGCAGTAGCATACAGAGGCGGTTCGTCGGGCTGCCCGGGCTTACCGCCGCCTTAGCGCGGCTTGGGTGGCGCGCACAGCGTGGCCAGCGTTTGCCGGAGCAGGGCCGGGCCCTCGGGCCGGTAGAGGAAGCCGTGGCCGCCGCCGGGCAGCGTCTGCAGAAACCATTGCGCGGCTTGCGACGGGCGGGCGTCGTAGGTGGCCTTCACGGCCTTATACTTGTACAGCGAGTCGTCCTGGGCGCTGAGCTGGTAGCAGGGCTTGCCTTGGCCCAAACGCCCGTAGCTGGCCTGCAGCGGCAGCACCGGCGCCGGCGACAGGGCGTAGAAACCACTGAAAGGGGCGGGGCGCTGGCTGGCAAACCACAGCGCCGCACTGCCGCCGTTGCTCATGCCCCCGAGCACCGTGCGGCGGCCGTCAGTGCGGTAGCGGGCCTGCACCTCAGCCAGGATTTGCTCGATCTGGGCGAAGGCCGCAGGTTGCGTTACCCAGCCAAAGCTGGCCCGCCCGAACGGATACACCACCAGCGCGTTGGCGGGCGCCACCTCGAAAATCGTTTCTTCCGCCACATCCCGATCGGCATAGCCAAACTGCTTGGTACTCACGACGCCGCCGTGCAGATACACTACCACCGGGGCTGGTTTGGCCGGATCGTAGCCGGCCGGCACGCGCACCAGATAGGGCATCCGAACGGTATCGGCCGGGACCTGGCTGAAGTAAAGGGCGAAACCGGGTGCGGCAGCCGCCCGGACTTTGCCTTTGGCGGTGGGCAGCGTGCGGGCCTGCGCTTCGGCTATCCAGCGGGTGCTGGCGGTTTGGGCGTCGGCGGTTTGCTGGGCCAGGGCCTGGCGCATGGCGGCTAGCCAGCGCGGCCACGCGGCCTCGATGCGCAGCGGGGCCAGCATCGGGTCATTGGCGACGTTGTCAAGGTCGCGGGGCTGTATGCTCAGGGGGCGGTGGCGGCTCAGCTGCCCCAGCCAGCGCCAGGCCAGCGGGCGGCGGGCCGGGCAGTTGGCAGCCGCTATGGCCCCGGTAAACAGCTCAAACTCATTGGCGCGGGTGCTGTCGGGCCGGAAGGCCTGCTCGAAGGTGGCAACAGCCGCGCAGAAGTCCTTAGCCTGCATCTGAGCGCCGCTCTGGTCCATGAGTTGGGCATAAGTGGGCGAAGGAGCCTGAGCGGACGAAACGGCTGGGGCAAGCAGCAAGCCCAGCGCCAGCGCAAATAGTAATGGTTTCATATGGCGAGATAGTAGGAAAGGAGAAAGTTAGGTGCGCGCAACGGTTCAACTGTCCACCTCCGGGACAATCTGTCTGCCCCACAGACTGAGTGGGTGCTTGATCTGGTGTCGTAGCGGGCAAGGATTTTGTGCAACGCTTTGGTCTGTAGACTTCTGGCGGGAAGTGAAAGCGGCCAGCCAGTCGTAGGGCAAACGAACAGGCCCTGGCGCTGAGGGGCAGCAGTAACCGTAGGTTGGGCGGGAAGGAGTCGGTAAGTGCTCAGGCCCGAACATGAAAAAGCCCCTTATCTACCGGTTGCAGCACAGTAAATAAGAGGACTTTTTCGACCAGTCTTTCACTCACCAGAAAAAGACATTGCTGGTCACTCAGGCAGATAGATGCGAGTTAGCGCGTCAAGGTTGCCTGCGGGGGAACAATTGAGGACCTCGGTAGCAAAAGTGCTGCCAACCGGGTGAGGGCCGCATGAAGTAGCCGTTAATCACGCACGGCACTTATGCGGGAAGCCCCGATGACGTCCTTCTCCACGTTGCGCGGGGTGCCGTTGTACTGCACCACGCTGGCCCCGATGGCGTCGGCATTCAGGGTTTCCGTCACATGAAGGCGCACTTTGCTGATACCGGCTAGGTCCAGGCCAGTGTAGGATGGCCCGCACCGGGCACGGTTAATCCACGCTGCGAACGGCGGCGGCGCCCAGCGCTTCGCGGCGGATGGTGGTGGGCTTGCCGCTGTACTCGATGAGGCTGGCCCCGATGGCCTCAGCCCGCAGCTCGTCCGTAACGTGCAGGCGCACCTTGGTGGCGCCTACCGCATCGATATCGGCGCGGCGGGCGGTGAACGAGGCGGCGGCCACCTCGCAGGCGCCGGCGCCGTCCACTTTCAGCTCGTCGGCGCTGCCTTGCAGGGCGGCCTGGCAGCCGCCGGCCAGCTCCAGCTGCAGCTGCTGCAGCGTGCCGGTGAGGCGCAGCTGGCTGCCCCCGGCCTGCGTGACGCGCAGGTCGCCGGAGTTGAAACCGCTGACCTCGGCGTGGGTGCCGCCAACCAGGCTCAGGTTGTTTAGCTCGGGCAGCTCAATGATGAGCAGCACCTGTTCCTGGTCGTTGCGGCGGGCATCAAACAGGTTGCGGTTGCGGGGGCTGATGGTCAGCTCGCGGCCGTCGCGCGTAACTTTCAGGTCGCGCAGGGTGCGGTCGTCGCCGGCGGCGCGCACGGTGTAGGTGCTGCCCTGCCGGATAATGGCCCGGTAGCCGCCCACGATGTTGACCTCGTTGAAGTCGGTTTCGTTGAAGCTCTCCCGCCCGGAGCCGTAGGCATCCTCGTCGGCGTTGATGGACTCCACACGGTCAAAGCTCAGTTTCACGTCGGAGTCGTCGCGGCCTTCGTCGTAGTCGGCATTGTCTTCGTTGTCGTTATCAGTATCCCGGCCGCGCAGGTCGTCGGCGGAGCAGCTGAGGCACTCCACCTTGTTGCCCTGCATGCGGAACACTTCGTTTTCGGGGTGATAGGGGGCTTGGCCGTTCACGTAGTCTTCGTCGTTGAGCCAGTTGGCAAACGTTTCGCTCATACGGAAGGAGCGGCCGCGGGGCAGCAGCAGGCGCAGGCGCATCTGCTGGTCGCGGAAGCGGGCGTTGGGCTGGTAGGTGAAGTGGTCATCCACGCTCAGGGTCGAGTCGTTGAGGACGCGCACGTTGTGGCTGGTAGAGGTGGCCGCCGTGCGGCGGGCTAGCGAATCGGTAGCGCCTTTGGCGGCGATGATGCGCTCCAGACGCGGGGCCTGGGCACTGTCGATGCCGACCAGGTCGAGGTCCACCCACTTGTCGTTGTTGAGCTGCCGGCGCTCCAGCACCAGGCGGGAGCTGCTGAGGCGGTCGAGCGTGGTGGTCTGGGTGATTTCTTCTTCGCGCTGAAACTCGCGGCCCACCCGGATGCCGGCCACCGAGCTGCCCACGATGCCCAGCAGCCACAAGCCCAGTAGCGTGAGCGACGCCGTGCGGCTCAACACGGAGCGGCGCAGCAGCAGCCCCAGGCCCGAGAGCATCAGGGCCAGCGCCGGAATGGCCGTGAGCAGGAAGAAGGAAAGCACCGCCCACACCGAAATGTCATTGAAGAGCAGAAAGGGCTGCAGCGGGCCGAAATCCAGGTTGTCAGATGAAGAAATCAGCCCCAGGCCGATGCCCAGCGCAATTACCACGCTCAGCAGGATGGCAAAGCCGGTGAGGGCCATGATGCCGCCGGCCACCACCCGGATCAGCGAGCCGATGCCGTTGATGACGGGCCGCACGTTGCTGAACGAGTCTTCCAGGAACGTGCCCACGGGCCGGTTATTCACGGGGCTGGCCTCGGAGCCGGCGGCGTAGGGGTTGTTGCGCAGGTTTTCGTCGAGGGCCGAGAGCGTGACGGCGTCGCCGCGCATGCGGAGCTTGTCGGAGGCGGTTTTCGCCTCCGGCAAGAGAATCCACAGGATGATGTAGAGCCAGAAGCCCAGGCTGCCGGCAATGAGCAGCAGCAGGAAGGCAATGCGCACCACCACCACGTCTACCCGCAGGTAGGCCGCCAGACCGGCCGAGACGCCCCCGACCTTGCCGTTGTCGGTGTCGCGGTAGAGCTTCTTAAACGCCGGGTCGGTGTCGGGGTCGGTGGTGTCGTAGCGTTTGGGCAGCACCACCCACAGGATGATGTAGGCCAGCACCGTGATACCCGCTACCCGCTCGCCAAATTGGTTGAGCGGTGTATCGTCGAACACTGTCGGCACGGCCAGCAGCAACACCAGCAGGGCAATCCGAATCCAGAGCGGGTTGGTGCCAAAGTAGTGCGCCAGCCCGGCCGCCACCCCGGCCACCTTGCGGTGGGCCATGTCGCGGTACATCTGCCGGGGCGCGCCCTGCGTGGTATCGGCGGCGGCTTCGGGGCCGGATCTGGCGCGGTGGCCCGCACCGTTTGTGCCGTCGGCGTAGGTGCCTTGGGCCGTGCCGCTGGCTACGGCTTCGGCCAGCAGCTCTTCCTCGTCCTCGGCGTCGTCGGCGCTCTGGAAGTCGCTCACGCGGCCCATTTTGGCGGTCATGGCCTGCACATCTTCCAGCGAAATCACCTGCTTGGTGCCCGAGAGGCGGGCGGCAAACAGCTCGGCAATGCGGCTCTCGATGTCGGCCACGATTTCTTCGTGCCCGCGGTAGCCGCTGAAGTGGGCTTTCACTTCCGCCAGGTAGCGGCCCAATACGTCGTAGCCGTCCTCTTCGAGGTGGAAGATGATGCCCTGGAGGTTGATGCTGATATTCTTTTTCATCTCAGTTGCTGCAACTAGTCGGAAAAAAATCGGGAGGAGAAGGGAAGAAGCCGGGGCCTAAAGTAGGTCCGGTAGTTCGGCGCTCCCGGTGGCGGAAGGCTTGGTGCGGATGATGCGGATGGAGGCTTCGACTTCCTCCCACGTGAGGCGGAGCTGATGGAGGAAATCCGTGCCGGCCTCGGTGAGGGTGTAGTACTTGCGGGGCGGCCCGCTCGTGGATTCCTTCCAGGTATAATCCAGAAGGCCGGCATTCTTGAGGCGCGTGAGCAGCGGGTAGAGCGTGCCCTCGACCACAATCATGCGGGCCTGGGTGAGCTCTTCGAGCATGTCCGACGCATACACCTCGCCGCGGGCGATGATTTCCAGAATGCAGAACTCCAGGATGCCCTTCCGCATCTGCACTTGGGTGTTCTCTACTTTCATGGGCTTGCGATGGTAGATCGGTGAAGAATGAGTCAAAGATAACAAAAGGTACTATGTGACACAAGGTACTGTTGAAAATATTTTTTGAGGACAGGTTTTCGCCGGAAAAGAAACTGTCGGCAGGCACCGGCTGCCGACAGCACTGGGTGGCTACCGGAGGCCCGGGCGTGGCTTTGCCGCCTGCGGCCGGGCTGCAGGGCGCTAATTGCCCTGGTAAGGGCTTTTTGCGGAGGCAAGTGAGGTAGTTATCTGCCGGAATCCGGCAACGGCCGCAGCAGCGTAGATGCCGGTAACCGGGTTGCTGACTGGTGGCGGCGGCCGGGGTGGGAGGTAGTTTCTACTGCCCGCGAAACCGCGGCGCACTATTAGTTAGTAACTTGCGTTGTGAATCGGATTAGCCGTTTTTAGCCTGTTTTCTATGTCGCACGTTTTCCGTATTACTCCTGTACTTCTGGGCCTTAGCGGGTTGCTGGCCCTGGCTCCGCAGCGGGCCGTTGCCCAGGACACCACGCCCAAGTACAGCAACGAATTCCTCAACATCGGTGTCGGGGGCCGCGCCCTCGGCATGGGCAAAGTGCAGGTCAGCCTGGCCAACGATGCCACCGCCGGCTATTGGAACCCGGCCGGTCTGCTCGACCAGAAAGCCAAGTACGATGCCGTACTCATGCACTCCGAGCTGTTCTCGGGTATCGTGAAAAACGACTACGGCGCCTTCTCCATGCCCCTCGACGACAAAAGCGCCATCGGCGTGAGCGTCGTGCGCCTGGGCGTCGATGACATTGCCGACACCCGCGACCTGATCAACGAGTACGGCTACATTCAGTACGACCGGATCCGGTTCTTCTCGGTAGCCGATTACGCCCTGATGCTGTCGTACGCGCGGCGCCTTGGCAACATTGAGGGCCTGAAAGTGGGCGCCAATGCCAAAGTCATCTACCGCAACATCGGCGAGTTTGCCAATGCCTGGGGCTTCGGCATTGATGCGGGCGTGCAGTACGACAAAGGCAACTGGCGCCTCGGCCTCATGGCCCGCGACATCACCACCACCGTCAACGCCTGGTCCATCAACTCCGACAAGCTGCGCCCCATTGCCGGCGACTCCACCGGTAGCAGCGTGCCCAAGGGCAGCACCGAAGTCACGCTGCCCCGCTTCGTGCTGGGCGTGGGCCGCCTGGTGAAGCTGCCCGGCGAGTTCACCGCTTTGGCCGCTGTGGATCTGGACCTGACCACTGATGGGCAGCGCAACACGCTCGTTTCGGGTAAGCTGGTGAGCATTGATCCGCGGGCCGGCCTGGAAATCGGCTACAAGAATCTGGTATTCCTGCGCGGTGGCGTCAGCAACGTGCAGAAGATTCAGGCCTTCTCGGGCTCCGAAGAATGGAAGGTGCAGCCCAGCCTGGGCGTAGGCGTGGCCCTGAGCGGTTTGCGGCTGGATGTGGCCCTGTCGCAGCTCGCCATCGAGAAGCTGGCCGGCCGCACCCAAACCAACAACATCATTGTCTCGCTGGGTTACGGCATCAAATAAGATGGGCAGCGGAACCTATTGCAGCAGCATGTAGGTTGGCGCGGCACTTCTCCCTCACTACGTTTCTACGTTACTATATGACACAACCTTACCGACTTCGCTATCTGCTGAGCTGGTGCCTGGTGTTGCTGGGCCTGCTGACCGCCGGCTCCGTTTCGGCCCAGACGCTCTACGGCAACGAGTGGATTGTACCCAGCCAGCAGTACTATAAGATCAAGATTCTCAAAGACGGCCTCTACCGCCTCGACCAGCAGTATCTGGCGCAGGCGGGCATCAGCGGCGTAAACCCGCAGCGGGTACAGCTCTGGCGGCGCGGCCGCGAGGTGGCCATCTTCGGCGGGGGCAACCAAACCACGCTCGACGCCACCACCTACTTCGAGTTCTACGGCCAGCGCAACGACGGCAAGCTCGACCAGCGCATCTACAAAGGCGGCGCGGTCACCCAACCCCACGACCTCTACAGCCTCTATACCGATACGGCTGCCTATTTCCTGACGTGGTCGGCTACGACCAATGGCCTGCGCATGGCGCAGCCGGCCTTGGCCCCCACGGCGACGGCGCAGCCGTACCGCATGGCCCAACGCCAGGTGCTGTATACCGGGCAGTTTGCATACGTCAACGACGAGCAGTTCGTCAATGTATACATGCCTTGGGGCGAAGCGGGCGAAGGCTGGCTGTCAGGCCAGTTTTCCGGCACCAATCCCGCGTCCTTGGCTACTATGGCTGCAGACTCTGCCTGGAGCCGCGCCGCAAGCGGTACGCCGCAGGTAGAAGTGCTGCTGGTTGGCTATGGTAGTAGTTCCCGCACGGTTGCTCTGTCGGTATTCAATGCTGCTACCAACGCCGAGCGGCCGCTGGGTTCCGTTGTAATCAACGGGTTCGACAAGCGTAAGCTTACGTATGCACTACAGTTGAGCGACTTTGCCGCCAACGGTCAGGTCCGCATTCTGTCTCGTGCAGTGGCGACTACCAGCCCGGGCCGCTATACCAACTACCGCGTCGGCTACGTACGCTACACGTTTCCGCAAACCAACCGCTGGTTTGCCGGGCGTAAGCAGGTAGCTTTCCTCAACGACTCCACGCTGGCTGGGCCGGCCTACTACGCGCTGGATTCCATCCCGGCCACAGTAGCCGGCTTCGATATAACCGACCCCTACACCGTACAGCGCATTGCCGGCACCACATTGGCCGGGCAGCAGCGCGGCTACGTGTTTCCGTCGGCGGCGGGCCGCACCCGCAAGTTGCTGCTGGCCGATGAGGCCGTGGCGTCGGTGCCTCGCCCGGCTACGCGCGTGCGTTTTCGGACACTGAATGCCGCTGCTACCAATTTTCTAATTGTCAGCCACCCGTTGCTGATGAAGCCGGTGGGCGGCGTGGATGCCGTACGGGCGTATGCTACCTACCGCGCCTCCACGGCCGGCGGCCGCTACGATACCGTGATAGTGACCTCGCAGCAACTCTACGACCAGTTCCACTACGGTGAGAAGTCGGTGGGGGCTATGCGCAACTACGTGCGCTGGGAGCTGGCCAACTCACCGGCCACGCAAACCAACTACCTGCTGCTGCTGGGCAAGGGCCTGATGGTGGGCGAGTACAGCCGTAATTCGCTGCCACCCTCCATCGACCTGATTCCGGGCCCCACGCGCAGCGCCTCCGACAATTTCCTGTCGGCCGACTGGGAAAACAACAATTACATTGCCCGCATGCCCACTGGCCGCGTGTCGGCCAGCAACGGCGCCGAAATTGTGGCGTATCTCAATAAGCTGAAAGCCCACGAAGCCTTAGGCGCCGAACCGTGGCGCAAGAACATCGTGCACATGGCCGGCGGTGGTAAATACCCCGGGGATTTTGAGGAGTTTGAAAGCTACGTAGACAAGTACAAGCGCTTTGCAGAGCGGCCGTTGTTTGGCGGTACGGTGGTGAAAACGTACCGCCGCTCCACTTCACAGGGTTCCAATCTGCCCGTGAGCATCACTATTGCGCCCGAAATAAACGCCGGGGTGTCCCTGGTAACCTACTTCGGGCACGGCTCGGCGCTGGATTTCGACCTGAACTTTGGCGACCCCACTGATCCGGGCAAAGGCTACAACAACCCCAATAAGTATCCGGTATTCCTGCTCAACGGCTGCTCGGCCAATGCTGTCTTCTCGAATCTGGGCGTTCGGACGTTGTCTGAAAACTGGATTTTTGCGGAAAACAAAGGGGCAGTAGGCTTCATGTCGGATTCTGACTTGGGCTTTGCGCAGGATCTGGATGCGTTCAGCACCAACTTCTACAAGCTGGCCTTCAACGACCCGGCCTTCTACGGCAAGCCCATTCCTGTTATTCAGGCCGAAGCTGCACGGCGTATGCTGGCCCAGTTGGGCGGCGACGGCGGCAGTCCGGTAGCTCAGGCGCTGGCTAACATCTGGCTTGGCGACCCGGCTCTGCGCTTCTACGCTCCCGACAAGCCTGACTTCATTGCCAATCAGCCCGGCGACGTGCAGATCCAGCCCAATGGGGCCGGCCCGCTGCAGGCTTCCGCTACCAGCCTTAAGGTGGTAGTGAACGTGAAGAACCCCGGCAAAATTACCACCGATCCGCTGGACGTGCGCATTACGCGGCGCTACCCCACCACCAGCGCCGGCACCCGCGCCCCCGACGTGTACACCTACATCGTACGCCAGGCCTGGCGCGATACCACCTACGCTTTCGTACTGCCTAATACCGGCAGCGTGTTCGGCGAAAACTGCTTCCAGGTGGAACTGGATTACCAGCAGCGTATTGCGGAAATTCTGGAAACCAACAACAGTGGCCAGGCCTGCTTCAACTTCCTGCAGGGCGGCGTCACGACGCTGTGGCCGCCGGAATTTGCCATCGTGCCCGCTGCCGGCCTGCGCCTGGTAGGCCAGACCAACGACCCCCGCGGCACTACGCGGGCTTATGAAATGGAGCTCGATACCGTGCCCACCTTCAACAGCGCCCTCAAGCAAACCCGCACCGTTACGACCACGCTGGTGCCCGACTGGCGCCCCACGCTGCCCGCCCTCACGGGCCGCGACAGTGTGGTGTGGTATTGGCGCCTGCGCTTCCAGACGCCCGACCCGGCCCTCAACGAAAACCCGGAGTGGGCTACCAGCTCGTTCCGCGTGATTCCGGGTACCTCAGGTGGCTGGTCGCAGAGCCACCACGGCCAGTTCCGCCGCGACCAGCTTACCGATGTGAGCGTTGCCGCGCCTTCCGGCCGCTGGGATTTCGCCGAAATCAGCCAGGCCATAACCATGGTGACGCGCGGGGGTGGAACCGGTGGTGCCACTTTCAACGAAATAACCGACGGCATTACGGCCGCCACCTCACCTTATACTGGTAACTGCGCAGTGTCACGGCCCAATATTATGGTCGCCGTGTTCAACGGTCGGACGCTGCGACCCGTGCGTAACGTGGGCGGCGGCGTCTACGACTCATGCGGGCAGGGTAGCCTGCGCTTCTATCATTTTGCTGCTCAAGGAGGTGCTGGCGGCACTGACAATATCAATACACCTGCTCGCCAAGCGCAGCTGCAGGCGCTGCTCAGCAACGTGCGGCCCGGCGACTACATCGCCCTGCTGTCGATGAACAAGGTGAACTTCTCGGCTTTCCCGGCTTCGCTGAAAGCCGTGCTTACCAGCCTCGGTGCCACGCGCATCAATAGCCTGCAGGACGGCGACCCGTATGCGCTGCTGGTGCAAAAGGGCCCCAATCCCCGCCCCGCTCAGGAAGTAACCGCCGACCCCGCCAGCCCGACGCCACGCGCCAGCCAGGTAATTACCCTCAATGGCCAGATTGGCACCCGCGGCGGCAGCGGCACCGTATCGTCTACCCGCATCGGTCCGGCCCAGGAGTGGCAGACGCTTTATCATACGGTGCGTCTACCCGATGCTTCCGACAGCTACACGCTGCAATTGGTAGGCATTGATGCCCAAGATGTGGAACGGGTGCTGAACCCCAACGTCACGAGCCGCAGTCTGGCGCTGGCGGGCGTTTCAGCCCAGCAATACCCTTATTTAAAGCTGGTGCTGAGCCTGCGCGACACCGTGAACCGCACGGCGCCGCAGTTGGAGCAATGGCTGGTAACCTACCAGGGCGTGCCTGAAGGCATTGTCCGCCGCGACTTGGCCACGCCTGCCACGGTGTACGATGCCGCCAACCTGGCCCGGCAGGCTGCCGCAACCGGTAGCGTAACGGTACCGGTGGTGTTCGAGAACGTATCGTCCATCAACTTCAGCGGCCCGCTGAAAGCCCGCATCACGCTCAGCAACGGCGGGGCCACCCGCACGGCGCTGGTAGACGTACCCGGTGGGCCACTGGCGGCCAACGCGCAGGTGAGCTTCAACGCCAGCGTGAACGTGGTAGGCCTCGACGGCTCCATCAGCGGCAACGTGGTGGTGAACCCACGGCCGACCACTACGGCTGAGCCGCGCGCTTTGCCCGAGCTGTACTTCTTCAACAACGAGCTGCTGCTGCCGGCCTTCCAGGTAGATGACCGCAACACGCCGCCCGTGCTGGACGTGGCTTTCGATGGCCGCCGGATTCTGAACGGCGAAATCGTGTCGCCCACGCCCATCATCCGGGTGCAGCTCAAAGACGACGACCGGCTGCGCCGCATCCAGAACGCCAACAACTTTGATGTGCTGCTGACTGCGCCCGGCCAGACCACGGCTACGCGCCTTGACCTGAACGGCTCCAACGTCATCTTCGAATCAGACTCGACGAAAGGCTTGGCAGTGCTGACGTTGGATATGGGCAAAACCCAGGCGCTGGCCGACGGCATCTACACCCTGGAGGTGCAGGGCCGCGACGCCACCAACCGGCCCGCCGGCTCCGAGCCCTACCGCGTGACGTTTGAGGTAGTGAATGCTTCCACCATCACCAACGTCTTCCCGTATCCCAACCCCGTCACTAGCAAAGCCCAGTTCGTGTTTACGCTCACTGGCGCCGAGCTGCCGCGGGACATGAAAATCCAGATCCTGACCCTGACGGGCCGCGTTGTGAAGGAAATCATGATGGAAGACATTACGGCCAAAGGGCCGCTGCGCATCGGCAACAACATCACGGGCTACGCTTGGGATGGCACCGACACCTATGGCGACCGGCTAGCCAATGGCACCTACCTGTACCGCGTTATCCTCGACGACCCGACCAGCAAGTTCAGCCGCCGCGCCACCAGCGCCGAGGCCGACCGCCGGGCCTTCAAAAACGACTGGGGCAAGATCGTCCTGATTCGCTAAGTAGGAATCTGTTAGCAGATGCACATAAAAAGGGCCGCCAATATTGGCGGCCCTTTTTATGTTTTCGTGGCAAATTAGGGCGACTACCGCCGCCGCAGCGTCACGAAGCTGAAAGCGTAGGCGTGCCGCTCGTCGGCCTCGTGCCGCTCGCGCGACTCTTCGCGCCACTCGGCGTGGTTGAGCTCCGGAAACACGGTGTCGCCCTCGAAGCTATGGTGTACTTCGGTGAGGTAGATGGTATCGGCCGCCTGCATAGCCTGACGGTAGATTTCGGCGCCGCCAATTACAAACACTTCCTCATCGAGCTGGGCGGCCCGCTCCAGCGCCGCCGGCACCGAATACACCACTTCGCAGCCTGGCGCCTGCCAGTCCTGCTGCCGCGTGACTACTAGGTTAGGGCGGTTAGGCAGTGCCCGCCCGATGCTGTCGTAGGTGCGGCGGCCCATAATCACGGGGTGGCCCTGGGTGAGGCGCTTGAAGTGCTTGAGGTCGTCGGGTAGGTGCCAGAGCAGCTGGTTATCGTGGCCAATGACGTTGTTTTCGGCGGTGGCTACTACGAAGGATACCATGCGTTTTGATTAGTGAGTTGCTGTCGTCAGAAGTACCTGTTAGTCGGACTCAGACTGACAGAGAAGATGCGTTGAATCCCCGCAGGAATTCCTGCACGGGCATGCGCTTTTTGCCTTCCAGCTGCACATCGAGCAGGCTGAGCAGGCCGCTGCCGGTCTGCACGCGCAGGTAGGTGCGGCCGTCGGTGTGCCAGGTGCCGATGCCGCCCGTATCGGGGCCGCTGGCTTCCTCGTCGTCGAAGGGCTGGGCCCGGAAGACTTTGAGCGTGCGGCCATCGGGTAGCTGGGTGAAGGCTGTGGGGATGGGGGAGAGGCCCCGCACGCGGTTGGCCAGCGCTGGCGCCGACTCGCTGAAATCCAGCCGGCCGGTTTCCTTCTGGATTTTGGGGGCGGCGCGCAGCTCCGCGCTTTCCTGCTGGGGCAGGCTGGGCGCCGTGCCGGCCGCAATGGCCTGCACTGAGCGTAGCGCCAGGGCCGCGCCGGCCAGCTTCAGCTTCTCATACAGCGAGCCGAAATCGTCCTCGTCGGCAATCGGCACTACGTCCTGGAAGATCAGGTCGCCGGTATCGATTTCGTGGCGCAGGAAAAAGGAGGTGACGCCGGTCTGGGTTTCGCCGTGGATGAGGGCCCAGTTGATGGGCGCCGCCCCGCGGTACTGCGGCAGCAGCGAGGCGTGGATGTTGATGCTGCCCTGCGGCGGCATGTTCCAGACGGCCTCGGGCAGCATCCGGAAAGCCACCACCACCTGCAAGTCCGCCGCGTAGCCCTTCAGCTCCGCCTGAAACTCCGGCGACTTCAGGTTGGTAGGCTGCAGCACGGGCAGGCCGTGCGCTTCGGCCGCCTGCTTCACGGCCGAGCCCTGCAGCTGCCGCCCGCGCCCGGCCGGTTTGTCGGGCGCCGTCACGATGGCTACCACCTGGCAGCCGTCCCAGCTGAGCAGGCTTTCCAGCGTTGGAACGGCGAATTCCGGCGTGCCCATGAAGATGATGCGTGTAGGGGCGCGTTGCACGCGCCCGTTGGCTGATGATGACGACTCCATGGTCCGGATAAGACTGTTTTATTCGTAAAAAGTGGCCTTGCAGTGGCCAGGCGCGCACAACGCGCCCTTACTTGTACAACAGATACTTCTGCCGCATAGCCTTGTACTGCCCCAGCGCCGGCTCCCACGAAGCCCGGATTTCCGGCTCCGTCTTGCCGGCCACAATCATCTGGCGTACCGTGGAAGTGCCGGTCAGCTGCTCGAAGTACTTGCCGAAAAACTTGTCTTTGGCGGTGCTCTGCTGGTAGAAGTCGAGCAAATACTTCACCGTGAAGCCAACGTCGTTGCCGGAGCTGCGCAGGTCGAGGCCGTAGCACAGCTTGCCGTTCTGGGGCGGCGTGGGCGAGCCAGTGTTGGGCTTGGGCGTGAAGCTATACGGTCGTGTGGCGGGCTGGGTGGGGCCCCCAATCACTTCAAACGGCATTTCCGTGCCCCGGCCTACGCTCACGTCGGTGCCCTCAAACAAGCAGACGGTGGGGTAGAGGGTCACGGAATGGGCATTGGGCAGGTTGGGGGAGGGGCGGACCGGCAGCTCGTAGCGGGTGGCGTGGGTGTAGCCCTGCACGGGCACCACCGTCAGGCGGCATTGTTTGCCGCCGGCCAGCCACTTTTCGCCGTTGATCATCTGAGCCAGCTCGCCCACCGTGAGGCCGTGCACCACCGGAATGGGGTGCATGCCCACAAACGACTTGTGCTGCGGCTCCAGCACCGGTCCGTCCACGTACCAGCCGTTGGGGTTGGGGCGGTCCAGTACAATCACCTCTTTGCCTTGCTCGGCGGCCGCCTCCATGATGTAGTGCATGGTGCTGATGAAGGTATAGAACCGCACGCCCACGTCCTGAATATCAAACACCAGCACGTCCACGTCGGCCAGCATGGCGGGCGTGGGCTTCTTGGTGGCGCCGTAGAGGCTGCGCACCGGCAGGCCGGTGCGGGCGTCTTTACCGTCTTTGATGGTGGCGCCGTCGGCGGCCTCGCCCCGGAAGCCGTGCTCGGGCCCGAAAACGGCTTTCACCGCTACGCCCTGGGTGAGCAGCGTATCGAGCAGAAAGGCGCGACCCACCAGCGCCGTCTGGTTCACGACCAGGCCCACACGCTTGCCCTTTAGCAGCGGCAGGTACCGCTCGAACCGGGCAGCGCCCACGCGCAGGGCTGCGGCGGGCTCGGTGAGTACTTGCGGCGCCGAAGCTACTGTAACTGAGGGGGCAGGCGCGGGTGTGGCGGCGGCGGGTTGGGTGGGCGCGGTAGCGCTGCAGTTGGCGAGCAGCAAGGCAGTGCTCAGCAGACCGGGAAAATTGGATATCGGCATCAGGAAACGAAGCTAGGAAACTGACCGTAGACGCGTAGCTTTACGGCAGTGAACGTCTCGCGGTACATATCCCACAAGATTGACGGAGCCGACTCGGGGTCTTTTACCTCCTCGGTGACAAAGATAGCCATCATCAGCATTGCCATGGGCGTTGCGGTGATGATCGTGTCTTTTGCTATCCTCGAAGGATTTCGCAACGAAATCCAAAGCAAGATCTTTTCCTTTGGCGCGCACCTGCAGATCAGCAAGTACGACACCAACAACTCGCTGGAGGTGGAACCCATCGGCGGCCCCCGCCTGGTAAAAGAGCTCCACCGCTTCCCGCAGGTGCAGACCATCCAGCCCTTCGCCCGCAAAACGGCCATCATCAAAACCAAGGATGAGGTGCTGGGCGTGGTGTTGAAAGGCATTTCGGAGGAAGATGGCCAGTCGCCGATGCGCGAAAACCTGCAGACCGGTAAGTTCCTGACCTTTCCCGATTCGGCGGCTTCCAACGACATTCTGCTCTCGCGCAAGGTGGCCGACAAGCTGCGCCTCAAGGTCGGCGACGACGCCCTGTTCTATTTCATTCAGAATCCGCCGCGGGTGCGCAAGTTCACCGTGAAAGGCATCTACCAAACCGGCCTCGACGAGTTTGATGAGGTGTATGTCATCGGCGACATCCGCCAGATCCGGGACCTGAACGCCTGGCCCGACTCGCTGGTGGGCGGCGTGGAAGTGGTGCTCAAGGACTTCAACCGCCTCGACCCGGTAGCGGAAAACCTCTACGAAAACCTGCGCTACGACCTCAAGCTGGACAAAATTACGGACCAGTACGCGCAGCTCTTCGACTGGCTGCAGCTGCTCAACCGCAACGTCATCATCTTCCTGATCCTGATCATCTTCGTGGCCACGTTCAACATGGTGGCCACCATCTTCATCATGATTCTGGAGCGCACCAACATGATTGGGGTGCTGAAAGCCGTGGGCGCCACCGACCGCCAGATCCGCAGTATGTTCTTCTTCCGGGGCTTGAGCCTCACGCTGCGCGGCATGCTCTACGGCAACCTTGTGGGGCTGGGCTTCTGCGCGCTGCAGTACTACACCCACCTCATCCCGCTCGACCCCGAGAACTACTACATGGACCGGGTTCCGATTTTCTGGGACCCCAAAATCATTGTCATTCTCAACGCCGCCGTGTTTGCCACCTCGCTGCTGGCCGTGCTGGTGCCCACCTACCTCATCTCGCGTATCAAGCCCGTCACGGCTATTAAGTTCGACTAGAAGTAACGCGAAGCTCCTGCTTCCGCATACTCGCTTCGCTCGTTCGCGGAAGCAGGAGCTTTGCGTTACAGCCAGCGGCTCTGCAGGATCAGGTTCGGATCTGGGCACAGAGTAGCCCACTGCTCGCGCTCCTCGGGCAACGCCACGCCGGGGAAGTCGCCGGAGCGGCCCTGCAGGTCGGCTATCACCTGGAAATGCAGGTGCGGCGGCCAGTCGCCGTTCTCGGGAGCCGGGCCGACTTCGGTGAAGGTCTGGCCTTTTTCGATAGCCATGCCGGGGCGTAGCAGCGCGGTTTCGCGGCGGCTCAGGTGGCCGTAGAGGGTGTAGAACGTGGTGTCTTCGAGGGTGTGCTGCAGGATGACGGTGGGGCCGTAGTCGCCGAAGTTGTCGTTGTCCTGGACGCTGTGCACGGTGGCATCCAGCGGGGCCAATACCGGCGTGCCGGCGCGCAGCCACACATCCACGCCCAGGTGCAGGGAGCGGGCGGGCACGGCCGGGTCGCCGAACAGGCCGGGGCTGCGGCGGTAGATGACGCGGTTTTCGAGGTAGCCACCCACGCCGATATGCGCATTCTGGTCGGCCAGCAGCTCTGTAACCAGCGTCTCGAAAGCGGCCGTGTCGCGCAGGTCGGCGTCGCGCACTACGGGGTTGTGGGCGGTGAAATCGAGGCGGACCACGTCGGGGGCATTCAGGTCGACGGGCAGGACGGGGTGGAATTCGTGTTGGTGGCGTTCGAGCAGATCAGCAAGCATACTTCTGAACAAGGCTAAAAAGAAAGGTGTTACCAAGGGGCCATTGCCTGCCGCCGAGGCAGACAGGCTGCAGGTCGGCGGCAGAGAATTTGCCCAGGGCAATATTTTGTACGCCGGGTCGCGGCGCCGCAAGCTAAAGCATCCGCCATAGAATCCCGTACTTTGCGGCCCCGATTTCAAGTTCCCAAGTCCCCAAGCCCCTAAGCTCCCGATGAGCAGTCCGTACCTCACGCTTACCGTTGTTGAACTCACCCAGGAAACCAACGACGCCGTCACCATTCACCTCGAAGCGCCCGGCCGCCAGCCCATCGCCAGCGCCCCCGGCCAGTTCCTCACCCTCATCCTGCCCTGTGGGCCGGGCGGCAAAAAGGAGCGCCGGGCGTACTCGCTCAGCAGTACGCCCAGCGAGGCGCCGCGTCTGTCCGTGACGGTGAAGCGCGTAACGGGCGGCCTCGTAAGCAACTACCTGCTCGACACGGTGCGCGTGGGCCAGCAGCTGGAGGCCATGGCGCCTCTCGGCAACTTCACGCTCACGCCCAACCCCGCCGCGGCCCGCTCGCTGGTGCTGGTAGGCGCCGGCTCGGGCATCACCCCGCTCATGAGCATGCTGAAGGCCGTGCTGCGCGACGAGCCCCGCAGCCAGGTGCTGCTGGTATATGGCAACCGCAACGAGTCCTCCGTGATATTTGGGCAGCAGCTGCGCCAGCTGGAAGCTCAGAGCGGTGGCCGCCTGCAGGTGGAGCACATCTACAGCCAGCCCACCGGTCCGGTAGCGGCGCACCAGCACACCGGCCGCCTCAACCGCACCATGCTGCTGCGTATTCTGGAGCAGCGCCACCAGGCCCCGCCCGCCCAGGCCGACTACTACCTCTGCGGCCCCGACGGCATGATGGCCGAGGCCAAATCGGCGCTGGAGCTGCTGGGCGTGCCCCAGGCCCAGATCCGGCGCGAGAGTTTCGTGGCGGCTGCCGAAACGCAGGAAACCGCCGCCGCCCAGCCCGGCGGACACGGCGACGTGTCGGACTCCGATGACGACGGCCAGATCGTGACCCGCAACGTGACCGTGAACTACGAAGGCACCGAGTACCAGTTTGAGGTGAAGCCCAGCCAGACCATTCTGGAAGCAGCCCTCGACCTAGACATCGACCTGCCGTATTCGTGCCAGGCGGGTCTGTGCACAGCCTGCCGCGGTAAGTGCCTCTCGGGCAAAGTTCACCTGGATGAGCGCGAAGGCCTGTCGGACTCGGAGATGAACCAGGGCTACGTGCTGGTGTGCGTGGCGCACCCACTCACCCGCGACGTGGTTATCGAAATCGATTAGCGCCTGTAGCAACCGTCGTGGTACCACGAGTTGCCTGCAGGGCCTCGTGACACCACTATCGTTGAACGACCTTAACCGCATCGGCCAACGATAGTGGTACCATACCCCGCCGCCCATTTCCCCCGTATCCGAGCTTCTATGTCTACTTCCTCTGAAATGCCGACTGCCTCGGCTACCGATACCCAGCGCCCGCCCCGCCACTATCTGCCCGAAGACTACTCGGTGACGGATTGGGCGGCGCTGGAGCCGTTTTTTGTGGAGCTGTGCGACCGGACCATCCATTCCGGCGCGGAGCTGGAGCGCTGGCTGCTCGACCGCTCGGAGCTGGAGTCGGCGCTGAGCGAGGACTTGGCCTGGCGCTACATCCGCATGACTTGCGACACCCAGGACGAGGCCCGCAGCACGGCGTTTCAGTACTTCGTGAGTGAGATTGAGCCCAACGTGGCGCCCTACGACCATGCCCTCAACGAGAAGATGCTGGCCTCGGAATTTCTGCCAGAGCTGGACTCGCAGAAGTACCGCGTGTTTCTGCGCTCGGTGCGGCAGGCGCTGGAAATCTACCGCGCTGAGAACATTCCGCTCAAAACCGACATCAGCACCAAGCAGCAGCAATACGCTGCCATTGCCGGCGCCATGACCGTCACGTTTGACGGCGAAGAAGTGACGCTGCCCCGCGCCGCCGACCGCCTCAAGAGCACCGACCGCACCGTGCGCGAAGATGCCTACCGCGCCATTCAGGCCCGCCGCCTCCGCGACTCGGAGCCACTCGACGCGCTGTTTACGGAGCTGATCGGGCTGCGCCATCAGGTAGCGCTGAATGCCGGTTTCGCCAACTTCCGCGACTACATGTTTGCCGCGCTGGGTCGGTTCGACTACACCCCGCAGGACTGCTTCAACTTCCATCGGGCCATCCGCGAAACCGTGGTGCCGCTCATCGACGACCTCGACCTGGAGCGCCGCCAGGATCTGGGCCTGCCCGAACTGCGCCCCTGGGACCTGGACGTGGACGTGAGCGGCAAAGCGCCGCTGCGGCCCTTCGGGACGGGGGCAGAGCTGCTGGAAAAGACCATCGACGTGTTCCAGCGCCTCGACCCCTACCTCGGCGACTGCCTGCGCACCATGCGCCAGATGGGCCACCTCGACCTGGAAAGCCGCAAGGGCAAGGCCCCCGGCGGCTACAACTACCCGCTCGACGAAACCGGCGTGCCGTTCATCTTCATGAACGCCACCAGCTCGCTGCGCGACGTGGTGACCATGCTACACGAAGGCGGCCACGCCGTGCATTCGTTCCTGACCCGCAATCTGCCGCTCGGCGCCGACAAGCACCCACCGTCCGAAGTAGCGGAACTGGCCTCCATGAGCATGGAGCTGATGAGCATGGACCACTGGGACGTGTTCTTCACCGACCCCGACGAGCTGCGCCGCGCCAAGAAAACGCACCTGGAAGGCGTGCTCGAAACCTTCCCGTGGGTGGCTACCATCGACAAGTTCCAGCACTGGATCTACGAAAACCCCACGCATACCGAGGAGCAGCGCCACCAGCAATGGCAGCAGGTATTCGACGAGTTCAACCAGCGCACTGTGAGCTGGAAGGGCCTGGAAGGCATCAAACCCTACCTGTGGCAGAAGCAGCTGCACCTCTACGAAGTGCCGTTCTACTACATCGAGTACGCCATGGCGCAGCTCGGCGCCATTGCCGTGTGGCGCAACTTCCGCCAGAACCCCACGCAGGGGCTGGCTGCTTACAAGCAGGCCTTGGCCCTGGGCTACACCGCGCCCATCGGCGACATCTACGCCGCTGCCGGCATCCGCTTCGATTTCAGCACCGGGTACCTGCGTACCCTCGCCGACTTCGTGCGCGACGAAATGGCGAAGCTGTAGCAGGTTTCTGCTATAAACGATTCAACCAAAACCATACAAGCACGAACGCCCGGCTACTGTAGCTGGGCGTTTCGTGTGTAAGCTGATGTATGGTCAGGTTGAACCTGAACTTGCTGGTTACTCCTGAACTGAGCTAATGCAACTGATTTCAGCGTTGCCCCAAGTGTAGATGGCCTGGGTCGGGAGTAGTTGATAGGACATCCGGACGCGTTGCGGCGCGGGTGTGCCCAGGTTACTCCAGAAGCTGCTCCACACCGCCCCCGATGGCTTGAGTTGCCTGCCGTCGGCCAGTACCAGCAGAATGGGATGCTGCGCGCAGTTGAGGACGTTGCACAACGGGTACTGGATGGTGGCAGAAGTATTGCAGCTGTCAGGCTGCGGCTCGTCGACTTCTCTAGCGCAGGCCACTGTCAGCAGGCCGGCAAGAAGCAGCCCAAAACGCAAGGTGTAGTTTTGAAGCATAAGCTCTGGTTGGATTGAAGGTGAGAAAATCAGTATCAGTAAGATGCCGGAACTCAACCAGAGGTTGCAAGGGTATCATTCAGAGCCAATAAGCAAACCGCTAAAACGTAAAAAAGCGGCCGGTAAGTACCGGTCGCCTTTTCCACAACCAACTCAACCAGACAGGTTGGGGTGCATAGCACCTCAGCTATCGGTTTGAGCAAGGAGTCGTGATTGACCGGATAGGTTGCATGGCCCAATTTTTTTTGTGCGGCACTGCCTCGTTCCGATGGGCGGCCTGGGTTGCGGTGGCTGGAACGCCAGTGCTAATTCTGCAGCTCAAACAGCGGGAGCGGTGCCAGAGTCTTGCTGGATGCCTTGCCTTGCAACTGGCTCTCATGCAGTTGCAGGTAGCTGTTGAACTGCTTGGCGGCGCGGTCGTACTGAACGCGGTAGCCCACCACCTGCCCGTCGTACTGGCCGATGGTTTCCAGCGTATTCTGCACGGTGGTGCTGGCGGCGCCTGGTGTCGTCACGAGGCCGCGCAGGGCCGTGAGCAGCGAATCCTGGGCGGAGTCGTAGCGGTCAATCTGGGCCGACTGCATGCTGAGCTGCTGGTAGCGGAGGGCCTTGAGGCGGCTGTTGGCGCGGTCCAGGAGCTGCAGCTGCGGCTGGTTGGCGCCGGGGCTGCGCTCCAGCTCGTTCAGAATCTGGGCCTGGGCCACAATCTTGGCGTCGTCGCTGGCCATCATCTGCGTCCAGCGCACGTCCACGGAATCGCGCAGCACGCTCAGCTGCTCCTTCGCGGCTGAGGCCGACGCCGGATCAACGGCTTTGGGCGTGCGGTTGCAGGCGGTGAAAGCGGCCAGCATCAACGCCAGCCAAACGGTGTTTTTCATAAGCAGGGAAAAGCGGTTCGGGGCAGCGAAGAAAGCACTCGGCAACGAGTAAATGCTAATTGACGATAATGAGAGCAAGGCTGTTCTGCGCCGTTGGCTACCGCTAAGCGGCCGGTCCGGACGGCTGAGTGGCATTTGGCCGGACAAAAAGGCGCAATGAAATCGGGGTGTTTATGCTGTATCATGCCTGATAATCAGGATGCTTGCCTATATAGACGATGTGCGTTTTACGCGCTGATAACGTATAAACCCCGCGCAAAGTGCCTATCTTCGGCCGCAGTTTAGTGAACCACTGACCAACCTTCTTCATGAAAAAACATTACGTATTAGTGTCAGCCCTGCTGCTGGCAGCGGCTACTTCCCGCGGCCAGGGCACCGAGTTGTTCCTATCGGAATACACCGAGGGTGCTCACCAGTCGGGCATCAGCTACAACGGCGGCGTTTCCAACTCCACCGGCAACGAACGGGCCCTCGAAGTCTTCAACCCCACGTCTTCGTCGGTTAGCCTGAATGCCTACTCCATTCGCCGCTATTCCAACGGCAGCGCTACCGTAACCGAAGAAGAGAGGCTGGTACGCCGCACGGGCGCTAACACGCTCAATTCCGCTGCTACTTTCGTGTATGCCAACGGCGAAGCCACCATTACAGCCATTACCAGCAAAGCCGACCAGCTGGCGTCTTTCCCGGTAGGCACTGTAACTCCAAACGTAACACTGGTACGTGGCGGTGTTGCCTATCACAACGGCAACGACGCTTTGGCGCTAGTACGCTGGACAAGCGGCACTGCCGGCACAGGCACTCCAGTTCTGGTAGATATCTTTGGCGTTATTGGTCAAGACCCTGGTACGTCTTGGTCGGCGCAAGATGCCGGAGGTACACTGGTAACGTCGGCTAATCAGTCATTGATTCGTCGGGCTAGTGTTTCATCCGGTGTACGTGTGAATCCTCAACAACAAGGAGGAACTCCTACCGTTAGAACAGGCTACAATATATCTACTGAGTGGGAATCCTATTCGTCAGCGTTTCCATCTGGCGGTGGCACTGCGGATCCGGCTGCCCAGAGTTTTTCTCGCCTCGGCGAGCACAACGACTACATAGGCCCGTTCGGTACCTACGGCCCGCTGAAGGTGCTGGAGAAGTTCAACAACGGCATCAGCGTGTATCCTAACCCCGCCAGCGGCACGGCGTTCGTCGAGCTGAAGGATGTGAAGGTGGGCTCTATCGTGGTGATGAACAACCTCGGCCAGTCCATCACGGCGCAGCCGCAGGGCTTATCGACGGAGAAAATCACGCTCGACATCTCGGGCCTGAAGGCTGGTCTGTACTTCGTGCAGTTCATCTCGAAAGACGGCCAGACCAAGCTCTACAAAGAACTGATGGTGAAGTAAATCGCTGATTTGCGCTGATTGTATTGATTGCGCTGATTTTTTGAAGAGCAACGAGGCCCACGACTTATCGTGGGCCTCGTTGTTTTGTGGGCTCATGGAGAGAAGCGCTGGCGGTCTGGCCGGAATATGGGCCGCCGACTTCCTGTCGTACCTTTGCTCCTGGCGCCCATGGTAGCCGGGCAGCCGGGCATTACTTGGTGAACAGGCCAGCCAATCAGCACAATCAGCGCAAATCAGCGATTCTAATGAGCGACGTAACTCCCCTTGATAAAGTAGGCGAATTCGGGTTGATCCGCCGGATTCAGGAAACCGTACACCTGCAGCAGCCCAGCACCATCCTCGGCATCGGCGACGATGCGGCTATTCTGGCGCCCCCGGCCGGGCAGGAACTGGTCATCAGCACCGACCTGCTGGTGGAAGGCGTGCACTTCGACCTCACATTCTGCCCGCTCAAACACCTGGGCTACAAAGCCGTGGCCGTGAACGTATCGGATGTGGCGGCCATGAACGCCCTGCCCACCCAGATTGTGGTGGCCCTGAGCGTGCCGTCGCGCTTCTCGGTAGAAGCCGTGGAGGAGCTGTACGAAGGTATCCGGCTGGCCTGCGAGGCCTACAACGTGGACGTAGTGGGCGGCGACACCACTGGCAGCCGCAGCGGCCTGACCATCGGCATCACGGCCCTGGGCCTGGCCGAAGCCGGCAAAGCCGTGCGCCGTAGCGGCGCCGGCCCCAACGACCTGCTCTGCGTAACTGGCGACCTGGGCGGGGCCTACCTGGGCCTGCAGGTGCTGGAGCGTGAAAAGCAAGCTTGGCAGGCCGACCCCGAAACCCAGCCTGAGCTGGATAAATACCCCTACGTGCTGCAGCGCCAGCTGCGCCCCGAGGCCCGCATGGACGTGGTGCACGAGCTGCGCGACCTGGGCGTGGTGCCCACCAGCATGATTGACATTTCCGACGGGCTGGCCTCCGAGGTGCTGCACCTGTGTGCCGCCAGCGGCACGGGGGCCCGCGTGTTCACCGAGAACCTACCCATCGCCAACCCCACGCTGGAAGTGGCCGAGGAGTTTAACCTCGACCCCATCATGTGCATGCTCAACGGCGGCGAGGACTACGAGCTGCTCTTCACCGTGCCCTTGTCAGACCACGACAAAATCAAGAACCACCCCGACATCACCATCATCGGCCACATGGTGGACAAGAGCGAAGGCGCGAACCTCATCACCAAAGCCGGTCAGCCAATCCCGCTCCGCGCCCAGGGGTTCAACCACTTTGAGTAGGGGTGTAGAATAGAAACCCTGTCATCCTGAGCGGAGCGAAGGACCTTATTACGCTAGAACGAGTCGTTACTACGATTGCCGTTCTAGCGTAATAAGGTCCTTCGCTCCGCTCAGGATGACAGGATTGTCAATCTTCCGGGTAGGGGATGTAGACGAAGTTGGTGAACTCCTCGTCCAGCACGAACAGGCAGCAGTACTCGTCGGCGTCGCGGTAGGTGCTTTGGAAGGCTTCGATGCCGTCTTGGCCCACGATGCCCTGCTGCACGAACAGCTCCAGGTAGCTGGCGAATACGTGCCACTCCAGGTTCAGCTCGTCGGCGTTGATGAGCAGGCCGCCCAACGGCACCTCCTGGCGGGCAAACACGAAAATGGGATACTTGGAAATATCCCGCTTGCGGATCTGCGAGGAAGCCTCACTCAGCGTATCGGACACGGTAGCAAAGTCCTTGGTGATGGTGCCGAGGTATTTGCCGTTCAGTTCTGGGTCGTTGGTGTAGTCCATATGTTCTGTCTTCAACTGGGTAATCGGCCCATAAGAGCTGCTATACGCAAATACTCTTCGGATTCAACAAAATCTATTAGTTCCTGAATCCATACTCTGGTGGCTGTTTGCTGGTCTGCTGGAAGAGAATCCTTGAAATGGATGTTGCGCAAAGCCCTCAGTAGTGTGTTTTCGCTATCAGATCTAATAGGCACTTCCTTCCCATTAAGCAGGAAGCTCCCCGGTGTATTCCCGTACGACTGCTTTTCAAGCAACATCGTCTGGCCGAACTCTACATTGAATGCGCTGCCATTACTATCAATGAGCTTGAGTGTGACGGAGCCGCCATCCATCCAAGCAATCAATTCATCCAAAATTAGAGGACCGTTTAGGACCAGCTGCTTCAAATCGTCCATTCGGTGATAATAAGATACTTGCTGTGTTCGTGCCGTTGGTGTGATTCATAATCTAGCAGGCTGAAGGTATCAGGCAAACAAACGAAACACCCAATCAATAAATCGTATCAGTAAAGATTGTTCTGGCGAGATTTTCTGGTTCCAGAGACCATACTGGTAAGGGACCAGTTCTCGCATCTTTTGCATAACTGTGGAGTCCTCGCAAAGAGCCGATACTTTGGCCTCAAGCTCTTCTGTATAAGATTTGGCCGCCAGTCCGTTCTGGATAAGATATAAGTCCTGTACGCTCCTGTCGATTAAAGACCAATCTTCATCCGTTAACAAGCTGGGCTTGCCTGCTTGCAGACTATAGATTCCTTCTGAGCTACGTAGCCAGTTTTCCCAGTTGCCTTTGTAGCGCGCATAAACATCCAGTTTTTCGTGGGTCAGCACGGCGTTCAGGATGACAGTTACCGCAACTCAAGCAGTACCACATTCTCCACGTGGTGGGTGTGGGGGAACATGTCCACGGGCTGCACTTTTACTACTTTATACGCTTCGTCCAGCAGCTCCAGGTCGCGGGCCTGGGTGCCGGGGTTGCAGCTGACGTAGACGATGCGGGGGGCGCGCATTTCGAGGAGGCGAGCCACTACGTCGGGGTGCATGCCGGCGCGGGGCGGGTCAGTGATGACCACGTCGGGGCGGCCGTGCTTCTGGATGAACTCGGCGTTGAGCACGTCCTTCATGTCGCCGGCGTAGAACTCGGTGTTGGTGGTGCCGTTGATTTCGGAGTTGATGTAGGCGTCCTTCACGGCCGATTCCACATACTCCACGCCCACTACATGTTTCGCCTGCCGGGCCACGAAGTTGGCGATGGTGCCGGCGCCGGTGTAGAGGTCATACACCAGCTCCGAGCCGGTGAGTTGGGCGAAGTCGCGGGTGATTTTGTAGAGGTTGAAGGCGCCCTCTGAGTTGGTCTGGTAGAAGGATTTCGGGCCGACGCGGAAGCGCAGGCCTTCCATTTCCTCGTGAATGTGCGGCTCGCCCTGGTAGCACACCACCTCCAGGTCGTGGAAGGTTTCGTTTCCCTTGTCGTTGAGCACGTAGTTGAGGGAGGTGATTTGCGGAAACCGCTCGTGCAGGAAATCCAGCAGCGGAATCAGTGCGTCGTGGGCGTAGTAGCACTGCAGAATCACCATCAGGTCGCCGGTGTTGGCCGTCCGGATGATGAGGTTACGCAGGAAGCCTTCCTGGGTGACAAGGTTGTTGAAGGGCAGGTCGTGCTCCAGGGCGTAGTCGCGCACGGCCAGCCGGATCTGGTTGCTGGGGTCGGGCTGCAGCCAGCAGTGGTTGATGTCGAGAATCTTATCGAAGCGGCCGGGGGTGTGGAAGCCCAGTACGCGCCGCTCGTAGTTGTGGCCGCTGGCAATCTGCTCGTTGGTCAGCCAGCCGTTGTGGCTGAAGGTGTACTCCAGCTTGTTGCGGTAGTAGGTCTGGTCGGGGGAGGCCTGAATCGGCAGGATTTCGGGCAGGGCTACCTTGCCGATGCGCTGCAGGGTGTCGGCCACCTGCTGATGTTTGAACTGGAGCTGGGTTTCGTAGCCCAGGTGCTGCCATTTGCAGCCCCCGCAGGTGCCAAAATGCTCGCAGAAGGGCTGCACTCGCAGCTCGGAATACTTGTGGAAGTGCGTGGGCACGGCCTCCAGGAAGTTCTTTTTGGCCTTGGTCACGCGCAGATCCACCACGTCGCCGGGGGCCACTTGCGTCACAAATATGACCAGGTTCTCGCGGCGCACCAGGCACTTGCCCTCGGCCACCATGTCGGTGATTTCGACTTCGCGGAGCAGCTCCGCCGGGATGTTTTTAACGGATTTTCTCACCGGACAAAGGTAATCACGGATTTAGACGGATTCATCGGATGGATCACGGATTAGCACGGATGTAAGCGGATTTCACGGATTTTGTGGAAGGTGCACGTTTGGGGTCTTTGCTTGTGGATGGGGTGCTTTCGGGCTCTTTGTTTATAGGTGGGGCAAGTTTAGACTCTTTGCTTGTGGCTGATACCAGTTCGAGTTCTTTAAGCAGATAAAAAAAGAGGCTTGCCAAGCGGCAAGCCTCTTTTGCTTTAGCAAACTCCGAATTTGAATCGACTACAAAATCCGATAAATCCGTCAAATCCGCTGTAATCCGTGATCCTATTTGACCACGTCGAACCAGCCTTTGAAGGAGCGGCCGTCGGGCAGCTTCAGCAGGTAGTAGTAGACGCCGGCCGAGGTGGTGCTGGCGTCGAAGGTGTTGCGGTAGCTGCTGGTTTTGTAGACTTCCTTGCCCCAACGGTTGAAGATGGCCAGCGAGTTGCCGGGGTAGAGCTCCACGTTTTTGATGATGAACTGGTCGTTGAGGTTGTCGCCGTTGGGCGTTACCACGTTGTAGAACACCAGGTCGTTGGCGAACTGCACGCAGGCTTCGTTGGAAGTGGACGTGAGCGTGCCCGGGCCCACGGCCTCAATCCGGAAGCACTGGTCGAAGCCGGCGCTGCCTGTGGTGAGCTGCACGCTGGTAGTGGTGCCGGCCACGGTCTGCACCAGCTCGGCCGTGCCGTTGGCGGCCCGGCGGTAGAGGCGGTACTGCTGCACGGCAAAGCCCTGGTAGGCGTTCCAGCTTACGTTCACCTTGCCTTCGTCGCGGCCAGTGCCACCTTCCACGGCCGTGGCCAGGGTTCGGATGGTGGTGTGCTGGGTGCTGGCCAGCAGGTCGCCGCAGGCATTAGTCAGCTCCACGCGGTACTCGTAGGCGGCGGCATCGGCATCCACGCTGGTATCGGTAAAGGTGATGGCGGTGTTGGGCACGTTGCCCACGGTGGCGAAGGCCGAGGTGCTGCCCGCCACGCGGCGCAGAATCTGCACGCGGTTGGCGTTGCCGGAGTTGTTGGGCACGTTGAGCACGAGGTTGATTTTGCGGTCATCCTGCAAATCCACCGAGGCCACGTTCAGCGCTACGGTGGCGTTGTCGGGGCGGATGGTGAAGGTGGCGGCGCAGGCGGTACTGGTGGTTTCCGATACGCTGAGCGTGGCGTTGGCCGAACCGGCCGGCACGTCAACCGTCACGGTGGCTGTGCCCTGGCCGCTGGTGATGGTGCCGCCCGTTATCGTCCACTGATACTGGCCGCCGCTGAGGGTCGCGGTGCTGTAGCGCAAACCGGTGCGGCTGGCGGGGCAGTAGCTGGCCGGACCAGCAATAGCCAGCGGCGGCACGACCACGAAGGTTTTGGTGAACACCGGACCGGCGCACAGGCTGGTGTTGGTTTCGCGGGCCGTGATGGTGTAGGTGCCCACGACGGTCGGTACGCTCAGGGTGCCGGCCGTAACCGTCTGGGGCGTGCCGTTCACGGTCCAGGCGTAGGTGGAGCCGGCGGTGCCGGCCAAGGTGAACTGCGCTGCCGTCTGGCTGGCGCAGGCCCGGGCCGGACCGCTGATGGCCAGGTTAGCGGCCGGCGACGGCAGCACCGTCACGTAGAGCGTGTCGCTCTGGCCCAGGCAGCGGCCGCCGGCCGGGTTGCTGGATTCCGTCACGACCAGCTTGGCAATGCCGGGCCGGGTGAAGTTCACCTGCACCGTGTTCTGGCTGGTGCTTAGCTGCGTGCCGCCCACAATCTGCCAGCCGTAGGTGGAACCGTTGGTAAGCTGGGTCTGGTAGGTGAAGGGGCCATCGGCGAGGCACACGCGCAGCGGGCCGGTGGGCCGCTGCGTCACGAGCTGCTGATTGATGCGCACCGGGAACCGTACGGTATCCGACGAGCAGCCTTCAGCATTCAGCCGGAACGCCCGCACGCTGGCCGTGGCGGAAGCCCCGCCCCAGTTCACGGTGATGGCCGCCGTGCCCTGGCCGCTGGCAATGGTGCCGCCCGTCACAAGCCACTGGTAGGCCGTGGAGCGCGGCGCCCGGATGCTGTAGGCAATGCCCTGCACCGTGGGGCACACCGAGGCCGAGCCCTGGATGCTGTCGGGCAGCGGCCGTGGGTTGACGAGGATGCGCACCGTGTCGCGGGCCACGCAGTTCTGCGCGCTGGTAGCCGTGAGGATGTAGGTGAGCGTGAGCGGCGTTTGGGTGGTGTTCACGCCCGTGAATACCGGGCGGGCTGTGGTGGCGCTGCTCAGGTTGGCGGCCGGGCTCCACTGGTAGCGGTAGCCGGTGAGGGCCGCGCTGCCCAGCGTCGTCGACTGCCGGTCGCAGAGCGTGGCGTCGGGGCCGGCGTTGGCAATGGCGGCCGGGTTGAGCGTGATGCGCACCGTGCTTTGGGCCACGCAGCCCTCAGCCGTAGTAGCCGTGACGGTGTAGGTGAGTACCTGCGCCGTAGTGCCGGTGTTGGTCAGGGTGAAGGTGGGGTTGGCGGCGGTGGCGCTGCTCAGGCCGGTAGCCGGGCTCCACTGGTAGGTGTAGCCAACCAATGAAGCCGCCCCTAGCGTGGTGGTTTCGCCCGAGCACACGGCCCGGTCGGCGCCGGCCGTAGCCACGGCGGCTGGGTTGATGGTCACGCGCACCGTGTCGCGGTTCACGCAGCTGTTGGCGGTGGTGGCCGTTACGATGTAGGTGAACATCTGCGGCGCGCTGCCGGCGTTGGGCAGCGTGAGCGTGGGATTGGCGGCGGTGGCGCTGCTCAGGCCGGTGGCCGGGCTCCACTGATAGGTGTAGCCCACGAGCGAGGCCGAGCCAATCGAAGTAGGCGTACCGGAGCACACGGCGCGGTCGGCCCCGGCATTAGCCACGGCGGCGGGGTTGAGCGTGATGCGCACCGAGTCGCGGGCTACGCAGCCCTGGGCCGTGGTGGCCGTCACAAGGTAGGTGAAGGTCTGGGGCGTGCTGGTGGTGTTGCTCAGCACGAAGGTGGGCTGCGCGGCGCTGGTATTGCTCAGGCCGGTAGCCGGGCTCCACTGGTAGGTGTAGCCAGCCAGGGAGGCCGTGCCAATCGACGTAGACACGCCGGAGCAGGTAGCCACATCGGCGCCGGCGTTGGCCACGGCCGCCGGGTTGACGGTCACGGTGGCCTGGCGCGTAGTGGTGCAGATGCCGTCGAAAGTAGACACCGTGTAGGTGGTGGTTACGGCGGGCGAAACGGTGATGGTGCTGCCCGTAAACGTCTGGCCGGTGCTGGAAGTCCACTGGTAGGTAGTGCCGCCGGTAGCCGTGAGGGAGGTGGAGCCGCCCGGGCAGATAGCGGCTGCGGTGGGCGTCACGGCTAGCGCACCGGCGGGCCGCACGTCAATTACGCGCACCACCGAATCGGTGGGGCATCCGAACGCCGACACGCCGCGCAGCACCAGGCGGCCGGCGCCGGTGCCGGTCCAGAGAACCTGCACGGTGTTGTTGGTGGCCGGGCCCTGAATGGTGCCGCCCTGCACGGTCCAGCGGTAGGAACTGGCCGCAGGGCCACCCGCCGTATACTGCTGAGCCACGGCCCGGTCGCAGATGACGTCGTTGCCGCTGATGCTGTTTGGACCAAATGCTTTCGTCACCTGAATCTGGAACACGTCGGCCACGCTTTTCGCGCCGCACGCCACGTCAGTGGCGGTCACCACCACGTCGTAGGGCGTGGCGCGGCCGTTGCCGCACTGGCTGTCGAACACAAACTGACCATTGACGGCGCCCGTGCCCTGCACGGTGGCGCTGCCGCTCACGGCGCCCGGCAATACGGTGCCCTGGCTGCCGGCAAAGGTGGCATTGAAGGGGCCGCTGCCATCGAGCAGCACGCTATTGACGCGCAGGTTGATGGGGTTGCCGTCGGGGTCGGTGGCGCCGAGGTTGAAGCTGACCGACTGGCCTTCCTCAACGGTAAACAAACGCGGCTGCGCGGTGGTGGCGGCCGTAAACTGCGGCGAGTTATTCGGCGAACAGGTACGTGACACCAGCTGGATTTCGCGCCTCGTGGAGCCGATCAGCACTTCCGCGCCGTTGATGGTGCGATATTCCTTGACTTCCACCGCCACCACGTAGCGGCCCACGCGGGAGGTGGCGTAGCGGCTGATGCCGTTGCTGGCGTTGAGAAACGCATAGTTGCCGGGGCCGCTGCCAAATGGCGTGGTGGCCGAGTAGCCGCCCGTGTTAGCATACGTGACGCTGGGCGGCGCAACGAAAGTGGGCGCCGCGCCCTGGTTGCCGTTGTAGGGCGTGCTGAACGAATAAATCAGCCGGTCGCCGTCGGGGTCTACGGCGTTGTTGACGAGGATGCTAGTGTCGCCCTGGCAGATAACGACTACGGCCGTATCGGAGAAGGTAGGGGAGGAGTTGGGCAGCAGCGGCGGTGCCATTTCCACAAACAGCGTCTGGTTCTGGTTGCTGGGATTCTGCAGGTTGTCGATATTGAAATTGCGCGTGCCGTCGGTGTACACGGCGACGTAGCCATCAAACGCCAAAGGCAGGTTCACGACGGCTTCGTAGCGGGCCAGGCGCACCGGCGGCACCGAGCCAGCCGGAATGCTGCACCCACCGGGCTGCGGCGGCGTGATGCTGGGGTTGGAAATGCGGGGCAGCCGGAACGTGCCCGCCTGCTGCTGGTCGTTCTGGATGGGGTTCTGCAGCGTCGAGCAGCTCACCTGTGTGCAGGGAAACACATTGTTGCCTTCGGTGCTGGCAATGCGCTGCCGGGTGGCTTTGTCGTAGATGTTGAGGAAGATATTGCAGCGCCCGTCGGGCACGTTGGACTGGGTGCTGGATGAGCCGCCGGCCGGCGGGCACTCCCAGTTCAGGTACACGAGCACCGTCACGCGGTAGCGGTAGCGGGCCGTGGCCGGGCCGTTGGCATCCAGATACTGGTAGCGCATCTCGCCGCCCAGCAAATGCGAAGCCACGGCCCGGCCGGGGCTCAGCCCCACCAGCAGCAGCAGTAAATAAATGGCGCGGAGTACAGTTTGGCGCATATAAAGTGATGAGGTAATGAAGGAGTGGAGTGAGGAAGGCGCGGGGGAATGAAGTAAAGCGGTGATGAGGTGATGGAGAAAAACGGTTGGCGTGAGGGGCTGTCTGCCACCGCACGACCATACTGGCCCGCTTCTTCTACCTCATCACCCCATCACTTTTACCTCATCACCTCGCTTATTGCAGCTGCACGCGGCGCACGGCGGTCTGGCCGTCGGCGTTCTGCAGGCGCAGCACATACAGGCCGCGGGGCAGGCCGGCCAGGTTCAGCTCGGCATCCTGGCTGGGGCTCAGGCGCAGGCTGGTTTCCTGCACCAAAGCGCCCAGCAGGTTTTCCACCCGCACGGCGTAAGTGCCGGCGGCTGTTGGGTCGGGCAGGCGCAGGTGCAGGCGGCCATCGGCCGTAGGGTTCGGGAACACGCTCAGGGCCGGCAGCGTGCGGGCCTCTGCCGAGGCCTGCGGCTGGCTCACCAGCACCGAGTAGTCCTCGGCTTCCGAGTTATTCTGGTTCACCTGGCAGGGGTTGGGGGCCGGCAGGTTATTGAGCCGCACCATCACCCGCATGCGTGTCAGGCCCCGGAAAGCCGCATTGGTGGGCACCGTGAAGCCCGTGGTGAGGGTGGTGGCGGAGGTGGCGGTATTGGCAATCAGCTCGGAGGCCTCAAACGTGCCGTTGCGGTTCCAGTCAACCCAGGCCCAGAGCAGGTGCTGGAAATTGGCATTCACACTCAGGTCCAGAAACGTGTTGGTGCCCTGGAAGAGCGGTACCACCTTGTCCACGAAGTTGCCGTAGCCGTTGGCGTTGGCGCCCGAGGTATTGGTGAAGTCGATGGCTCCGTCGCGGCGCATGGTCACGGTGGTCAGCCAGATGTTGGGCGTAGTGCCCGTGGCCTCACAGTAGCGCACGCAGGGCACCATCAGCACCACGGCATTGGCCTTGCTGACGGTGTTGGTGCCATATGCATTCGTGGTGGTGAGCGTGACGGTGAACGCGCCGCCGGTGGCGTACTGGTGGCTGGGGCTTTGCTGGGTGCTGGTGGTGTTGTCGCCGAAGTTCCAGAGCCAGCTGGTGGGCGCGTTTTGGCTCTGGTCGGTGAACTGCACAGGGTTCTGGCAGTTGCCGGGCACGTGGTTGGAGCTGAAGGCGGCCACTGGCGGGTTGGTGTTGTTGCGCACCGTCACGGTATAATCTTCAATCTGGCCCAGCTGCGGTGCCGCGCAGGCCGTGGCGGCGCCCCCCACAAAGTCAGCCAGCACCCGCAGGCGCAGCGGCACGTTCTTCACGGCCGTAGCCGGAATCTGCACCGAGCCGGCGGGATTGATGCGGTTCAGGGCCGTGTACAGCAGCTCATTGGCCGTGAACTGGCCGTCGTTATTGAGGTCCAGCCACACCCGGATATCCTGCGGGTTGGTAGCGGTGCCAAAGCTAATGGGGTAGGAATTGCCCTCGGTGAGCTGCGCCCGGCTGGTGCAGGTGAAATCTTCGTAGCCGGCTTGGCCGTTCTGCGAGGATTTGCTGAGCGGGCCCAGCGTGAACTGCGTGATGCCGTAGCCGCAGCAGAAGGCCGTGGTGGCCGGCGTGCAGGAGGCCGCCACCGGCACGGCATTGTCATACACGATGTAGCTGGCGCGGGTGCGCACGTTGCTGCCCGCAGCGTTGGTAGCCGTGAGCGTGACGGTGTAGGTGCCCGGCGTGCTGTAGCAGTGGTTGGGGCTTTGCTGGGTGCTGGTGGTGTTGTCGCCGAAGTTCCAGAGCCAGCCGGTGGGCGCGTTCTGGCTCTGGTCGGTGAACTGCACGCAGCCCGAGCAGGTGAGCGTCTGGTCGGCCACAAACTCGGCTACGGGCGCCGCCACGTTGGCCTGCACCGTCACGGCGTAGTCTTCGGTCTGCGAATACTGCGGCGTGGTGCACGTGCCCGGAATGGGCGCATTCACGTAGTCGGCGGCCACCCGCAGGCGCAGGCGCGTGCCCAGCACCGTAGAGGTGGGCAGCGAGATGGTGCCGGTATGCACCCGGGCCGCGTTGGAGCTGAATACCAACTCGGTGGTCGGGTTCAGGGTGCCGTCGTTGTTGACATCCAGCCACACGCGCACGTTCTCGTTGGCGTTGGCGTTGGTCCGGATGCTGATGGGGTAGTTCTGGCCCACCGTGAGCGTCGTGCCCACCGTGCAGGAGTAGTCCTGAAAGCCTTCCTGTACGCCGCCGGTGGTGCTGTTGATGGTGCCCAGCGTCACGTTGAAAATGCCCATCCCGAAGGGCAAGTTGCTGGCCGGAGCCGCGCCGGGCGTGCAGGCACTGGTCGTGGCCGGGCACTGCGCCCAGGCCGCGCCACCCAGCGGCAGAAGGCCCAGCAAGCTACCCAGAAAAACAGACGCACTGCGCCGAATAAGTAGAGGTGCAATCATATAAAGCAGCAGGAAA